>JBEEOG010000105.1:0-4493 GCA_041191745.1 Pseudomonadota bacterium | reverse complement strand
CGCCATGCGCTGGAAGGCCTTTTCGGCGGAATGGAGGTTCCCGCTGTCGTAATCGACAAGGACGGTCAGGGTCATCTGTCAGGGCCTTTGCGCGCGCGGGCGGTCACAGCGCGCCCTTGGTCGAGGGCAGCGCCCCGCCAAGGCGCGGGTCATGTTCCACCGCCGCGCGCAGGGCGCGGGCCACGGCCTTGAAGGCCGCTTCGGCGATATGGTGGCTGTTGATCCCGTGGATCTTGTCCACATGCAGCGTGATGCCGCCATGCGTGGCCAGCGCCTGAAAGAATTCGCGCACCAGTTCGGTGTCGAAGGTGCCGATCTTCTGCGTGGGGAAGTCGACGTTCCAGACGAGGAAGGGCCGCCCCGACAGATCCAGCGCGCAGGCCACCTGCGCGTCGTCCATGGCAAGGTTGAAATGCCCGTAGCGGCGGATGCCCGCCTTGTCGCCCAGCGCCCGCGCGATGGCCTGACCCAGCGCGATGCCGCAATCCTCGACCGTGTGGTGGTCGTCGATATGCAGGTCGCCATCGGCCTTGACCGTCAGGTCCATCAGCGAATGGCGCGCGAGCTGGTCCAGCATGTGATCGAAGAAGCCGACGCCGGTGTGGTTGTCATACTGCCCCGTCCCGTCGAGGTTGACGAAGACCGCGATCTCGGTCTCGGCGGTTGCGCGGTTGATCTCGGCGCTGCGCATGGCTGGCTTCCTTTCCGGCTGACCCGCGCCTTATAGGGCGCGGCAGGGGCCAAGGGCAAGGCGCAGGGGGGCTCAGCCGCCGGCCCGCCGCCGTTTCGGGCCGAAAAGCGCGGCAAGGCCAAGGAAGAGGCCCGACAGCGCCCCGATCATCCCCGCCGCGCTGACCGTGCCGGGCAGGCCCACCAGCGGCGGCAGATAGCCCGCGGCCAGCGTGCCCGTGACCGCCGCCGCCGCCGCGAGGGCCAGCGACAGCGCCACCTGCCGCGGCAGGCTGTCGGTCATGAGCCGCGCCGTCGCCGCAGGGCAGACCAGCATGGCGATGGTCAGGATCGACCCCACCGCCGAAAAGGCCGCGACCGCCGCCAGCGCCGTCACCCCCGTCAGCCCCGCGCCGATCAGCGCCACGGGCAGTCCCGCCGTGCGGGCGAAGCCTTCGTCGAAGGTGCTGATGACGAGCGGCCGCCAGAACAGCGCGACCGCCCCCGCCGTCAGCGCGAGCACCGCCGAAAGCCCCGCCACCTCGGGCGGCAGTCCCGCCAGCGCCACGGGATCGAGGAGCGAGGCCCAGCCCGTCGCCTCGAACCAGATCAGCCCTTCCAGATTGCCGTAAAGCGCATGTTCGACATCCAGATGCACCCCCGCCGCGCCCGACACCTCCAGAAGCAGGACGCCGCTTGCGAAAAGGGTGGTGAAGGTGATCCCCATCGCCACCCCGGGATCGAGCCGGCCCAGACGGCGCAGCGCCTCGATCATCAGGGCGCTGGCTCCGGCGGCGAAGAGCGCGCCCAGCAGCATCACCCCCGTCGTCACCCGCCCCGTCAGCAGGAAGGCCGCCACGATCCCCGGCAGGACGACATGGGCCATCGCATCGCCCAGCAGCGCCTGCCGCCTGAGGACGAGGAAATTGCCCGGCAGCGCGCAGGCAAGGGCGGCCAGCGTGGCGATCACCAGCGGCGGCAGGGTCAGGGGGACGAATTCGGCGCCCATCATGCCCCCCGCAGCCTGCGCCCCCGCGCGGCGCGGGCAAGAAGCCCGTGGCGCGGCGCGACGACCAGCGACAGCACGAATGCGGCAAAGGCCAGCAGCACGATCACGGGGCCGGTCGGCAGGTCCGGCGCGCTGGCCGAGATGGCCGCCCCGATCCAGCCGCAGGCCGCCCCGATCCCGCCCGCCACCACCGCCACGATGCCCGCGCGGTCCGTCCAGAACCGCGCGGCGGCGGCGGGCGTGATCAGAAGCGCCACGATCAGGATCAGCCCCACCACGCGCAGGCCCAGAAGCACCACCGCCAGCGTCATCAGCATCAGCGCCGCATCCATCGCACGGACCGAAAGGCCCATCATCGCCGCATGGCCCGCATCGAAGGCCACCATGACCAGCGGGCGCGCCAGCAGGACCAGCAGCGCCAGCACGACGAAGCCCCCCGCCGCGATCGTCACCGCATCGGCCATCAGCATTCCGGCGGTCGAACCCAGCAGGAACCCTTCCAGCCCCGCAGGCTTGCCCGCGCCGAGCGACTGGATCAGCGTCAGGATCACGATCCCCGCCCCGTAGAAGGAGGACAGCACCGCCCCGATGGCGGCATCATCGGGCAGGCGGGTGCGTGACAGGCCCTGCAGCACCCAAAGCCCCGCCGCCGCCGACAGGGCCGCCCCCGCCAAAAGGCCGGGCAGCGCGCGCCCGTCGCCCCCCAGCGCCACCATGACCAGAAAGGCGATCCCGATGCCGGGCAGGGTCGCATGCGCCATCGCATCCGACACCAGCGCGCGGCGGCGCAGGTTCACGAAAGCCCCGACCGCCCCCGCCGCAAGGCCCAAGAGCGCCGCGCCCACCGTCACGAGCGCGGCGTTGTAGCCCGATTGCAGGAGGAGCGCCGACAGCATCACTCAGGCCGGAATGGCCGTCGCAAGCGCGCTGCCATAGGTGCGGGCGACAAGGTCGCGCCGGAAGGTCGTGGCGACCGGCCCTTCGGCCACGGCGCTGCGGTTCAGAAGCAGCACGCGGTCGAAATAGTCCGCCACGGTGGACAGGTCGTGATGCACCGCGACGACCGTCGCGCCCGCATCGCGCAGGCCCTTGAGCACGGCGATGATGGCGGCTTCGGTCGCGGCATCGACACCGGCAAAGGGTTCGTCCAGCAGGAACAGGTCCGCCCCCTGCATCAGCGCGCGGGCAAGGAAGACCCGCTGCTGCTGCCCGCCCGACAGCGCGCCGATCTGGCGGTCGGCGAAACCCTCCATGCCCACACGGGCGAGGCAGTCGCGCGCGCGCGCCCGTTCGGGGCGCATCCGGCCCAGAAGGCCCCTGCGCCGCCATGCCCCCATCAGCACCACGTCCAGCGCGCGGGCGGGGAAATCCCAGTCCACCGCCGCCCGCTGCGGGACATAGGCGATGCGGGGCAGGGCCGCCGCGACCGGCTGGCCGAACACCCGCACCTCGCCCGTCCGCGCGGGGATCAGGCCGAGCGCGGCCTTCAGCAGGGTGGATTTCCCCGCGCCGTTCGGCCCGACGATGGCCGTCATCGCGCCCTTGGCAAAGCGCGCCGTCACCCCGTCCACCGCCGCAAGCCCGCCATAGCTGACGGTCAGCGCACTGACCGACAGCGCCGCCTCGGGCAGGGGCAGGGGGGTGGGGTCCACCATCACGCGCCCCCGCCCAAGAGGCCGTTCATCCCCTTGTCGGGGGCGGTGCCGCCCAGCGCGCGGGCGATGGTGGTCACGTTATGGTCGATCATGCCGATCCATGTGCCCTCGTAGGTGCCCTCGGCCCCCATCGCGTCCGAGAACAGCTCGCCCCCGATCGTCACCTCGTGCCCCTGTGCCGCGGCCCCTTCGATCAGCGCGCGGATGGAGCGGTCGGGGACCGAGCTTTCGACGAAGACCGCCCCGATCCGGCGCGCCACCAGCATGTCCACCAGTTCCGCGATCCGGGCAAGGCCCGCTTCGGATTCGGTCGAGATGCCCTGGATCCCTTCGACCTGCCAGCCATAGGCGCGCCCGAAATAGCCGAATGCATCATGCGCGGTGACAAGGACGCGGGCGTCAGCGGGGACGCTGCCCAGAACCTCGGCCGAATAGGTGCCGAGCGCGGCGATCTCGGCCGCATAGGCGGTGCCCCGCGCGCCCGTGTCGAACCCCGCCGCCGACAGCGCGCGTCCGGCTTCGGCCACGACCTGCTGCCAGATGGCGGGGTCCATCCAGACATGCGGGTCGGGCTGGTCGGGATATTCGGGATCGGTCAGCAGCAGCTCGCGGGGCAGCGCCTCGCCCAGCGCGACGACGGTCTTTTTCGGGGCGAGTTCGGCGATCACGTCGCGGAACTGCGCTTCGAGGTTCAGCCCGTGCCACAGGATCACATCGGCCCGCGACAGGGCGAGGATGTCGCCCCGCGTCGGGCGGTGGGCATGCGGGTCCATCCCGGGCCCGAGGATCGAGGGCACCGCGGCCCCCGTCAGGCGGCGGGCGGCATCGGCGATCATGCCGGTGGTGGCGATGACGGAAGGCTGCGCCGCAAGGGCCGGACGGCCAAGCACGGGCAGAAGGGCAAGACTGGCAAGCAAAGAGCGGCGATCGATCATCGGTCGAGGGTCCTTGTTCCTTGCGGATATGTCCTGATTAAATGTGCGACTTATTCGCAATGTCAATGCGAATGAGAATGGCTCGCAAGTTCGTGACGCGGTTCCGCCCTGTCGGGTCAGCTGGCCGTGCCGGGAAGGGGGGCGGAATGCAGAAGGGGCGCCCGATGGGCGCCCCTTGCGGTCTGACTGGAGCGGGCGATGAGATTCGAACTCACGACCCTAACC
>JBEEOG010000104.1:0-4321 GCA_041191745.1 Pseudomonadota bacterium | reverse complement strand
CGGCGGGCGCGGCCAGCGCCTCGATCCCCGCGCCGATCCGGCCCAATGCGGCCGAGATCCTGCGTTCAAGTTCCGCGATGTCCTGCATGTCGCGCCCCCGTTCCTTGCCTGTCCGCCACGTCTTTTGCATCTGGTTCTGCATCTGGCCCGCCGCCTGTGGCGAATCGCACGGCAGGCCTGTCGGATCGATCTTACCCCAATCCGCAGGGCCAACTCACGCCCCGCGACACCGCAACCGGCCCGTCCTGCTTGATCTTGCCGCCTTTCTTGCTATGCACCCCGCAGGCTTCCACCCGCAAGACAGGACAATCGGCCTTGGATATCGAGACGCTCCGCGCCCGCCACCCGGATCACTGGATGCGCGCCTGCGCGATCCGCACCCTGACCCTCGATGCGGTCGCCGCCGCGAATTCCGGCCATTCGGGCATGCCGATGGGCATGGCGGATGTGGCGACGGTGCTGTTCGAAAAGCACCTGAGCTTCGATCCTGCCGCCCCGCGCTGGCCCAACCGCGACCGCTTCATCCTGTCGGCGGGCCACGGGTCGATGCTGATCTATTCGCTCCTGTACCTGACCGGCTATGCCGACATGACGCTGGAGCAGGTGAAGAACTTCCGCCAGTGGGGCGCGATCACGGCGGGCCATCCGGAATTCGGCCATGTCGCGGGGGTGGAAACCACGACCGGCCCGCTGGGCCAAGGCATCGCCAATGCCGTGGGCTTCGCCATGGCCGAAGAAAACCTGCGCGCCCGCTGGGGGGCGAAGGTGATGGATCACTACACCTATGTCATCGCGGGCGACGGCTGCCTGATGGAAGGCGTGAGCCAGGAAGCCATCGGTCTGGCCGGCAAGCAGAAGCTGAGCCGCCTGATCGTGCTGTGGGATGACAACGGCATCACCATCGACGGCAAGGTGTCGATCGCCGACGTGACCGACCAGAAGGCGCGCTTCGCGGCCTCGGGCTGGAACGTGCTGTCCTGCGACGGGCATGATCCCGCCGACATCGACCGCGCGCTGACTGCCGCCAAGGCATCAGACCGCCCGACGATGATCGCCTGCAAGACGCATATCGCGCTCGGCCATGCCGCGCAGGATACGTCCAAGGGCCACGGCGCGCTGACCGATGCCGCCCAGATGGCCGCCGCCAAGGCCGCCTATGGCTGGACCCACGGCCCCTTCGAGGTGCCTGCCGACATCAAGCGCGCATGGGAGGCCAAGGGCCAGCGCGGCGCTGCCGCCCGCGCCGAATGGGAAGCCCGCCTTGCGGCGCTGTCGCCCGCGAAACAGGCCGAATTCGCCCGCATCTTCGCAGGCGACGCGCCCGCCAAGCTGGCAGGCGTGATCCGCGGCGTGAAGAAGGCGGCGGTCGAGACGCTGCCCAAACTCGCCACCCGCGCGGCATCGGAAAAGGTGCTGGCGGCGGTGAACCCCGTGATGCTTGAGACCATCGGCGGGTCCGCCGACCTGACGGGGTCGAACAACACCAAGACCGCCGATCTGGGCGTGTTCTCGCCCGAGGATCGCAAGGGCCGCTATGTCTATTACGGCATCCGCGAACACGGGATGGCGGCGGCGATGAACGGCATGGCGCTGCACGGGGGCGTGCGGCCCTATGGCGGCACCTTCATGTGCTTCACCGACTATGCCCGCCCGTCGATGCGCCTCTCGGCGCTGATGGGTCTGCCGGTGGTCTATGTGATGACCCATGACAGCATCGGTCTGGGCGAGGACGGGCCCACCCACCAGCCCGTCGAACATCTGGCCATGTCCCGCGCCACGCCCAACACGCTGGTGATCCGGCCCGCCGACCTCGTGGAAACCGCCGAGGCGTGGGAAATCGCCCTGTCGCAGAAGGCCACGCCGACCGTTCTGGCGCTGAGCCGCCAGAACCTGCCTGCGGTCCGCAAGACCCACACCAACACCAACATGGTCGCCAAGGGCGCCTATGTGCTGGCCGAAGCCGTGGCCAAGCGTCAGGTCATCCTGATCGCCACGGGGTCCGAGGTCGAGATCGCGCTGAAGGCCAAGGAGATGCTCGAAGCCGAAGGCATCGGCACCCGCGTCGTCTCCATGCCCTGCATGGAACTCTTCGCCGCGCAGGACGAGGCCTACCGCCGCAAGGTCCTGCCCCCCGGCCCCGCCCGCGTGGCGATCGAGGCGGGCGTCCGCCAAGGCTGGGACCGCTGGCTTCTGGGCGAACGCGGCAAGGAAGCGAAGGCCGGTTTCGTCGGCATGTCGTCCTTCGGCGCCTCGGCCCCGATGGAGCGGCTTTACAAGGAATTCGGCATCACGGCGGAAAACGCCGTCACCGTGGCGAAATCGCTGGTCTGAGGATCGGCTCGCAAGGCATTGGAAGGGCGGGGTTTCACGACCCCGCCCTTTCCGTTTCGGTCAGTGTCCGGCGGCGGCCTTGCCCGTCACCCGCGCCACCACGGGCGCGATCACCTTTGTCGCCACGGGGATCAGCAGAAGCCCCAGCGCAAGGCCGAAGATGCCGTCCAGCGTCGCCGTCACCAGCCACCCCGCGAAGCCCGCCACCGCGGGCAGCGCATGCGCGCCCCAGTCGGCGGCGTGGTGGACCTGATCGTAAAGCCAGTGCCAGCCCAGATCGTGCAGGCCATGCACGACGATGTTGCCCCCCACCCACAGCATCGCCAGCGTGCCCACGGTGGACAGCAGCGCCATCAGCTTCGGCATCCCCTTGACCAGCCCCCGCCCCGCCGCGCGGCCCGCGCCCGTGCGGGCGGTCGCGGCCATGTGCAGGCCGATGTCGTCCATCTTCACGATCAGGGCCACAGCGCCATAGACGACCGCCGTGATCAGGGTGCCCACGACGGCCAGCGTCACCGCCTCCATCCAGAAGGACTGGTCGGGGATGGCGGCGAGCGCGATGGTCATGATCTCGGCCGACAGGATGAAGTCGGTCTTTATCGCGCCCGCGATCTTTTCTTCCTCCAGATGCGCGGGATCCTGCGGGTCGAGGTCCGCCTCCACCGCGTCGGAACCGTGGGGGAAGAGGATGTGGAACACCTTTTCCGCCCCTTCGAAGCAGAGATAGGCCCCGCCCAGCATCAGAAGCGGCGTGATGATGAAAGGGGCAAAGGCCGCCAGCGCCAGAAGGCCGGGCAGCAGGATGACCAGCTTGTTCCTCAGCGATCCCAGCGCGATGCGCCAGATGATCGGCAATTCGCGGTCGGCTTCGAATCCGTGGACGTATTTCGGCGTCACGGCGGCATCGTCGATCACCACGCCTGCCGCCTTGGCCCCCGCCTTGGCCGCCTGCCCCGCGATGTCATCGACCGAGGCCGCCGCCACCTTGGCAATCGCCGCCACGTCATCCAGAAGCGCGATCAGACCGCTCATGCCGTCCCTCCTTGTGCCATCCGAAAGGCATAGACCAGCGCGGGGCGCTTGGCAAAGGTTGCCGATGTTAGCGCAAACCCCGAATGATACCGCTAACATGTTGAAATAGCGTCGTTTTTAGGCTTGCGATACAGGGCGTCTCGGTCCAAGGGAACGGCATACCCACGCATACCGAAGGTTAGGGAGAGGCGCGCATGACCATCACCATCGGGATCAACGGTTTCGGCCGCATCGGGCGCTGCACGCTGGCGCATATCGCGGAATCGAACCGCAACGACGTGCAGGTCGTGGCGATCAATGCCACGGGTCCGGTGGAAACCAACGCGCATCTGCTGAAATACGACAGCGTGCATGGCCGCTTTCCCGGCACGGTGAAGGTGCGCGACGGGATGCTGGACCTTGGCCGCGGCCCGATCCGCATGATGTCCACCTATGATCCCGAAACGCTGGACTGGGAGGGCGTGGATGTCGTGCTGGAATGCACGGGGCAGTTCAACCAGCGCGACAAGGCCGCCGTCCATCTGGGGCGCGGGGCCAAGCGCGTCCTCGTCTCGGCCCCGGCCAAGCAGGCCGACAAGACGGTGGTCTATGGCGTGAACCACCGCCAGCTGACGGCGGAACATCTGGTCGTGTCGAACGGGTCCTGCACGACGAACTGCCTTGCCCCCTTGGCCAAGGTGCTGAACGACGCGATCGGGATCGAGAGCGGCATCATGACCACGATCCACAGCTACACCGGCGACCAGCCGACGCTGGACCGCCGCCACAAGGACCTCTACCGCGCCCGCGCGGCGGCGATGGCGATGATCCCGACCAGCACGGGTGCGGCCAAGGCATTGGGCGAGGTGCTGCCGGAACTGGCGGGCAAGCTCGACGGCACGGCGATCCGCGTGCCCACCCCCAATGTCAGCGCCGTGGACCTGACCTTCGTCGCGGGCAAGTCCGTGACCGTGCAGGA
>JBEEOG010000103.1:0-6933 GCA_041191745.1 Pseudomonadota bacterium | reverse complement strand
CAAATATCCTCGGGTGGGTCCGGGAGGGCAGACGGCCCTCCCGGGGCTGCCGCCCGCGCGACCGTCGTGATGTGCCGCCTCCGCGGCCCTCATGATGTGCCGCCTCCGCGGCGGGCGGGGTTGATTTCCGCGCCGCGCCGCGAAAGGCTGGGCGGGGAACGGAGAGACCCATGACCGACGACACCGACCTGCGCGCCGCGCGCCTTCTGCATCACCGCGCGGCGCGGCTCGCGCAGGGCGAGGCGATCACGCCCCCCATCACCTCGGCCGCCACCTACCACCTGCCGCGTGTCGATCAGGGCGGGTTCATGTATGGCCGCATGTCGATGCCGACATGGGAAGAGGTCGAGGCGCAGTTGGCCATCCTCGAGGACGCGCCCTGCCTGTCCTTCCCCTCGGGCATGGCCGCGATCTCGGCCGCGCTCATGGCTACGGTCAGGCCTGCGATGCGCGTCGTCCTCCCCTCGGACGGCTATTACACGACCCGCCTCTTCACCGATGCCTTCCTGCGCCCCTTCGGCGTTCAGGCGACCTATCTGCCCACCGCCGCGATGGCAGAGGCCGATTTCACCGGTGCGGGCGTGGTCTATCTGGAAACCCCGTCGAACCCCGGTCTCGATGCCTGCGACATCGCCGCCATCGCGGCCCGTGCCCATGCGGCGGGCGCGACGGTCATCGCCGACAATACGACGCTGACCGCGCTTCTGCAGCGCCCGCTCGACCTTGGCGCCGATATCGTCGTGGCTGCCGATACCAAGGCGCCGGGCGGGCATTCCGACGTGCTCTTCGGCCATGTCGCCACGCGCGACGCAGGCCTGATGGCGCGGATGCGCGACTGGCGCAAGCTTTCGGGCGCGGTGCCGGGGGCCTTCGAGGCATGGCTCGTCCATCGCGGGCTCGAGACGCTGGAGGTGCGCCTTGCCCGCATGTGCGCCAGCGCGCAGGTGATCGCCGAACGGCTGGCGGCGCATCCCAAGGTGCAGGCCGTCCGCTTTCCGGGCCTGCCCGCAGACCCCGCCCATGCCGTCATGGCGCGGCAGGCGCGGGGCTTCGGCTTCCTGATCGGCGCGACGCTGCAGGATGCCGACACGGCGGAACGCTTCCTCGCGGCCTGCCCCTTCCTTGCGCGGGCCACCTCCTTCGGGTCCACCCACAGCGCGGGCGAACGCCGCGCGCGCTGGGGCGATGCGGTGCCCGAAGGCTTCCTGCGCCTCTCCATCGGGGTGGAACCGGTCGAGGCGCTCTGGTCCGGCCTCTCTGCCGCGCTGGACGCCGCCTAGAAAATTCTTCGTCCGAAGAATTTTCGCCCCGATCCTTCGCAGAAGGATCGGGATCAAGAATTTTCGTAGAAAATTCTTGTGCCTGCGATCAGACGTTCGTCCAGCCCGCGTCGATGGAAATCGCCTGTCCCGTCATGAAGGCCGCCTCGTCCGACGCTAGATAGACCGCCAGCGCCGCGATCTCTTCGGGCTTGCCCAGCCGTCCCATCGGCTGGCGCGCGATGAAGGCCGCGCGCGCGGCTTCGTAATCGCCCTGCGCGCGCATCCGCGCTTCCAGCGAGGGGCTCTCCACCGTAGCGGGGCAGATCGCGTTGCAGCGGATGCCCTTCGTCACGTAATCCGCCGCGACCGATTTCGTCATCCCGATCACGGCGGCCTTCGTCGCGCCATAGATGAAGCGGTTCGGCGCCGCGATGATGGACGAGGCGACCGAGGCGATGTTGACGATGGACCCGCCGCCCTGATCCAGCATCGCGGGCAGAAAGGCCCGCGTCACACGCCAGAGGGATTTCACGTTCAGGTTCATGGAAAAGTCGAAGGCCGCCTCGTCGCAGTCGAGGATCGTGCCGTGATGGACGAAGCCTGCACAGTTGAACAGGATATCGACCGCGCCCACCCGCGCGGCCAGCGCCGACACCGCCGCACCGTCCAGCACGTCGAGGCGATGCGTCTCGATCCCCTCGGCCGCCAGCCCTTCCAGCGCTTCGGCGTTCACGTCGGTGGCGATGACCCGCGCGCCTTCGGCCCTGAAGGCCCGTGCCGTGGCCAGCCCGATCCCCGCGCCCGAGGCGGTGCAGAAGGCGGTCTTTCCGGCAAGGCGCATGGTCTTCTCCCTTTCGCGTGACGTCCGCAGTCAAGCGCAGGGCGTCACGGGCGGCAAGGGAAAACTGGCATGTCAGTTGGGCAGCAGGTCCACCAGACGCGCGGCTTCCGCCCGCGGATCGGCCAGTTTCGCCCGATCCTCGCCGGGGAAGAAGCGGGCGCGGGTCGCGGTGGGCAGGGGGGCCACGGCTTCGACCAGCACGCGGGGGCCGTGCTTCGTGGCCTCGGCCTGCCAGGACCGCGCCAGCGCCAGTTGCGCGGCCTTGGACGCGCCGTAAGCCCCGAAGAATTTCTCGCCCGCGCGCGGATCGTCGAAGAACATCGCGGTCCCGCGCGGCGACAGGCGCAGCAGCGGCTCCACCATCGGGATCAGCGCCCCCGTGGCCTTGGCGTTCACGGTCAGCGACTTGTCCCAGTCCTTGGCGTCAAGGCTGCCCATCGGCGCGAGGGGGGCCGCATGGACCGCCGCATGCACCCACAGGTCCAGTTTGCCCCAGCGGTCATGGATGGACCGGCACAGGTGGCGCATCGCATCGTCATTGGTGATGTCCATGGGCGCGAGTGTCAGCGCCCCCGCACCGGGAAGCCCCGCCGCCTTCACGCGGTCGTCCAGCTCCTCGAGCCCGCCCACCGTGCGCGCCACCGCCACGACCTGCCAGCCGCGCAGGGCCAGCTGTTCGGCCATCGCCGCCCCTAGGCCCCGCGACGCACCGGTAACGAGCGCGACGCGCCCGGCTTTCGCCTCTGCCATGGAAAGATCCTTCCGCCAAAGCCCGCCCGCGCCTCGGGCGCGGTCTCGTTGTGGCGGATGGACCATTCCTGCATCGCGCTGTCAAGGCAGCCGTCGGCGCGCAGCCAGTGCCAGAAGCGGGGGAAGTCGGCCTCGGCCTCTTCCAGCCGCATCCGCATCACATGCGGCTTGCCGCGCAGGAAGGCGTCGATATTGGCGGTGACCGTCTCGACCATGTCGCGGGCATGGTCGATGGCGGGGCGGCTGTCGCGGGTCTGGCCGGGTTCGGGAAAGATGATGCCGTGCTGATAGGCCTGCATGATCCCGAAGCTCTGCCGCCGCGCGTAGGATTGCGCGACCTCTTCGGCGTCCCGCGTCAGGTGGACATAGGCCGCGTCCCCCCCGTAGGCGCGGTCGAGCCGCCCCAGCATCCAGGACAGGCGGTTGTCGGCTTCGATATGCCGTGCGGGATAGGCCAGACGGTCCGCCCCCCACAGGTGGCTGCGCGTCTCGTGCCCTGCCGTCCAGTTCGCCATATGCGCGCAGGCGCGTGCGAATGTGGTGGACCCGCAGCGCCCCGTGCAGAGGACGAAGACATTCCGGAAGGCCGGGCGGAAAGCTGGGCGGAAGGGCGGCTGTTCCATCGATCTCATTTCCCCGTAAGCGCGGGGGGGGAACGGGGATGCGCGCGCAGGGTTCCGGCTTTCGCGGCGATTTCCGCCTGCCGCACGGCGATGATCCGCCGAAGCAGCGCCTCGGGCAGGGGGGTGTCGGGGGTAAAGAGGATGCCGGATGTCGACGTGCGGAAGGGCCTGCAGTCGATCTGCGCGATGACGTGGCCGGAATGGGGGTAAAGGCCCAGATGCCGCGCAAAACCCGCATAGCCCGCGACCATCCGCCCCGCGGGACCGGGCTGGCGCAACCCCGGCATGGCATAGGACATCACCTCGACATGGTCGGGCAGCAGGGCGCGCAGACGGGCGCGAAGTTCGGCCAGCGCCGCAGCCTGCGCGTGGGGCAGGGCGGCGAGATAGGCCTCGACCGCCGCCGCCCCGTGCAGGGTCACTCGGCGGCCTTCATCCGGAAGCCCTCTTCGATCTTGTCCGAAGGCACCACGGGATAGTCGCCCGAGAAGCAGGCATCGCAGAAGCGCGGGTTTTCGGGATCGCGGCCCGCTGCCTCGCCCGCCGCGCGGTAGAGCCCGTCGAGCGAGATGAACTTCAGGCTGTCCACCCCGATCCAGTCGCGCATCTCGTCCTCGCTCATCGTCGCGGCCAGAAGCTTGTCGCGGTCGGGCGTGTCGACGCCGTAGAAGCAGGGCCATGCCGTGGGGGGCGAGGCGATGCGGAAATGCACCTCGGCGGCACCCGCATCGAGGATCATGTCCTTGATCTTGCGGCTGGTGGTCCCGCGCACGACCGAATCGTCCACGAGGATCACGCGCTTGCCTTTGATCAGCGCGCGGTTGACGTTCAGCTTCAGCCGCACGCCCATGTTGCGGATCTGTTCCGTCGGTTCGATGAAGGTCCGGCCCATGTACTGGTTGCGGATGATCCCCATGCCGAAGGGGATGCCCGACTGGTGGGCAAAGCCGATCGCCGCAGGCGTGCCGCTGTCGGGCACGGGGCAGACGAGGTCGGCCTCCACCGGCGCTTCCTTGGCCAGTTCCACGCCGATCTGGCGGCGCGTCTCATAGACGGAACGCCCGCCGATGATGCTGTCGGGGCGGCTGAAATAGACCTTCTCGAAGATGCAGAAGCGCGATTTCGCGGGCTGGAAGGGGCGGTCGGACAGGACCTTGTTCCCTTCGATCACCACCATCTCGCCCGGTTCGATCTCGCGCACGAATTCCGCGCCGATGATGTCCAGACCGCAGGTTTCCGACGACAGCGCCCAGCCGTGATCGCCCAGCCGCCCCAGCACCAGCGGGCGCACGCCAAGGGGGTCGCGCACCCCGATCAGCTTGGTGCGCGTCATCGCGACGACCGAGAAGGCACCCTCCACCCGCCGCAGCGCATCCTTGATGCGTTCGGCGATGGTCTTCTGGATCGACCGCGCCATCAGGTGGATGATGCACTCGCTGTCGGACGAGGACTGGAAGATCGAGCCCCTCTCGATCAGCTCGCGGCGCAGGGCGGCGGCGTTGGTCAGGTTGCCGTTATGCGCGATGGCGCAGCCGCCCATCGAGAATTCGCCGAAGAAGGGCTGCACGTCGCGGATCGCGGTCGCGCCCTTCGATCCGGCGGTGGAATAGCGCACATGGCCGATCGCCAGCTGCCCCGGCAGGGTCGCCATCACATCGGCCTTGGTGAAGTTGTCGCGCACATAGCCGAAGCGGCGGGCCGAGTTGAAGCCGTGGTCGGGATGGTAGCAGACGATCCCGCCCGCTTCCTGCCCGCGATGCTGCAGCGCGTGCAGGCCAAGCGCCACGAAGTTCGACGCATCCTCGACCCCGATCACGCCGAAGACGCCGCACTCTTCCTTCAGCTTGTCGCCGTCATGGACCGGATCGAAGGGGTGCTGGGGGAAGGGGCGCATGGTGCCTCCGAATCCGGGGTGTCGTTGCGCCACCGTTTAGGGCCTTGTCACCCGACTGTCACGCGCCGATTGCCGCGCCGCCGCATCAGTTGCCGGTGGCCGGTTCGGTTCCCGCGGGGGCGCTTTCGGCCGCGGCGGCGGGGGCGATGCAGATGGCCGTCAGTTCGTTGTAGCGCGACACGATCCAGCCCGGCGCGTCCTGCGGGATCGAGGCATCCAGATTGTCCTGGAACGAGGCGAAGACCATGGCAGAGCGGCTCTGGTCCACGACCGGGATCGTATTGGCCGCAACGGCGCGGTCATAGACAAGGAAGGCCACGCCCACGAGCAGCACCCCCCGCGCCACGCCGAACAGGAACCCCAGCCCCTGATCCAGCCCCCCCAGCGCCGTGCGCTGGATGGCCGAGGAGAGCAGCGGCGTGAAGAGCGAGGCCACGACCAGCGCCACGGCAAAGACGCCCGCAAAGGCCGCGACCACCGAAAGTTCGCAGGATTCGCCAAGGAATTCGCCCACCACGGGCAGTTCCTTGACAAGGGGCTGCACGGCGGGGGCGAAGACGAAGGCCACGACGGCCGCCGCGATCCAGCCCACGATCGCCATCGCCTCGCGCACGAAGCCGCGCGAATAGGCGAGGATGGCCGAGACGACGATCACCGCCGCCACGATCCCGTCGACCAAGGTAAAGCCTTCCATTCCCGCGCACTCCCCGCCGGGCCTATCCGGCCCCGAACATCTCACCCACAAAGGCCGTCAGATCGGGCATCTGCCGGATCCGGAGGCCCGCATCCGCGCCGGTTTTCGACCGGCTTGGCGCAATCGCCTGTGAGAAACCAAGTTTCGACGCCTCTTTCAACCTGTTTTCCGTCTGCCCCACGGGGCGCAGGGCGCCCGACAGGGAAATCTCGCCAAAGAGCACCATGTCGGCAGGCAGCGCGATGTCCTCGCGCGCCGACAGAAGCGCGCCCGCCACCGCCAGATCGGCGGCGGGTTCGCTGACCCGCATCCCCCCCGCCACGTTCAGGAACACATCCAGCCCCGCAAAGGGGATGCCGCAGCGCGCCTCGAGCACCGCAAGGATCGTGGACAGACGGCCGGAATCGAGCCCCACCACCGTGCGGCGCGGCGTGCCGAGGGTAGAGGGGGCGACCAGCGCCTGTATTTCGGTCAGCACGGGGCGGGTGCCTTCGATGCCCGCAAAGACCGCCGATCCCGCCGCCGCCTGCCCGCGTTCCGACAGGAACAGGGCCGACGGGTTGGTGACCTGCGAAAGGCCCGCGCCCGTCATCTCGAACACGCCGATCTCGTCGGCGGGGCCGAAGCGGTTCTTGACCGCGCGCAGGATGCGGAACTGGTGGCCGCGCTCGCCTTCGAAATACAGCACCGTGTCCACCATGTGCTCCACCACGCGGGGGCCTGCGATCTGGCCCTCTTTCGTGACATGGCCCACAAGGATCACGGCCACGCCCCGCCGCTTGGCGAAGCTGACGAGTTCATGCGCCGCCGCGCGGACCTGGCTGACCGATCCGGGGGCGGCCTCGACCGTATCCAGCCACATGGTCTGG
>JBEEOG010000102.1:0-4420 GCA_041191745.1 Pseudomonadota bacterium | reverse complement strand
GGGGCTGCGCGGCGGCCCGTCGGGTGACCTGTACATCTTCATCGAGGTGAAGGATCACCCGATCTTCCAGCGCGACGGGGTGAACCTCTACTGCCGCATCCCGATCAGCATCACCGCCGCCGCGCTGGGCGGCGAGGTGGAAGTGCCGACGATCGACGGCGGCAAGGCCCGCGTGAAGGTGCCCGCCGGCAGCCAGACGGGCAAGCAGATGCGCCTGCGCGCCAAGGGCATGCCCGCCCTGCGCGGCGGCGGCGTGGGCGACATGGTGCTGGAACTGGCGGTGGAGACCCCCGTCAACCTGACCGCGCGCCAGCGCGAACTGCTCGAGGAATTCGAGCGTCTGTCGGAAGAGAACAACCCCGAAGGGCGAACCTTCTTCAAGAAGGTCAAGGGGTTCTGGGACGGCATGACGTCCTGACAGGGTGGGGCGTCCCCCTCACCCTGCCCTCTCCCCAAAGGGGAGAGGGACACCCCATCGCGCAGGTTGCGTCACCCGAAGGCGTGCCGTCCTTGACAGGGCAGGACGGGTCGGACCGTCGCCCCGCAGGACAGGGGACCTCCCCCTGACCGCAGCCCCACCAGCCGAAGGCCGGCCTGATGGCCCCCCTCTCCCCTTGGGGGAGAGGGTAGGGTGAGGGGGGCCGCGCCCCGCTTAATCCTTTCTTCACCCTGCCGCGCCACGCTGGGGCCATGGCACGGACAGGATTCACGGACAGCGCCCTTCCCCTCTTCGCCCCGCAGGGTGACGAAGCGGTGCCTGCACCCCTGCCCGACGGCCATGGCACGCGTCTGCCCAGCTATATCGCCGACCACCGCGCCCGCCTGCGCGCGCGCTTTGCCGACGGGGGCGCCTCCGCCGTGGCGGAATACGAGCTTCTGGAACTGATCCTGTTCCGCGCCATCCCGCGGCAGGATGTCAAACCGCTTGCCCGCGACCTGATCGACACCTTCGGCGATCTGGCGGGCGTAATCTCGGCCCCTGCCGCGCGGTTGCGGCAGGTGCGCGGCGTGGGCGATGCGGTGGTGCTGGAGTTGAAGGTGATCGAAGCCGCCGCCCAGCGCATGGCCCGCGCGCGGGTGCTGAACCGCCCCGTCCTGTCGTCCTGGCACGCGCTGCTGGATTACTGCCACACGGCGATGGCGCACCGGACGACCGAACAGTTCCGCATCCTGTTCCTTGACCGCAAGAACGTGCTGATCGCGGATGAGGAACAGGCAAAAGGCACGGTGGACCATGTCCCCGTCTACCCGCGCGAGGTGGTGAAGCGCGCGCTGGAACTGGATGCCTCGGCCCTGATCCTTGTGCACAACCATCCCTCGGGCGACCCGACGCCCTCGCAGGCCGATATCGCCATGACCGCACAGATCGCCGCCGCCTGTCAGGCACTGGGCCTGACGCTGCACGACCATCTGATCATCGGGCGGGAACGCGAGGTCAGTTTCCGGGCGCAGGGTCTGTTGTGACGGGGTCGGGGTTGCGCGCGAAATCGGGGCGCAGCCACAATTCCACCCGCCGGTTCAGCCGCCGCCCCACGGCGGTTTCGTCGCACGCCATCGGCAGCGCCTCGCCAAAGCCGATGACCTGCGGCAGGCGGTCCGCGCCGACCGATGGCGCGGCGGCCTTCAGCGCGGCAAGCACCTCTGCCGCGCGGTCTTCGGACAGTTCCAGATTGCCCGCGGCATCGCCCTGCCCGTCCGAAAAGCCTGCCAGATAGAGCGTCTGCCCCGAAAAACTGCCCGCCTCCAGCAGCAGCGCCAGATCGGCGATGTTGTCGCGCGAATGGGGGTCGAGCGTGGTGGACCCGTCCTCGAACCGGAAGGTGAAGGAGACGCGATCCGCCCCGTCCATCACCTGCGCCAGCCGTTTCAGATCGTCGAGCGTGGTTTCCGCCCCCGCGCCCTGAATGGCGTTCAAAAGGCGCAGGCCATCCGCCGTCATCGGCTGGCGTTCGGGCGCGCGGTCCACGAAACCTGCGCCGGCAATCGCGGCCTGCGCCTGCGGATAGGTCAGGAATTCGAGGAACTCGCGCGCCATCAGCGGCAGGCGGCGCTTGGGTTGCAGCAGATAGACGGGCAGGGCCAGCGGATAATCCTCGGCCTTCACGGCCAGCGCCGTGGGCAGCAGGGGAAAGCCGCAACGGTCGGTCAGCAGGATCGGCTTTGCCGCGCCCGCGCTTGCCCGCCCCGTCACCGCCAGCGCCCATGGGTCCGCCGCCACCGCCACCGCCAGCGCGGCAAGGTCGTCATGCGTCACATCCGCCGCGACCTGCCGTCCCAGCCGTGCCGAGAGCGCGGCCTCCAGCCCGCTGTCGGGGGTCAGGGCATGCAGGACAAGCGGCATGTCGGGGCCGCCGATCTCGGCCCAGTTCTCCACCTCGCCCGACAGCGCGCGTGCCAGATCGGCGGACGAGATTTCGGACACCGGATTGTCGGGCGCGACCACGGGCACCAGCGCATCCAGCGCCAGCGTGCGGGGCGTGAAATCGCCGCTTTCCCATGCCGCGACCACCAGTTCCGCACCGCCCGCCTGCAACAGCGCCGCCGCCCGCGCGGGCGTGGCGGGGGCAAAGGAAAACGCGGCCAGTTCCTGTGCGGTCTTGGGATCGGTCAGCACCAGCGCGCCATCCCGTTCCGACATCACAAGGCCCCTTGCCGCGGCAAAGGCCGCGACCAGCGGCGGCAGAAGGCGGGTGCCTGCCTCGGCCTCGCCCGCAAGGCGGATCGTGGCGCGCGGCGCGGTCAGGTCGGGGCAGCCCGGCCCGTCGCAGATCACCCCCTGCGCGTCCACGGTCAGCGGGCCATAGGTGGTGTCGATGCGGTAGAATTCGCCGTCGAAGCCCATCAGCGTGCCGGACAGTTCCAGCCCGCCGTCGCGCGCCGTCAGGGTCACATCCTGCGCATGCGCCGCACCCGAAACAGCCAGCAGGGCGGCAAGGGCCATGCCGCAGGCGATCAACCGCATGAAACGTCCGTCCGAACCTTTACTCCACCGAGGCGAGTGTCAGGTCGGCGGGCGTAATGTTCAAGACCAGAAACTCTCCGACAGCGGCGCAATCGGGCATGGCAAGCGTCAGCTCCTGTGCCACGGACTTGCCGCCGCGGCCTTCGATCGTCTCGCCCAGCAATTCGCGGTCGCAGGTCTGTTCGGTCACCTCGGCCTCGATCGTCAGCAGGGGGGTGGCGTCGCCCGCAAAGGTGAAGACATCGGCCACCATCGGCAGGTCCACATCCACCGTCCCCAGCCGGATCACCTGACCGGCGACCGGCGTGCCCAGCGGCAGGTCGGCCAGCGCCACGGGCGCCCTGTGGCCCGGATCGCCAAAGCCCGCGCCATCGGCATAGGCGTTCAGCGACAGGCGGTCATCGGCCTGCCATTGCACCACGAAACGCGCCACTTCGGCCGCGTCGGGAACGATCAGGCTGGCGGAAAGTTCGGTCCCGTCCGCCAGCCGCGCCCGCACCTCGCCCAGCGCGGAGAGGGCGGGAAGCGAGGTGAAGACCGAACCTGTCGCCGTGCTGCGGACGGTGATCACCAGCCCTTCATGCGACAGCACGATCCGTTCGGCCGGATGGCAGGGGGCGACCAGCGTCACGCCGATCATCGCATCGGGTTCCGGCGTCAGGTCGAGCACGGCTTCGCAGGACTGCGCGCTTTCGAGGGGCGCGGCATCCGCAGTCGCCGCTTCGGGTGGCACGGTCCGTGGCGCGGCCAGATCGGCCACGGGGGCAGGGGGGGCAAGGCGGGGCAGGGGCGGTTCGCTCACCGCGCGCGCGGGTTCCGCGGGTTTCGCGGGGGCCGCAGGGGCGGCGGGTTCGGTCGTCGCCGCCGCCATCGCGGGCGAGGCGACAGAGGGCCCACCGTCATCCTGAAACATCTGCGCGGCGCTGAGGCCGATGCCAAGAACGAGCGTTCCGGCAGCAATTGCACGTCTGCGATCCATGACCGACTCCATCACTCGAACGGAACGATCCTGACTGTAGCACGCGGCGGAATGTTGGCGATTCCGCGACAAAGGCGCGGAATCACCGATTTTGTGGCCAGCCCTGTGTCAAGCCAATTGGCCGTGGCAGTTCTTGAACCGTTCGCCCGATCCGCAGGGGCAGGGATCGTTGCGCGACGGGTTGCCCCACGTGCTGCGGTCGTTCTCGTCGAAACCGGCCAGACGCTCGGCGCCCGCCGCAGCAAGAACGGGCTGGGCGGGTGCGGGTTCCACCGGCGCGCGTTCCGCCTGCGCGGGGGCCGCGGCAGCCTGCGCCGCGCGCTGCTGGGCGAGGATCTGCTGCATCATCGCCTCTTGTTCTTCGGGCGTGATCGGGCGGATCAGCGACAGCTTCTGCGTCACCTCTTGCCGCAGCGAATTCAGCATGGATTCGAACAGCGTGAAGGCTTCGTTCTTGTATTCCGACAGCGGGTCGCGCT
>JBEEOG010000101.1:0-7175 GCA_041191745.1 Pseudomonadota bacterium | reverse complement strand
TCTTCGGGCGTGATCGGGCGGATCAGCGACAGCTTCTGCGTCACCTCTTGCCGCAGCGAATTCAGCATGGATTCGAACAGCGTGAAGGCTTCGTTCTTGTATTCCGACAGCGGGTCGCGCTGGGCATAGCCGCGGAAGCCCACGACCGAGCGCAGATGTTCCAGCCGCAGCAGGTGTTCGCGCCACTTGCCGTCGATCGCCTGCAGCAGGATCTGCTTTTCGATGTTTCGCATCGTGTCGGGGCCGAAGGCTTCGGTCTTGCCCGCCATCAGCTGTTCCGACGCCTCGGTGATGCGTTCGCGGATCGTGTCCTGATCCACGCCCTCTTCCGCCGCCCAATCGGTCACCGGCAGGTCGAGGTTCAGCTTTTCGACGCAGGCCTTCTTGAGCCCCTCGGCATCCCAGGCATCGGCATAGGATTTCGGCGGCATGTGGAAATCGACGAGGTCGTCGATCACCTGCAGGCGCAT
Source organism: Pseudomonadota bacterium (assembly GCA_041191745.1). GTDB lineage: Bacteria > Pseudomonadota > Alphaproteobacteria > Rhodobacterales > Rhodobacteraceae > Paragemmobacter. The sequence goes on along the minus strand of JBEEOG010000101.1, from coordinate 6,705 downwards.
GTCCTCGGCCACTTCGCCCACATGTTCGGCCTGCATGATTTCCAGACGCTGGCCAAAGATGGCCTTGCGCTGGTCGTTCATGACGTCGTCGAATTTCAGAAGCTGCTTGCGGATGTCGAAGTTGCGGCCTTCGACCTTGGCCTGCGCGCGTTCCAGCGACTTGTTCACCCACGGGTGGACGATCGCCTCGCCCTCTTTCATGCCGAGCTTGGACAGGACCGACTCCAGACGGTCCGACCCGAAGATCCGCATCAGGTCATCCTCCAGCGACAGGAAGAACACCGAACGGCCCGGGTCGCCCTGACGGCCCGAACGGCCGCGCAGCTGGTTGTCGATGCGGCGGCTTTCATGGCGTTCGGTGCCCAGCACGAAGAGGCCACCCGCGGCCAGAACGGCGGCCTTTTCGCCGGCATGTTCGGCCTCGATCCGCGCGCGGACCTCGTCGGGGTGCAGGTGCGGATCGGCGGCGATGGCCTCCAGCACCTTCATTTCCACATTGCCGCCCAGCTGGATGTCGGTGCCGCGACCGGCCATGTTGGTGGCGATGGTCACAGCGCCCAGCTTGCCCGCATCGGCCACGATCTTGGCTTCCTGTTCGTGCTGGCGCGCGTTCAGCACGTTGTGCGGGACGCCCTGCTGCTTCAGCATCTCGGACAGGAGTTCCGATTTCTCGATGCTCGTGGTGCCGACAAGGATCGGCTGGCCCTTTTCATGGGCCGACTTGATCATGTTCACCACGCCTTCGTATTTCTCGCGCGCGGTGCGGTAGACCTGATCGTGTTCGTCCTTGCGCTGGACGGGGCGGTTCGTCGGGATTTCCACCACGCCAAGGCGGTAGATTTCCATGAATTCCTCGGCCTCGGTCAGGGCGGTGCCGGTCATGCCCGCCAGCTTGTCGTAAAGGCGGAAGTAGTTCTGGAAGGTGACAGAGGCCAGCGTCACGTTCTCGGGCTGGACCTTGACCTTTTCCTTCGCTTCGATCGCCTGATGCAGGCCGTCCGACAGGCGGCGGCCCTTCATCATGCGGCCGGTGAATTCGTCGATCAGCATCACCTCGCCGTCGCGGACGATGTAGTGCTGGTCGCGCAGGAACAGCTTGTGCGCGCGCAGCGCCTGCGTGACGTGATGGACCAGCGTGGTGCTTTCGGGTTCGTACAGCGACTGGCCTTCGGGCAGCAGGCCCGATTCATGCAGCAGCTGTTCGATCACCTCGTTCCCTTCTTCGGTGAAGGTCACGTTGCGCGTCTTTTCATCCAGCTTGTAGGCTTCCTCGGCCAGACGCGGGATCAGGTGATCGACCTGGTTGTAAAGCTCGCTCCGGTCCTGCGAGGGGCCCGAGATGATCAGCGGCGTCCGCGCTTCGTCGACAAGGATCGAGTCGACCTCGTCCACGATGGCGAAGAAGTGGCCGCGCTGGGCCATCTCTTCGATCGAGCCCTTCATGTTGTCGCGCAGGTAATCGAAGCCCAGCTCGTTGTTCGTGGCATAGGTGATGTCGGACCGATAGGCCGCGCGCTTGTCGGCATCGGCCTGGAAGGGGACGACCACGCCGCAGGTCAGGCCAAGCTGGGCATAGACCTTGCCCATCCATTCCGCGTCGCGCCGCGCCAGATAGTCGTTCACCGTGACGACATGCACGCCCTTGCCCGCCAGCGCGTTCAGATAGGCGGGAAAGGTGGCGACAAGGGTCTTGCCCTCGCCCGTCTTCATTTCCGCGATGTTGCCCTGATGCAGGAAGATCCCGCCCATCAGCTGCACGTCGAAGGCGCGCAGGCCGAGGGCGCGTTTCGCCCCTTCGCGGCAATTGGCGAAGGCTTCGGGCAGGATGGAATCAAGGCTTTCGCCGCCTTCCTGCACGCGCTTCTTGAATTCCTCGGTCTTGGCCTTCAGCCCGTCGTCGGAAAGGGCGGCAAATTCCACTTCCAGCGCGTTGATCTTCGCCACCAGCGGACGAACCGACTTCACCTTGCGGTCGTTCGGCGTGCCGAAAACCTTCCGCGCGAGTGTTCCGAGACCCAGCATGTTTTCTCCGCCTGGCCGTTACCTTGACATCATCGTGTGAGGCTTGTGGCTTGCCCGCCCCCAACGCCTTCCATAGAAGAGCCAAGTGGACCGGCCGGCCCCGTCGCACGCGACCTGTGCGATGTAAGGGGAATGGCCGCGTCAGTCAACGTCGCGTGAGGGCGCGGCCACATCAGGAGATGGTGAGATGGCGAAACATTCGATGCTGCGGGCGGGGCTTTCCGTCCTCGCGCTCATGGCGGCTCCGGCTTTCGCGCAGGACGATGCCGCGGCGACCGCGCCGACCGACCTGACGGCGGATACGGTCGTGGCGACGGTCAACGGCACCAACATCACGCTGGGCGAATTGATCGTGCTGCGCGAGAAGCTGCCCGCGCAGTATCAGGCGCTGCCCGATGACGTGCTGTTCAACGGGCTGATCGATCAGGCCATCCAGCAGACCACGCTGGAACAGTCGGTGGCGGACACCAAGACCAAGCGCGACGAGCTTTGGATCGCGACCGAGGCGCGGGGCTATTTCGCGGGCAAGGCCCTGCAGGCCGTGGTCGCGGGTGCCGTGACGGACGAGGCGCTGCAGGCCGCCTATGACGCGCGCTTCAAGGATGCCGCGCCGCAAACCGAATACAGCGCCGCCCATATCCTTGTGGACAGCGAGGAAAAGGCCGCCGAACTGAAGGCGCAGATCGATGGCGGCGCCGATTTCGCGGAACTGGCCAAGGCCAATTCGACCGACACGGGGTCTGCCGTGAATGGCGGCGATCTGGGCTGGTTCGGCGTCGGCATGATGGTCAAACCGTTCGAGGATGCCGTCGTCGCCGCGACCCCCGGCACGGTCGTCGGCCCCGTGCAGACCGATTTCGGCTGGCACATCATCAAGGTCAACGAAACCCGTCAGGCCGCCCAGCCCACGATCGACGACCTGCGCGAGGAGCTGGCCGCCGAGATCGAACAGAAGGCGGTCGAGGATCACATCACCAAACTGACCGCCGAGGCCGAGATCACCCGCCCCGGCGAAGGGATCGATCCGGCGGTGTTGAAAGACCTGACGATCCTCGACAAATAAGCGGACCGCAGGGATAGCGGAAAGACAGCGGGGGACAGGCGATGGCAAAGGACTGGAAAGCCAAGGCGAAGGACCTGAAGAAAAAGGTCAGGAAGCTGAAGGCGCAGGTTTCGGGCGACGCGGCGACAAGCGTGGCGGAAGCCCAGCTTGCAGCTGCCGTGAAGCCGGCAAAGGCCGCCAAGCCTGTCTCTCCGCTTGCCCCCAAGGGCGGGTTCCCGAAGCTGCCCGATATCGCGGGCGTGGAATTCGCCGCCGTGGGCGCGGGGATCAAGTACCAGAACCGCAAGGATGTGATGCTGGTCCGCCTTGCCCCCGGCACGGCGGTGGCGGGGGTGTTCACGCGCTCGTCCACCCGTTCGGGCTGCGTGCGCGACTGTCAGGCCAAGCTGGAAACCCGCGTGCCTGCGGGGGCGGGCGCGGCGATCATCGTCAATTCGGGCAATTCCAACGCCTTCACCGGCAAGGTGGGCGATCATGCCGTGGCGCAGGTCTGCGGCGCGGTGGCCAAGGCCGTGGGCGTGCCGGAAAGCCGCGTCTTTTCGTCCTCCACCGGCGTGATCGGCGAGCCGCTGCCGTTCGAGAAGATCACCGCCAAGGTGGGCGATCTGGTGGCCGACCTGTCGCCCACGGGGATCGAGATGGCCGCGCAGGCCATCATGACCACCGACACCTTCCCCAAGGGCGCGGCGGCGGTGGTGCAGGGCGACGGCGGGCCGATCCATATCGCGGGCATCGCCAAGGGGTCGGGCATGATCGCGCCCGACATGGCGACGATGCTGGTCTATATCTTCACCGATGCGAAGATCGGGCAGGCGGCGCTGCAAAGGATGCTGTCGCGCAACGTGGATGCCACGTTCAACTCCATCACCGTGGACAGCGACACCTCCACCTCGGACACGCTGCTTCTGTGCGCCACGGGCCGCTCGGCCGCGGCCGAGGTGAAGGGCGAGGTCGCCAAGGCCTTCGAGACCGCGCTGCACGGCGTGATGCGCGATCTGGCGCTGCAGGTGATCCGCGACGGCGAAGGCGCGACCAAGCTGGTGGAAATCCGCGTCACCCGCGCGGCATCGGCCGAGGATGCGGCGAAAGTGGCCTTTGCCATCGCCAATTCGCCGCTGGTGAAAACCGCCATCGCGGGGCAGGACCCGAACTGGGGCCGGATCGTTGCCGCCGTGGGCAAATCGGGTGCCGCAGCCGACCGCGACCGCCTGACGATCCGCTTCGGCGATATCCTTGTCGCCGAAAAGGGCTGGCGGAACCCGAAATACCGCGAAGAGGACGGCGCGGCCTATTTCCGGCAGGACGAATTGACCATCGCGGTGGACCTTGGCCTTGGCCGCGCGGCGCGCACCGTCTGGACCTGCGACCTGACCAACCGCTACATCGAGATCAACGCGGATTACCGGTCGTGAGGGTCATCCTCGTCGCCGCCGTGGCGCTGGTCGATCCCGACGGGCGCGTGCTTCTGGCGCAGCGCCCCGAGGGCAAGTCGCTGGCGGGCCTGTGGGAATTCCCCGGCGGCAAGGTCGAAGCCGGAGAGACGCCCGAAGCCGCCCTGATCCGCGAGCTGAAGGAAGAGCTGGGCATCGACACGTGGAAAAGCTGCCTCGCGCCGCTGACCTTTGCCAGCCACGGCTATGACGACTTCCACTTGCTGATGCCGCTTTTCGTCTGCCGCCGCTGGGACGGCACGCCCCACGGGGCAGAGGGGCAGAAACTGGCATGGGTGCGCCCCAACGCGCTGAAGGACTATCCCATGCCCCCCGCCGATCTGCCGCTGATCCCGATCCTGCGCGACTGGCTGTAACCATCCCTTAAGCCGCGCGGTTCCATACTTTCGCTGAATTGCCTTCCGCCAGCGCGATTATACGCTGGACAGGAACAATAAGCGGGGTAACCTTCGGGTTGTGTCGCCAACTGGGGGGAAAGCGCACATGCTTCGGACAATCAGCATCGGCACATGCGTGTCGGTTCAGGGAATCGTCGTCAAACAACTGGCGGACGGCAAGCTTATGGTAAAGGTCGATGACAAGACCTTTGTCGGCTATCCGGTCGCGCCCTTCCGGGCGAACTGACGCCGGATCACCGGACGGAAAGACAAAAGGGCGGCACATCGTGCCGCCCTTTTCCATTTCGTGCCCTTTTGCGGATCAGGCCAGCGAACGCTGGACTTCCTCGCGTTCGAAGATTTCGATGACGTCGCCCGCGCGGATATCCTCGTAGCGTTCGAAGGCCATGCCGCATTCCTGACCGGAATGGACTTCCTTGACCTCGTCCTTGAAGCGCTTGAGCGTCTTGAGCGTGCCTTCGTGGATCACCACGTTGTCGCGCAGCAGGCGAACGCCCGCCGAACGGCGCGCCACGCCTTCGGTGATCAGGCAGCCCGCGACATTGCCGATGCCGGTGATGCGGAAGACTTCCTGGATACGGGCGTAGCCGATGAAGTTCTCGCGCACCTCGGCCTTGAGCAGGCCGGAAGCGGCGGCTTTGATGTCATCCACCAGATCGTAGATGATCGAGTAGTAGCGGATCTCGACCCCTTTCTGGTTCGCGCTGTTGCGGGCAGAGGCATTGGCGCGGACGTTGAAGCCGATGATCGGGGCGTTCGACGCCTCGGCCAGACCCACGTCGGAATCGGTGATCGCGCCGACCCCGTAATGCAGCACGCGCACGCGGACTTCGGCATTGCCGATCTTTTCCAGCGCCTGCACGATCGCCTCGGCAGAGCCCTGCACATCGGCCTTCACCACCACGGGCAGTTCGGACACCGACTGGTCCGCCTTGGCCTTGGCCATCAGCTGTTCCAGCGTGGTGGCGGCACCGGCGGCGGCGCGTTTGTCCTTGGTCGCCTTTTCGCGGTATTCCGCGATCTCGCGCGCCTGCGCTTCGGTTTCCACGACGTTCAGCACGTCACCGGCCTGCGGCGTACCGTTCAGGCCCAGCACCTCGACCGGCACCGACGGGCCGGCTTCGGCGACGGTTTCGCCCTTGTCGTTGATCAGCGCGCGGACCTTGCCCCACTGTTCGCCGACGACGAAGATGTCGCCCCGCTTCAGCGTGCCGTTCTGCACCAGAACGGTGGCGACGGGGCCGCGGCCCACGTCGAGCTTGGCTTCGATCACGGCACCCGATGCGGCGCGGTTCGGGTTGGCCCGCAGTTCGAGGATTTCGGCCTGCAGCGCGATGGCTTCCAGCAGGTTGTCGAGCCCCTTGCCCGTCTTGGCCGAAACCTCGACATCCTGCACTTCGCCCGACATCTGTTCGACGACGACCTCGTGCTGCAGCAGGTCCGTCCGCACCTTCTGCGGGTTCGCATCCGGCTTGTCGCATTTGTTGATGGCGACGATCATCGGCACCTTGGCGGCCTTGGCGTGGTTGATCGCCTCGACCGTCTGGGGCATCACGGCATCATCCGCCGCCACGACCAGAACGACGATATCCGTCACCTGCGCGCCACGGGCCCGCATCGAGGTGAAGGCCGCGTGGCCCGGCGTGTCGAGGAAGGACACGAGCGCGCCGTTGGGCGTCTTCACCTGATAGGCACCGATGTGCTGGGTGATGCCGCCGGCTTCGCCCGCCACCACGTTCGCCTTGCGGATCGCGTCGAGGAGCGAGGTCTT
>JBEEOG010000100.1:0-4227 GCA_041191745.1 Pseudomonadota bacterium | reverse complement strand
GTCGTGGACAGCTTTTCCAAGACTGTCCAGCTTGGCGTGGGGCTTGAAGCCTCGGGTCGGCTGTCGCGCGCGTCGATGTCGCGGACGGTGCAGGCGCTGCGGATCTGCCAGAAGAAGATCGAGAAGCACGGCGTGCGTCGGATGCGGCTGGTGGCGACCGAAGCCTGCCGCCGCGCGCGCAACGCCAAGGAGTTCATCCGTCAGGTCCGGCGCGAGACGGGGCTCGCGCTCGAGATCATCGCGCCGGAAGAGGAGGCGCGTCTTGCCGTGATTTCCTGCGCGCCGCTGGTCGCGCGCACGACCGAGCAGCTGCTGGTCGTCGATATCGGCGGCGGCTCGACCGAGCTTGTCTGGATCGACCTGTCCCATGTGCCGCCCGACGAACGCCCGCGCGCGATCATGCGGCTGCATCGCGGCTTCGACCCCGAACATGCCCAGTCCGCGCGGGTGGTGGACTGGATTTCCGTCCCCCTTGGCGTGGCCACGCTGAAGGACCAGTTCGCGGATGTGGAGGACGACTCGGCCCGCTTCGCCCTGATGAGCTGGTATTTCGAGGAGAACCTGTCCTCCTTTTCCCCCTACAACCGCGAAAACCCGCGGCAGGGCTTCCAGATCATCGGCACCTCCGGCACCGTGACCACGGTCGCCGCCAGCTACCTGAACCTGCGCCGCTATGACCGGACCAAGGTGGACGGGCTGCAGATGACCTCGGACCAGATCGACAGCGTGATCCGCGATTACCTCTCGCTCGGCCCCGAGGGGCGGCGGACCGATCCGCGCATCGGGCGCGACCGGCATACGCTGATCATGTCCGGCGCGGCTATCCTTCAGGCGCTGATGCGGATATGGCCCACCGATCGCCTGAGCGTGGCCGACCGTGGCCTGCGCGAGGGGCTTTTGTATGCACAGATGAGCGCCGATGGCGTTCTGGAAGACGGACCTTACGCATGACGCAGGGCAAGAACACTTCGGGGCGCGGCCAGCGCGAATTGCGCGTGCGCGTCAAGACGGCCAAGGGGCGCAAGCTGTCCTCGACCCTCTGGCTGGAGCGGCAGCTGAACGATCCCTACGTCCAGCGGGCGAAGAAAGAGGGCTATCGCGGTCGCGCGGCCTACAAGATCCTCGAACTGGATGACAAGTACGGGTTCCTGAAACCGGGGGCGCGGGTGGTGGACCTCGGCTGCGCGCCGGGGGGGTGGTGTCAGGTCGCGGTGGCGCGGGTGAACGCGCTGGGGGAAAACCCCAAGAAGCCCGTGGGCACCGTGCTGGGCGTCGATCTGCAAGAGGTGGAGCCGATCCCGGGGGCGGAACTCCACCAGCTCGATTTCCTGTCGGACGATGCGGATGACAAGGTGAAGGGCTGGCTCGGCGGGCGGGCCGATGTGGTGATGTCGGACATGGCCGCCGCCGCATCGGGCCACAAGGGGACGGATCACCTGCGGATCATCGCGCTGGTTGAAGCCGCGCTCGCCTTTGCCTTCGACGTGCTCGAGGATGGCGGCACCTTTGTCGCCAAGGTTCTGGCCGGCGGGGCCGAGAACGAGATGCAGGCCATGCTGAAGCGGAACTTCCGCAAGGTCGCCAATGTGAAACCCCCCGCCAGCCGCGCCGACAGTTCCGAGAAATTCGTCGTGGCGCAGGGCTTCCGTGGCCGCGCCGCCGCCGACGCGGACGACGACACGGACGGTGACGACGGGTGATCACGCCGAATTGAACGGTGGCACGAATGGAAACGGGCGCCCGCAGGCGCCCTTTTTCATCGCTGGCGCAGGGCGTCTCGCGCCTCAGCCGCCCCAGTGGCGGACGGGGCCGCAATCCATGTGGACGAAGTTCGACCGCGAATAGCGGCCCACACCGCCCGAGGCGCAGGCCTCTGCCGCGCGGGCCATCTGGCTGACCGAGCGGGACTTCAGCCGCAGGTCGGCGGCCTGACCCTTGATGTGGAGAGAGTTGCGCGCCACGCCCGAGGACCGGCCCCGCAGCATCGCGTTGGTCTTGGGCGACCGGTAGCCCGACAGCAGCATGTAAGGCTCGCTCACATCCATCAGGCGGTGCGCCGCCGCCATGATATCGACGGTGCGGGCATCCATCTTCGTCGTGTCGTCGGTGCGCCAGTCGCGCATGAAGTAATTGATTTCCTTCAGGACCTGCGGGATGTACTCGCCCTCGATCCAGTAGATGGTGTCGATGCTCTCGCCGGTGCGGCCCGAATACATCTTGATGCGGCGGATGTCGCCCGCCCCGCGCAGCAGCCCGAAGGCGTTGGAATAGGTCGGCGCGGCGACAACCACGCTGGCTGCGAATACGCCCAGAAGGCCGCGTCGCGTGATCCCGTTCGTTTCGCTCTTCGCCATTCCTGCCTGTCCTGGTATCCGCACATGCCGCCTGTTTCGGCAGCTTTCATGCCACTTTTCCCCAAGTGCGCCCAAGTTATTGCACAAGTCCTTCATGCTCCCAAGCGCCGATTCCCCGCGTCGCGCCATGCTCGCCGCCATCGGCAAATTTTTGCTGAAAGGCGGGAACCTCGCGCGCGGGTCTCTGCCGTTGCGGATTTGCGACAGGGGGCGCGACAGGCCGGACCCGCCCGATGGACAGGGCAAAGGGCATGTCGCAGAGTCGGAAAAAGGCGTCTTGGACGACTCATTATTGCTTGGGGTGCATATGATTTTTCCGTGTGTCCGACCGCTCCGCCTGATCTGCGCCACGGCTGCGGTCGCGTTGTCTGTCCTGATCCACGCTCCGGTTGCACAGGCGCAGGTCACCCCCTTCTCGCAGGCTTTGGCCGAAGCGGCCGCGACGCAAGAGGCGGTCGCCGCCTTCTATGCCGCGCGCGACTATGCCCCGCTCTGGACCGCGCCCGAACAGGCGGCGCGGCGCGCGGCGTTCCTGTCGGCGCTGGCGCAGGCCCATGACCACGGGCTGCCCGTGGCGCGCTATGATGCGGGGGCGCTGGCGGCGCTGTTCCGCGCGGCGCGCACCGAAGGCGACCGTGGCCGGATCGAGGTGGCGATGACGCGCGCCTTCCTGGCCTATGCGCGCGATCTGCGGACGGGGATCCTCGAACCCGCGCAGGTCGATGCCAGCATCCACCGCGAACCCCTGCGCGACGACCCCGCGCTGCTTCTGGCGCGGCTCGAGGCGTCGGATACGGCCGCGTTCCTGCGCGGGCTTGCCCCCGAAGCGCCGGAATATGCGCGGCTGATGAAGGAAAAGATCGCGCTCGAAGCCGCGGTCGCGGCGGGCGGATGGGGCGGGGCGCTGACCTCGGGCCCGCTGGAGCCCGGTGCCAGCGGGGCGGCGGTGGTGGCGCTGCGCGACCGTCTGGTGACGCTGGGCTATCTGCAGCGGTCGGCCACGCGGGAATACGATGCCGCCATCACCTCGGCGGTGCAGCGCTTCCAGATCGACCACGGCCTGCCCGCCGATGGCGTGGCGGGCGAGGCGACGCTGGCCGAACTGAACGTCGGCCCCGAGACGCGGCTGAAATCGGTGATCGTGGCGATGGAACGGCTGCGCTGGATGACGGGCGTGGAACGCGGCGCGCGGCACATCTGGGTGAACCTGCCCGATTTCAGCGCCAAGATCGTCGATCACGGCAAGATCACCTTCCAGACGCGCGGGGTGATCGGCAAGAACGTCCCCGACCAGCGCAGCCCCGAATTCTCGGACGAGATGGACCATATGGTCATCAACCCGTCCTGGGGCGTGCCGCGGTCGATCATCGTCAAGGAATACCTGCCGCTTCTGCAGCGCAACCCCAACGCCGTCAGCCATCTGCAGGTGATCGACGGCAATGGCCGCGTCGTGCCGCGCGGGGCGGTGAACTTCGCCTCCTATTCGGCGCGCAGCTTTCCCTTCGGCCTGCGCCAGCCGCCGTCGGACGGGAACGCGCTGGGGAAGGTGAAGTTCATGTTCCCCAACACCTACAACATCTACCTGCACGACACGCCGGCGAAAGAGCTGTTCGCCCATGACATCCGCGCCTACAGCCACGGCTGCATCCGTCTGGCCGATCCCTTCGATTTCGCCTATGCCCTGCTTGCGCCCCAGAGCGCCGACCCCAAGGGCGAATTCCAGACCCATCTCGACAGCCGGAACGAGACGCGGGTCGATCTGCAGGTGAAGCTTCCCGTGCATCTGGTCTATTTCACCGCATGGCCCACCGCGAAGGGGCAGATGACCTACCGCCGCGACGTCTATGGCCGCGACGCCGCGCTGTGGGAGGCG
>JBEEOG010000099.1:0-9573 GCA_041191745.1 Pseudomonadota bacterium | reverse complement strand
ATCGGCGGCCTTCTCGTCGCCGCGGCCGATCAGGCGGGCGGATGCCAGCGCCGCGGCTTCGGACACGCGGCCAAGGCCCAGCGAAAGCAGGCGGTCCTGAAACTGTTCCTTGTCGGCCATGCCCGATGCTCCCTTCGGCTGATGCTGCCTGCGGGATTAGCGAAGGGGGCGGGGCGCGGCAAGGATGGTCGCGCTAACAGGGGGCAGCCGCCAGCGAAAAGCGCTTGGCGCGCGGGCGGCGCTGCGCCCGCCCGGGGCAGCGGGCGTGCTTCGGGGGCGGGGGCCTGCCTCAGACCTCTTCGATGCGGATCGCCACGGGCGCGCCGATCACCACGCCGGTCGCGGGGAACAGCGTCAGCGCGTGCGCGATGTCGGCGGGCGCGGCCTTGTGCGTGACGAAGAGGACGATGGCATCGTCATCCGCCGCGTCCGGCTGGTTGATCTGGCGCATCTGGTCGATGGACACCCCCGCCTCGCCCAGACAGGTGGCGACCTTGGCCAGCGCGCCGGGTTTGTCGAGCAGCGTCATGCGGATGTAATAGGGCGCAGGCGTGGCCGAGCGCGCGGCCACGGGTTCGGCCAGCGTGGCGGCGGGCTGGCCGAAGACGGGCAGGCGATAGCCGCGCGCGATATCCACCACGTCACCCATAACGGCGCTGGCGGTCGGCCCCTGTCCGGCACCCGGGCCGCGCAGCACGATCTGGCCCACGCTGTCGCCTTCGAGGACGACCATGTTGGTGCCGCCCTGCAACTGGCCCAGCGGGCTTTCGGCGGGGACAAGGCAGGGCGTCATGCGCTGTTCGAGGCCCCGCCCCGTCATCTGCGCCACGCCCAGAAGCTTGATGTGATAGCCCATGTCGTCGGCCATGCGGATATCGTCGATCGAGACGTTGCCGATCCCTTCGAGTTCCACCTTGTCGAAGCTGACCTTCGTGCCAAAGGCGATGGCGGCCAGCAGCGACAGCTTGTGGCCCGCATCGATGCCGCCCACGTCAAGGTTCGGGTCGGCCTCCAGATAGCCCAGCTGGCGGGCTTCCTCGAACACGGTTTCATAGGGCAGGCCCGCATTCTGCATGCGGGTCAGGATGTAGTTGCAGGTGCCGTTCATCACGCCCATCACGCGGCGCATGCGGTTGCCGGCCAGCCCTTCGGTCAGGGCCTTGATCACGGGGATGCCGCCTGCCACGGCGGCCTCGAAGCGGATGACGCGGCCTGCCGCCTCGGCCGCTTCGGCCAGCGCCTGCCCGTGATGGGCCAGCAGCGCCTTGTTCGCCGTGACGACATCCTTGCCCGCGGCGATGGCGGCTTCGGTCGCGTCTTTCGCGGGGCCGTCATGGCCGCCCATCACCTCGACAAAGACATCCACATCGTCGCGCCGCGCCAGCGCCACGGGATCGGTTTCCCAGGCATAGCCCGACAGGTCCGCGTCGCGGTTCTTCTTGGGGTCGCGGGCCGAGACGGCGGTGATCACCACAGGCCGCCCCGCACGGGCGGCGATCAGATCGGCATGGGTCTGCACGATCCTGACCACCCCGATCCCCACGGTTCCCAGACCGGCAATACCAAGACGCAGGGGGGAAGGCATGGGAGGACTCCTGAAGCAGCCGGACAGCCCCGCCCTGTTAGCCGTTTGCCCCGCCCCTTGCAACGCGGCGCGAAGGGGGGGTCACATGCCGGCCGCCACCCGCTTCAACGCGTCCCCCCGCTGCATCAGCGCCGTGGCGAGTTCCGCCGTGGCGACGGGCGGGGTGGCCTGCACAAGCGCATCGAGCGGGACGAGCGCCGGCGTCGGACCAAGCCGGGCGGGATCGCGCCCCGTGTCGGGCAGGGGGGTGCAGGCCGTGACCAGCGCGAGCGGCAGCAGGGTCTTGCAGGCGGCGCGGCGAAATCGGGTCACGGGCACGGTCACTCCTTGCGGTTGACCCAGTCGTAAGCCCGCCGCGCGGAACGTGCAATCGTGGCGGAAACGGAACGGCCCCCTTCCGCCCGTCAGGTGCCCTCAGTGGGCGGGCCTGATGAAGGTCCCGTTCCTGAGATCGGCCATCGCCTGCCGGATTTCGGCATCGGTGTTCATCACGATGGGGCCGTGCCAGGCCACCGGCTCTTCGATCGGCGCGCCCGAGATCAGCAGGAAGCGGATCCCCTCGGGTCCTGCCTGCACCGTCACCTCGTCGCCCGTGCCGAAGGTCACCAGCGTCCGGTCGCCCGACAGGTCGCGGATGTTGACCTCTTGCCCCTTGACCTCTTTTTCCAGAAGCACGCCTTTCGGGCGGCTTGCGTCGCGGAAGGTGCCGCTGCCGGAAAAGATATAGGCAAAGGCGCGGCGGTAGGTGTCGATCCTGAAGGTCTTCTTCCGCCCCTCGGGCACGAAGATGTCGAGGTATTGGGGATCGGCGGCGATGCCGTCCACGGGGCCGGTCTTGCCCCAGAAGCTGCCCACGATCACCTTCACGATGGTGCCGTCGTCATCCATGATTTCGGGGATGTCCTTGCCCTTGACGTCCTGATAGCGGGGCGCGGTCATCTTCAGGTGGCCGGGCAGGTTCGCCCAGAGCTGGAAGCCGTGCATCTGCCCCTTGGCGTTCCCGCGCGGCATTTCCTGATGCAGGATGCCCGATCCTGCCGTCATCCACTGCACGTCGCCGCCGCGCAGGATGCCGTGGTTGCCAAGGCTGTCGCCATGTTCCACCGATCCGGCAAGGACATAGGTGATCGTCTCGATCCCGCGATGGGGATGCCACGGAAAGCCGCGCATGTAGTCGCGCGGGTCCTCGTTGCGGAAGTCGTCGAACAGCAGGAAGGGGTCCAGCTCCTTCGGGTCGCGGAAGCCGAAGGCGCGGTGCAGATGCACGCCCGCCCCTTCATAGGTGGGCTGGGCGCTGCGTTCCGAGGTGACGGGGCGGATCGACATGGGCGGGCTTCCTTTCGCTGCGTGTCGCGGAAGGTAGGGGCCGATCCCGTCCGGGGCAACGGCCCCGCGTCGCGCCCCGTCTGTGCGGCGGCGCACAGCGCGGGCGGCGTGCGGTCAGTCGATGCAGGTCGAGGTTCCGGTGCCCTGCAGCGTGAAGGGCTGGTTCTCGAAGCGGGGCATGGCGATCACCGCACGGCGGAAGGTCTGCGGGTTCAGCCCGACAAAGGTTTCCAGAAGCGACTCGGGGTCGTAGGGCACCCGCATCTCCACCATGATCATGGTAGAGCCGAGTGCCATGATCGGAAACTCGTTCAGGTCGAAACTGGGGTCGGTTCGGGACGGCGGGTAGCGGTTGCAGGGCGAATAGGACCAGTTGACCGTCAGACCCGTCGTGCCGTTCGCAGGCGTGCCCGAGGTGCGCGTCACCTGCGTGAAGCGGATGGCGGCATTCTGTTCCTCGCGCAGCAGGTATTCGGCCACGCGTTCCAGCCCGTCGAGGAAGGGGCGTTGCAGGGTGCTCCCCCTCTCGCGCGAGACGAGGTCCGAGATCGTGTAGGTCGTGCGTTCCACGCGGGCCTGCTGCCGGTAGGCATCCCACCAGATGTAAAAGGCGATCAGCACGAAATTCAGCAGGATCAGGGCGAAAAGCATCTCGACCAGCGCCGCGCCGCGCGTGTCGCGCGCGAAAGCTGCGATCCGTGCCTTCAGCAGCGCGCGCATCAGGTTTCCCCGTCCGGTTCGTTGACGAAGGCACCCGAGGCCCAGAGGTTGTAGTCGAACCCCCCGTCGAGCGGCGTGATCGTGTCGATGGTCATGCAGGCCCGCACGAGGATCAGGCGGTTCTCGCCGCCGGTGTTGTATTCGAGATCCTGACGGTCGCCATCCACCTCGATGCTGCGACGCCGGCAGGGCGTGCCGGGCGCGGGCATGTCCCATGTCGCGGTATTGATCTGGGTCAGTTCGATGGTCACGGACTCTTCGCAGTCGGGAAAGATCGACGTCCGGCTGCACAGCCGCTCTTCCAGAAAGAGCGCGTTGACCGAAGGGCGGCCGACGATGCCCAGACGCAGGTCGCGCACGATGAGGTCGAGCGAGCGTTCGAACATCGTCGCGCGGACCATGGCGAAGGTCGTCTCGATCGTGACGAGGAAGAAGCTGAACATGATCGGAAAGGCGATCACGAATTCCGCGACGACGGCCGCCTTCTCTTCGCGCAGGAACCGTCGGAAGAGACGCCGTGTCATTGGGTCAGCCTCAGCTTCGAGATGTTGCCCGCGATCGAGGCGAAGACGGAGCGGATCGTCGTGGTGCTGGCCACGTAATACCGCGCCGTGGTGGAGGCGCAGGCGCGCAGCTGCGTCTGGCCGTTCGCGGGGGCCTCGAAGGCGATCGTGTAGGTCACGACGTTCAGATCCCGGGCGCGGTTGCACACGGACTGCAGCTGGGTGTCCATGGTGGTCGTCGGCGTCTGCGTCCGGATCGCGTTCATCGCGTTGTTGTACTGCGTGGTCCGCGTCGAAGAGGACGTGCCCAGCGCACGGGCGTAGAACTGCCATGCGACGTAAGAGGCGCGGAAGGTCTGCAGGACCTCGGGCCAGGTCATCTGGACGGCGGCGGCGCCGGTATTGCTCGAATTGCGCCATGCCGTCGAACGCCACGTGCCGTTGTGGGGCACCCACCAGCGGTTCGTCGTCGTCACGGTGGAATGGAAGATCGAATAGTTGCCGTCATTGCCGCGCCAGATGGGCGACAGGCCGCTGCGGAAGCCCGCGTTCACCCGCTCTTCCGCGAAGTGTTCGCCATCCGACATCAGAACCACCACCTTCATCACGTCGGGGTCGTTGTAGGCATGGGGACGGTCGCGGAAGGCGGTCGGCATGCGGCCCGCCGCCGCGTATTCGTCGAAGATCGAGCGCGCGGCGGGATCGAGGAAGGCCAGCCCCCAGCGCATGCCCGCGTTGATCGACGTTGCGCCGATGGCGGTCAGGGCATCGATGCGGTTGTGCAGTTGCTGGATGCGTTCGTCGGGGGTGTCCACCCGCCATTGCTCGCCCGCCGCGGTGAAGCCGGGCAGCAGGACCTGGTTACCGACCGAGTTCGGACACCAGACGTTGTTGAGCGCGATCGTGGCGAAGTCGCTGCTGTTCCACGCGACGAAGCTGGTGGTCTGGTTCGTGCCCGAGAATGTGTCGGCAAAGGCGGTCGCGGGCATCGTGGTCGTGCGCGACATGCCCGCGCTGTTGTAGACGGAAGAAGGCAGGTCCACGCAGCGCGACTGGCGCACATCGGGGTTGTTCGTCGTGTTGAAGGGGATGTCGACCACGTTGAACCGCGAGATCAGGTCGGGGCCGAGGTTCACCTGCCCGTTATAGGGGACCAGCGTGATCGAGACGCGGTTGTCTACGTCCTCGCGCAGCAGGGTGGAGACGAATTCCTTGGCCGCCGTACGCAGCGAGGTCATGCGCGACCCCGCCATGGAGCCCGACACGTCGAGCACGAGCGAGACTTCGACATTGCCCACGCGCTCTTCCGCGGCCGAGGCGCCGGCGACCGACCAGTCCTCCTGATTGGGGTCGCTGCGCCGCAGGAAGAATTTGGGCATCTCCACATCCGCCGACGCGGTGACGCTTTTCGATGACAGCCCCTCTCGCACGGTGAAATCCGACACCATGTCCGCAGGGATGCCGTTCTTCTCGACGCAGTCGAAAAAGACCGTCGTCTCGTCCAGCGTCTGCTTCAGCGCCGCCGCGTTCAGCACGCAGATGTCGAGCGTGGCCTGCATCGAGGCGCGCTCGTTCTCGAACCTGACGGCATTGACGGCCAGCGCCCCCGTCATCACGAGAAGGATCATCACCACCATCGTGAACGGAAGGATCGTTCCGCCCTCGCCCGTGGCGAAGCGATGCAGGCGCCGTGACAGGAAACCGTTCATGCGCATCCCGAATGTCCATGTTTGGCGGCGAAGGCGCGTGCCTTTGCCGGAACCACACCTAGCCAGATGGCTGTCGGATCGGTCACAACCGCGCATCCGGCAAGGAAATCCTTCAAACGGAGGGCCGGGCGCGCGCGCTGCATCACCAATCGACGAAGCCGTGCGGGGATCGTTGACGCGGCAGCGACAGGCATCGGGCATGCCATCCCGTCCCCGCAGCGGGTGATTCGCCGGCTGTCGGCCCCGATCCCGATGCCCGTTCCGCGATGGATTTCGATATGGTTAATGCCCACGGCGCGACGTTCCCAGCACAGCGACCCCATATGGCGGGGCCATCACATGGTCGGGATATGTCCCATCCTTATGGCGGTAATGGGGCAGAATGGTGCCGGACTTGGTGCGGCGGCGGACCCGCCCCCGCCGCCGCCGCCCTGTCGCCGCCGCAGCGCCCCGCTGCCGCCGAAGTGGCCCCGTTGGCGGCCGCAGGGCCTGCGCGCAGGGCTTGCGCGGGCGGGAGCCCGAGGGTGCCGTGGCCGGCGGCGCGCGGTCCGCCAAACGCGACATGATCCTGTCGGTTCCGGCAATGGCTTTCGCGGGCGGGGGTTGCATCCTCGGCCCCGTCGCGTTTCATGGCCGCGTCATGTCAGGGAAAGACGTCAATGCGCTATTCGGGCCTTCAGGTCCTCAAAGAGGGGCTTTTCGGCAACAAGGGCTGGAAGCCCGCATGGCGCGACCCCGCGCCCAAGGCCGAGTATGACGCGATCATCATCGGCGGTGGCGGGCATGGCCTGTCCACGGCCTATTACCTTGCCAAGAACCATGGCCTGACCAACATCGCCGTGCTGGAAAAGGGCTATCTCGGCTCCGGCAACATCGGGCGCAACACCACGATCGTGCGCGCGAACTACTTCCTGCCGGGCAATTCCGAATTCTACAGCCATTCGATGAAGCTGTGGGAAGGGCTGGAACTCGACCTGAACTACAACGTGATGCATTCGCAGCGCGGGCTGATCAACCTGTTCCATTCCGACGGCCAGCGCGACGCCTTTGTCCGGCGCGGCAATTCGATGATCAACCAAGGGGATGACGCGATCCTTCTGGACCGCGACGGCGTGCGCGAGATGCTGCCCTATCTCGATTTCGAACAGACCCGCTTTCCGATCTATGGCGGGCTTTATCACCCGCGCGGCGGCACGGCGCGGCATGACGCGGTGGCCTGGGGCTATGCGCGCGGCGCGGACCGGCGCGGGGTCGATCTGATCCAGAACTGCGAGGTGACGGGGATCGATATCCAGAACGGCCGCGTCACAGGCGTGCAGACGACGCGCGGCGCGATCCGCGCGAAAAAGGTGGGCATCGTCGTGGCGGGCCGGTCGTCGCAGGTGGCCGCGATGGCAGGGCTGCGGCTGCCCATCGAAAGCCACATCCTGCAGGCCTTCGTGACCGAGGGGCTGAAACCCGTGATCGACCATGTCATCAGCTTCGGCATGGGCCATTTCTACATCAGCCAGTCCGACAAGGGGGGCCTCGTCTTCGGGGGCGATCTGGACTTCTACGCCTCCTACGCCAGCCGCGGGAACCTGCCGATGGTGGAACATGTGATGGAGGCGGGCATGACCCTGATGCCCATGATCGGGCGGGCCAAGGTGCTGCGGTCTTGGGGCGGGATCATGGACATGTCGCCCGACGGATCGCCCGTCATCGACAAGACGCCCGTCGATGGCCTCTTCATCGATTGCGGCTGGAATTACGGGGGGTTCAAGGCCGTTCCCGCATCGGGCTGGTGCATGGCGCACCTGATGGCGACAGGGGAATCCCACCCCGTCGCCGCCCGTTTCAAGCTCAACCGTTTCGCGACCGGCCACATCCTCGACGAGGAAGGCACCGGATCGCAGCACAACCTGCACTGAGGCCATCATGCGGATCACCTGCCCCCTCTGCGGCACCCGCGACCGGCGCGAGTTCTACTACTACGGCGCCGAGGATTACCTGAACCGCCCCGCGCCCGACGCGCCGCCCGCGGCATGGGACGACTATCTGCACAACCGCGACAACCCCGCGGGCCTGACGCGCGACCTGTGGTATCACGACATGGGCTGTTCGGCGTGGCTTCTGGTCACGCGCAACACCGTGACCCACGAGATCCACGCCGTCGAACTGGTGGCTGCCCGCAAGGAGGCCGCGGAATGAGGATCGAGGGACGGGGCCTGATCGACCGCAGCCGCCCGCTGCGCTTCCGCTTCGACGGGGTGGATTATCAGGGCTTTCAGGGCGACACGCTGGCCTCTGCGCTGCTGGCCAATGGCGTGCGGCTGGTGGGGCGCAGCTTCAAGTACCACCGCCCGCGCGGCATCCTGACCGCAGGGTCCGAGGAACCCAACGCCATGGTCGAGGTGCTGGAGGGCAACCAGCAGACCCCGAACGTCCGCGCCACGGTGCAGGAGCTGTTCGACGGGCTGGAGGCGCGCAGCCAGAACCGCTTTCCGTCGCTGAAGTTCGACATCCTGTCGGTCAACGACCTGCTGTCGCCCTTCCTGTCGGCGGGCTTCTACTACAAGACCTTCATGTGGCCGCGCGCGTTCTGGGAACGGCTTTACGAGCCGCTGATCCGCCGCGCGGCGGGGCTTGGCGCGCTGTCGGGCCGGCATGACGACGGGGCCTATGAAAAGGCCTATGCCTTCTGCGACCTTCTGGTGATCGGCACGGGGCCTGCGGGCCTGATGGCCGCGCTGACGGCGGCCCGCGCGGGCGCGGATGTGATCGTGGCCGAGGAAACCGCGCGCATGGGCGGGCGGCTTCTGTCCGACCGCCTCAGCATCGGCGGGCAGCCGGGGATTGACTGGGTGGATGCCACGCTGGCCGAACTCGCCGCGCTGCCCAATGTGCGGCTGATGACGCGCACCACTGTGACGGGCGTCTATGACGACGGCACCTATTCCGCGCTGGAACGCGTGGGTCTGCACCGCGCGCCCGCACCGCATCTGCCGCGCGAATGCTTCTGGCGCATCGTGGCGAAGCGGTCTGTCCTTGCGGCGGGCGCGCTGGAACGCCCGCTCGCCTTTCCCGACAACGACCGTCCGGGGATCATGCTGGCCTCGGCGCGGCGGACCTATCTGCACCGCTACGGGGTTGTTCCGGGCCGGCGCGTGGCGCTGATCGCCAACAACGACTCCGCCCGCGCCACCGCGCGCGACCTGATGGCGGCGGGGGTGAAGGTGGTCGCGATCCTCGACACCCGCCCCGAAGCCCCGGCGGTGGAGGAGTGCCCGGTCTACCTGAACGCCCGCATCACGGCGACGGCGGGGCGGCGGGGGCTGACGTCGATCCGCTTCCGCCACGCGGGCGGCGAGGCCACGCTGGAGGTGGACACGCTGGCCGTTTCGGGCGGCTGGAACCCCACGGTCCACCTGACCTGCCACATGAACGGCCGCCCCGTCTGGCGCGACGACATCGCGGCCTTCGTGCCCGCCCCGAACGCCGTGCCGCGCCTGACGCCGGCGGGGGCCTGCAACGGCAGCTTCTCCACCGCCGCCTGCCTGCGAGACGGGATCGATGCCGCCCGCGCCGCGCTGGCCGCGCTGGGCCGGACCGCGCCGGAACCGGCCCTGCCCGTGGCCGAGGACGCGCCCTACACGATCACCCCCTTCTGGGAAACCGACGGGGTTGAGGGTCGCCAATGGCTCGACTTCGCCAATGATGTGACGACCAAGGACGTGAAGCTGTCAGATCG
>JBEEOG010000098.1:0-3349 GCA_041191745.1 Pseudomonadota bacterium | reverse complement strand
GCAGCGTCAGAAGGATCGCACCGATCATGGCGACCAGCAGGATCAGCCCCGAGGCCTGGAACAGGTAGATGTAGCGGTCATAGATCAGCAGGCCGAGCGCCTTGGTATTCTCCACCTGCGCCGCATCCGGCGTCGGGGCCTGCCGCAGGCCCAGCGCGCCATCGGCATAGACCCACGCCCCCACGCCAAGGCTGATCTGCATCAGGATCACGACCCCGATCAGCAGGCCGAGCGGCATGTATTTCGCCATCTCGCCCTTCAGCTCGGCAAAGTCGATGTCGAGCATCATGACGACAAACAGGAACAGCACCGCCACCGCGCCGACATAGACGATGATCAGAAGCATCGCCACGAATTCCGCCCCCAGAAGGACGAAGAGCCCCGCCGAGGACAGGAAGGCAAGGATCAGCCACAGCACCGAATGCACGGGGTTGCGGCTGACGACCACCAGAAGCCCCGCCGTCACCGTCACCACGGCGAATGCGTAAAAGGCGATATCGACAACGCTCATGCGTCTTTCTCCTTCATCTCGGCAAAGACGGCCTGAGCGGTCTCAAGCGCCTTCTGCATGGCGGGAAGCCCGCCGAACATGCTCATCTGCCAGATCACCTCGGCGATCTCGCGCTCCGTCGCCCCGGCTTCCAGCGCGTGGCGCACGGTCAGTTTCAGCTGCGCCTCGGCCTGCGCGCCCAGAACCGTCAGCGCGGCGATGGTCACCAGAAGGCGCGTCTTGGCATCCAGACCCTCGCGGTTGAAGGTCTTGCCGAACCACATCTCCATCATGTCCTTCGACATGGTGGGGAACATCTTGTCGAAGCCCGGCACCTGCACGCTTTCCAGCGCAGGATTGAAGGCGCGGACCATCTCTTGGCCCTGCTCCATCATCTGCTGCATCATCTTGGTGAAGGCGTCGGTCATCATCTCACCGGTAGGGCGCGTCGAGTTCGAGGTTGCGGGCGATCTCGGCCTCCCAGCGGGCGCCGTTCTCCAGAAGCTTGTCCTTGTTGTAGAAAAGCTCCTCGCGCGTTTCGGTCGAGAATTCGAAGTTCGGCCCCTCGACGATGGCATCCACGGGGCAGGCTTCCTGACAGAAGCCGCAATAGATGCATTTCGTCATGTCGATGTCGTAGCGCGTGGTGCGGCGGCTGCCGTCATCGCGCGGTTCGGCGTCGATGGTGATCGCCTGCGCGGGGCAGACGGCCTCGCACAGCTTGCAGGCGATGCAGCGTTCCTCGCCGTTGGGATAGCGGCGCAGCGCGTGCTCGCCGCGGAAACGGGGGCTGAGCGGCCCCTTTTCATGCGGATAGTTCACGGTGGCCTTGGGGGCGAAGAAATACTTCATCCCCAGCGCGAAGCCCTTGAAGAAATCCGCCAGCAGGAAGTAGCGGGACGCGCGGTTCCAGTCGATATTTGCCATGATCAGGCTCCGATCTTCTGTTCGAGATGTTCGACGCGCTTGTCGATCTGCCCGATGACAGTCGCAAGGCCGAAAAGCATCGTCTGTTGGCCGAGAAGGTCGCTGCGGACATCCGCGATTTCCGACCGCACCCCGGCGATGTCATCCTTTAGCGCGCCAATATCCTCGCGGATCGGGCGAAGCTGCTCCAGCACCAGATTGTCAATCTCGGCCATGCCTTCAGCCCCCGATCGTCCAGCGCGCCCAGAAGCCGCCGAACACTTCGAATTTCGCAAGGAACGCCACGATCACGACCCAGGCCAGCGACAGCGGCAGGAAGACCTTCCAGCCGATCCGCATCAGCTGGTCGTAGCGGTAGCGCGGCACGATGGCCTTCACCATCGCAAAGAGGAAGAAGAAGAAGGCCATCTTGATGATCATCCACCACCAGCCATCGGGCAGGAAGGGAATGGGCGAGAGCCAGCCGCCGAAGAACAGCAGGCTCATCAGCGCGCACATCAGGAAGATGGCGATGTATTCGCCCGCCATGAACAGCAGGAAGGGGGTGGAGGAATATTCCACCATGAACCCCGCCACCAGTTCGGATTCCGCTTCCGGCAGGTCGAAGGGCGGGCGGTTGGTTTCGGCCAGCGCCGAGACGAAAAACAGCACTACCATCGGCAGGTGCGGCAGCCAGTACCAGTTCAGCATCCCCGCCGGCCCCTCTTGCGCCTCGACGATGGCCGACAGGTTCATCGATCCGGTCGAGATGATGATGCCCACGATGATCAGGCCCAGCGACACCTCGTACGAGATCATCTGCGCGGCCGAGCGCAGCGAGCCGAGGAACGGGTATTTGGAGTTCGACGCCCAGCCCCCCATGATCACGCCGTAGACTTCCAGCGAGGACATGGCGAAGACGAAGAGGATGGCCACGTTGATATTGGCCAGCACCCAGCCGTTGTCGAAGGGGATCACCGCCCATGCCATCATCGCAAGGACAAAGGACAGCATCGGCGCGAGGAAGAACACTGGACGGTCCGCGCCCGCCGGAATGACGATCTCCTTGAAGACGTATTTCGCGGCATCGGCCACGGTCTGCAGCAGGCCCCACGGACCCACCACGTTCGGCCCCCGGCGCATCTGCACCGCCGCCCAGATCTTCCGGTCGCCATAGACGAGGAAGAGCATCGAGATCATCACGAAGCCGACCAGCAGCAGCGCCTGCAAGGCGACCAGAACCGCCGTTCCCAGACCCGTTGTGAAGAATGTTTCCATGATGCCTTACCGTCCCTTCAGACCGTCGGAATGCCCTGTGCCCCGCAGTCGCGCACCACGACCTCGGCGTCGAGCGTGCGCAAGCCTTCGGGCAGGGCGGCGGAGATGACATAGACCGCATCCCCGCGCCAGATTTCGTTGCTGCGGTCGACATTGGTCCGCACATGGCGGGCAAAGCCGAAACCGCGGATCAGCGCATATTGGGCCGCCGCGCAGCGCGCATAGGCATCCACATCCGCATTGTCCCGCGCGCCCGACATGGACACGCGGAAATTCACCATCTCGTCGTCCAGAAGGATCGTCTCGATCCCGCGATAGGCGGGCGAGAAATCCTCGTCTGTCGTCGCGGCGGGTCCGGGCGCGCAGCCGGACAGGGCGGCTGCCGCCGCCATCCATCCCGCCGTCACGCCCGTTGCCATCCGCATCTTCCCCTTCACTCCGCCGCGAGCGGGGTGTTGGCCCGCGCCGCCGCCATCGCCGACAACTCGCCCATCAGGCTGGACGCGCGGGCGATCGGGTTGGTCAGGTAGAAATCCTTCACCGCCACGCGGAAATCGGCCTTGGCGGGGGCCTTCACCTCCAGCGGCTGCCAGACGTTTTCGGCCACCTCGTCGATCCGGCCCAGATGGGGATGGGCCTTGACCAGCGCCGCGCGCAGCGAGGCCAGGCTGTCCC
>JBEEOG010000097.1:0-2503 GCA_041191745.1 Pseudomonadota bacterium | reverse complement strand
CATTCACCAAATTGCGCATCTCAGCCACATGCGCGCCAAGGGGCAGCACCATATTCACATCCGCGCCAATGCCTTCAATCAGGCGGCGGATTTCGTGCAGATCAGACGCCATGTTGAAGGTGCCATACATGGGGCCAAGGATATTGACGCGCGGGCGCGCACCTTCGGGGCGCTTGGCTTCCACCGGCATCCGGCCCTTGGTCATGCCGAATTCGGTGAAGATCCATGTCATCGCACGGTCCGCGCATTGCCACTGGTCTTCGTCAATCGTGCGCGGCAGGAAGCGCTGGATATTGGTGCCCATGGGCGTGACGCCGCCGCCGATCATCTCGGCGATCGATCCGGTCACCACCACGGCGGGCAGCGCGGGGTCGAGCGTCTTCCACGCCCGCTTCATCGCGCCTTCGGTGCCGTCACGGCCAAGCTCTTCCTCGCCCAAGCCCGTGACGACGATGGGCAGTTCGTGGGGTGGCAAGGCGTCGGTGTAATGCAGGACGGATGTGACAGGCAGGTTCTCGCAGCCCACCGGGCCGTCGATCACCACCTGCAAGCCTTTGACGGCGCAGAAGGCATAGACCGCCCCCCAATAGCCGCCCGCGCGATCATGGTCCTGGATCAGCATGCGCGCCCCCCGAACCCACGATCTTTCTGCGAAAGATCGGAAAGACGAATGTTCTGCGAACATTCCGAATGATCCTTCACAGAAGGATCGAAAGCTTGATTTTTCGCAGAAAAATCGTGGCGGCGGATCATATCATCTCCTCCGCCTTGGCGGCCTTGGCCAGCTTGTCCAACTTCTTCTGATGCGCGGCGCGGAAATCGGGGCGCAGGTTCGGCGCGCCTTCCCAGATGCCTGCGGTATCGCCCTCGCCCACGCCATCGAAGAAGGCCTTCATGCCATCCATGCGGCCCTTGTTGGCCATGGCGGAATTGACCACTTGGGCAAGGCTCCCTGCCCCCGCCGGACCCATCAGGGGGCGGGCCGAGATCAGGTTGGTGAAGTACAGCGACGGAATGCCCGCCTGTTTGGCCTTTTGCACCACCGGGGTCGTCCCGATGGCGAGGTCGGGCGCGAAAGCCGCCATCGCGGCAAGGTCATCCTCAAGGCTCGCGCGGTATTTCACCGTCACGCCGCGCGCTTCCAGCCAGTCGCGGTCGGCCGCGCTCCAGTCCGTCTTGCCGCAGGCGGTGCCGACGTAAGGCACATCCGCGCCGGATTCGATCAGCAGACGGGCGACGAGGAGTTCGGACCCCTCATACCCCGACAGCGTGATCCGCCCCTTGATCGGATTGGCGGCCAAGGCCCCCTTGATCGCGCCGCCGAAGGCGTTCTGCGCGGCTGCGATGCGGGCGGCGTCCAAGCCACAGGCCGCGCCGATGGCGGCCAGCCACTCCATAGTGCCGTCATGGCCCACGGGGGCAGAGCCGACGATGGCGCGTCCCGCCGCCTGGAATTCGCGGATGGTGGCAGTGTAGAAGGGGTGGATGGCGGCGGCGACACCGCAATCGAGGGCGGCATAAAGCTCCCGCCATTCGCGGCAGGGCACGACCGGACCGGCGGCGAGGCCCAGGGGCGCCAGCATCGCGCCGATCATCATCGGGTCGGCGGGGAACATCTCGCCCAGCAGCGCGACGGTGGGGCGGTCAGAGCGGCCCTGCGCCGGAGAGGCGACGGGTCCGGCCTCAACCTCTCGCCGCGCGAAATTTAGCATGGCCCCGGCGAGGACGTCTTTCGCCTCGGCATGGGTGGGCACGCCGAAGCCCGGCACGTCGATGCCGATGATGCGCACGCCATTGATCTGCTTGGGCAGCAGCTGCAGCGGCACGCCGCTGGCCGTGGGCACGCACAGGTTGATGATGACGATGGCGTCCAGCTGGGCCGGATCGGCCTGGGCGTAGACCGCCTCGCGGATGTCCTCGAACAGCTTGCCCGTCACCAGCGTCTCGCTGTTGAAGGGCACGTAGCCCACGCTGCGGCGCGCGCCGTAGAAGTGCGAGGTGAAGCTCAGGCCATAGACGCAGCAGGCGCTGCCCGACAGGATGGTCATGGTGCGGCGCATGCGCAGCCCCACGCGCAGCGAACCGAATGCCGGGCACATGCTCTGCGGCTGGTCGTGCGGGCCCTTGGGGTAGTCGGCCGCGTAGCGCTCCAGCGTCTGGCGCGTGGCTTCGCTGGCCGCGAGGGCCTGCTCGGTCTGGGCGTGGCAGCTGCTCATGGTCGGGTGCCTCAGGCCGCGTCGTAGATGACTTCGAGCGTGGGCTTGACCAGCTCGGTCTTGCCGACCATGTCGAACAGCGTCGCCGGCTCCATCTGGAAGTCACGGCCGGTGACCTCGGCGCTGAACAGGCCGAGCAACTCGTCCTGGGTCTGCGGCTTGGGTCGCACCGGCGGCGCCTCTGCCACATTGACCGCCAGCTCCTCGAACAGCGGCGCCCATTGCGTGCCGGGCCGGCCGATGATTTCGTAGCTTGCGCTCTTGCGGCGGATGTCCTCGTTGGCGGG
>JBEEOG010000096.1:0-2666 GCA_041191745.1 Pseudomonadota bacterium | reverse complement strand
GCAGTTGCACCACGCCGCGCACCATCTGGTCCGCATGGCGGGGATCGACGCCGAGGTTCATCGCGATCTCGACCGTCTCGTCGAACTTGGCCGAAGCCGCCTTCTTGATCAGGGCCACCGCGTCTTCGACCGTCACGTTGGTGGCGGTGCCGAAAATTTCTTGCGCTGCGCGCGAACGCTTACCGAGCTTCGCCATGATCTCAGCCCTTCACTTCGATGCCGCAGGACTTCGCCGAACCGAGGATGATGTTCATCGCAGCTTCCACGGTGTTGGCGTTCAGGTCCTTCATCTTCGTTTCGGCGATCTGGCGCACCTGCGCCACGGTCACCGTGCCCGCCACCTCGCGGCCGGGCTTCGAGGAGCCCTTGGCGCGGTTGCGCTTGCCCACCGGCGGCAGACCCGCGGCGCTTTTCAGAAGGAAGGACGCAGGCGCCGTCTTCAGCTCGAGGCTGAAGGACTTGTCCTGATAGTAGGTGATGATCACCGGCGTGGGCGTACCCGGCGCGATGTCGGCGGTCTTCGCGTTGAATTCCTTCACGAAGGCCATAATGTTCAGGCCGCGCTGACCCAGCGCCGGACCGACCGGGGGCGACGGGTTGGCCTGCTGGGCCTTCACTTGCAGCTTCAGGCTGCCGATTACTTTCTTGGCCATGGGCCATCTCCTTGTCACCGTTGCTCCGCGCCTTGCGGAGGTCCCGGGTCAAGCCCGGGACGGGGTTTAGTGGTCCGGTCCGTCACCCCGAAACGACGGGGCGCTCGCCTCCCACGCGATGCACTCAGACGCCTTTCGACACCTGCGTGAATTCCAGCTCCACGGGCGTCGCACGCCCGAAGATCGAAACCGAGACTTTCAGGCGGCTGTGGTCCTCGTCGACCTCTTCCACCATGCCGTCGAAGCCCTCGAACGGGCCGTCGGTCACTTTCACCTTCTCGCCGATCTCGAACCGGATCAGGTTGCGCGGCTGGGCCTCGCCTTCCTCGACACGGTTCAGGATGGCATTCACCTCGGCGTCGCGCATGGGCATCGGCTTGCCCTGCGGGCCGAGGAACCCCGTCACGCGGTTGATCGACGAGATCAGGTGATAGCCGCGGTTCGTCATCTCCATCCGCACCAGCACATAGCCGGGCATGAAGCGGCGCTCGCTCGTCACCTTCTTGCCGCGCCGGACCTCGATCACTTCCTCGGTCGGCACCAGCACTTCGTCGATCTCTTCCCCGAGACCGGCTTCGGCGACGGCGGTCTTGATCTGCTCGGCCACCTTCTTCTCGAAATTCGAGAGAACGCTCACCGAATACCAGCGCTTCGCCATGCCTCTTCCACCTTGCTTGTCCGGAACGCGTGCCCCGGTCACTTCGAATCTCTCTGGCGGTCAGGCCGCCAGCCGAACAAAAAACAGCGCGCAACCGAATCGCTGCGCGCCGATGTTCCTTGAACGTGGCGGGGGATTAGCCCCTGCGGCCATGGATTTCAAGGACCAATGCGCCCGGAAGCCGCGGATCAGCCGAGGATGGCCGCCAGCCCCGAACGGATCGCCAGATCGACGAGGCTGAAGAACGCCGCCGTCAGGGCCGCCATGATGAAGACCATGATCGTGGTCAGCACCACCTCGCGCCGCGTCGGCCAGACGACCTTGGCGACTTCGCCGCGCACCTGCTGGAGGAACTGAAAGGGGTTGGTCTTGGCCATGTCGATCATCGTCCCGAAAGGGTGGTTCCCGCGCAGATACGCGCAAAGGATGCCGAATTCAAGGCATCGTCGTCAGGCGGCATCGTCGGTGCGGGCTGGCGGGATGGATGGGCCTTTGGCAGGGGCAGCAGGGCTCGAACCCGCGACCTACGGTTTTGGAGACCGTCGCTCTACCAGCTGAGCTATACCCCTAGGCCTGACGGGGGATTACGGCATGGACCTTGGGGGGTCAAGGGGCGAAAAGGGGCGCGCGGGCCGAATTCACGCGGGTCAGGTCCCGCCGCCGAAAAGCGCGCTCCACCAGCGCGGGCGCGACGCGCGGTAGCTGTGCGACAGGGGCGCCAGCGCCTTGATGCCCGGGCGGTCGAAGACCCCCGTGACCAGCCCCACCGTGGGCGCATCGTCCACCGCGCCGAGCGTCGATCCGCAGCGCGGGCAGAAGGCGCGGCTGCTGAAGTCCGACGACCGCCAGAGCGCGGGCGCACCGCCCGGCCCATCCCAGACCACGGCCTCTTTCGGGTAGCTGACCCAGACCATGGCGGGCGCGCCGGAATGGCGCTGGCACATGCGGCAGGAACAGGAATGCGGATGCAGGGGCGTGCCCGTCGCGCTGAAGCGGATATGCCCGCAAAGACAGCCACCCGTCAGAACCATCGCCTTCCCCCGCCGCGTAACCGGACGCCCCGCGCCCCGCCGCAAGATAGGCAGGCCGCCGCAAAGGAAAAGGCCCCGGCTTGCGCCGGGGCCCCCGATCCTGCCATCCGGCCCGTCGGGCCGGAACCGATCACTTGATGATCTTCGAGACGACGCCTGCGCCGACGGTGCGGCCGCCTTCGCGGATGGCGAAGCGCAGCTTTTCTTCCATCGCGATCGGCGCGATCAGTTCGACTTCGAACTTCAGGTTGTCGCCCGGCATCACCATCTCGGTGCCTTCCGGCAGCTTCACCGTGCCCGTCACGTCGGTCGTGCGGAAGTAGA
>JBEEOG010000095.1:0-2970 GCA_041191745.1 Pseudomonadota bacterium | reverse complement strand
CTGCGGCGATCGTTCTGGCCACCTGGCTTGGTCTTGACCCGCCCGGCTTTGCCGCGCAGGTGGTGGCCCTTGCCTTCGGTCTGGCGGCTGCAACGATCTTCCCGGTGCTGATGATGGGGATCTTCTCCACCAAGATCACCAAGGAAGGCGCCATCGTCGGCATGCTGGTCGGTCTGGTGTCCACCGCGGTCTACATCTTCGTGTATCTGGGCTGGTTCTTCATCCCGGGCACGAACATGCTGCCGAACACGCCCGACGCGCACTTCCTCGGCATCTCGCCCGCGGCCTTCGGCCCGATCGGCGCGCTGCTGAACTTCGCGACGGCCTACATCGTCTCGTCGATGACCAAGGCCCCGCCGCAGGACGTGCAGGACCTGATCCAGTCGATCCGCGTGCCGAAAGGTGCCGGTGCGGCGCAGGCCCACTGACAAGACCGACGACCCCGGCCATTGCGCCGGGGTCGTCACCCCGCACCAGACGAGAACCCGCGATGGACAGCCCCGATCCGACCATCCTGGCCTTCCTCGAGACGGTGCATCCCTATGACAACCTGCCGCAGGACGAACTGGCGCGTGTCGCCGGTTTCTTCGGCCGCAGGACCTTTGCCCCGGGCCAGCCCGTCTTTGCGGCGGGCGACAGGCTCGACGGTCTCTATCTGGTCAGAAGCGGCGAGGTGGAGATCACCGACACCCACGGCGCGCTCGTCTCGCTGCTCGGGCCCCGCAACAGCTTTGGCGAACGGGGGCTGATGCGCGAGGGACTGGCCGTCACCTCGGCCCGTGCCGTGTGCGAGACGGTCACCCTCGTCCTTCCGGCCGAGGCGTTCCGCCGGCTCTTCGACGAGAATGCCGCCTTTCGCCGCTTCTTCCAGCGCGGGCGCGGGGTCGAGGCGCGGCCCCCCGAACTGACGAGCCAGAAGGTCAGCGACCTGATGACCCGCGATCCGCTGACGGTGCCGCATGACATGGCGGTGGGTGCTGCGGCGCGGATCATGCGCGAACGGCATGTCTCCAGTCTTGGCGTGACCGAAGGCGGCCGCTTCGTCGGTCTGGTGACGACCCGCGACATGACCAACCGCGTGCTGGCCGAGGCCCTGCCCGCAAGCCTGCCGATCGGGCAGGTCATGACGCCCGACCCGATCACCCTGCCGCCTTCGGCGCTGGGATCGGATGTGCTGCACCTGATGCTGGAGCGGCGCATCGGCCACCTTCCGGTGACCGAGGGGGGCAGGCTTGTCGGCATCGTCACCCAGACCGACCTGACGCGCTTTCAGGCGGTGTCGTCAGCGCAATTCGTGCGCGATGCCGCGATGGCCGAAAGCGTGGCCCAGCTTGGCACGATCACGGCGCGCATCCCGCGCCTGCTGGCGCAGCTTGTCGCGGCCCACAACGCGCCCGAGGTGGTGACGCGGCTGATCACCGACATCGCCGACACCGTCACGCGTCGTCTGCTGGTTCTGGCCGAGCGGGAGCTTGGCCCGCCGCCGGTTCCCTACCTGTGGCTGGCCTGCGGATCGCAGGGGCGGCAGGAACAGACCGGCGTGTCGGATCAGGACAACTGCCTGATCCTTGACGACGCGGTGACCGAGGCCGAGCTGCCCTATTTCGCGGCGCTTGCGAAGCGCGTGTCGGACGGGCTCGATGCCTGCGGCTATGTCTATTGTCCCGGCGACATGATGGCCACCAATCCGCGCTGGTGCCAGCCGCTGTCGGTCTGGCGCTCCTATTTCGAAGGCTGGGTCAACCGCCCCGATCCGACGGCGCAGATGCTGGCCTCTGTCATGTTCGACCTGCGGCCGATCGCGGGCGAGACGCGTCTGTTCGCGTCCCTTCAGGCCGAAACGCTGGACCATGCCGCGCGCAACACGATCTTTGTCGCCCATATGGTGGCCAATTCGCTGAAGCACGCGCCGCCACTCGGCCTGTTGCGCGGCTTTGCCACGATCCGGCGGGGCGAGCACAAGAACCACATCGATGTGAAGCACAACGGCGTCGTGCCGGTGACCGATCTGGCGCGGGTCTATGCGCTTCTGGGCCAACTGAGCCCCGCCAACACGCGCGCGCGTCTCGAAGCGGCGGAAGCGGCGGGGGTGATCTCGGCCTCGGGCGCGCGCGATCTGGTCGATGCCTATGACCTGATCGCGCGCACGCGCCTCGAACATCAGGCGCGGCAGGTCCGTCAGGGGCAGAGGCCCGACAATTTCCTGTCGCTCGCCGATCTGTCAGACTTCGAACGTTCCCACCTGCGCGATGCCTTTGTCGTCGTGCGCACCATGCAATCCTCCGTGGGCCAGTCCCGCGGGGCCAAGATCTGAGCAAAGTCCCATGGGAATCGAGTTGATCGCCGCCTTCGTCGCCGCCGTCGCCTGCGCCGGCCTTGCCATGACGGCAAGAAAGCTGTCGGGAGGCAGGCTGCCGAAATGGATCACGCCGGCGGCTGCGGGGGCGGGGATGATCGCCTTTGCCGTCTGGAACGAATATGACTGGTTCGGGCGGCTCGAGACATCGCTGCCCGAAGGGGCGGTGATCATCTACAGGGACGATTCGCCCTCGCCCCTGCGGCCGTGGACGATGCTCTTTCCGATGACCAAGGCCTTCACCGCCATGGACACCCGCAGGCTTGCCCCCCATCCGCAAAACCCCGATCTGGTGCTGGCGCCGGTCTATGCCTTTGCGCGTTGGCAGGGCGTGCGCGAGGGATACATGGTCGTGGATTGCGCCGCGCGCCAGTCGGCGCTTCTGACCGAAGGCGTCAGCATCGACGCGAGCGGGGCGCTGGTCGGTGCGGCATGGACACCCGCGGAGGCCGACGATCCCATCGGTCGCGCCGCCTGTTCACGGGGATGACGCATGGAGCAGACAGACGCCGACAAGCCGCGTGTTCTGGTCATCGAGGACGAGGACAACATCGCCATCGCGCTTGAATACATCCTCTCGCGCGAGGGCTATGATGTCGACCGCTGGGGAACGG
>JBEEOG010000094.1:0-5999 GCA_041191745.1 Pseudomonadota bacterium | reverse complement strand
CGCTGGGGGCCGAGACGGTGGTCCGTCTGGACATGACGGTGCCCGCCGGTCAGGTGCTGACGGTGATGGGGCCATCGGGGTCGGGGAAATCGACGGCGCTGGCCGCGATCCTCGGCACGCTGGGGGCGCCCTTCGCGCTGTCGGGGCGCATCGTCCTTGACGGGCAGGACGTCACCGCCCTGCCCCCGCGCGCACGGCGGATCGGGCTTCTGTTCCAAGATGACCTGCTGTTTCCCCATCTGTCCGTGGGCGGCAATCTGGCCTTCGCCCTGCCCGCCCGCCACAAGGGCCGCGCCCTGCGCCAGCGGCTGATCGACGAGGCGCTGGAGACAGCGGGCCTGTCCGGTTTCGCCGACCGCGACCCCGCCACGCTGTCGGGCGGGCAGCGCGCGCGGGTGGCGCTTCTGCGTACGCTTCTGGCCGAACCCCGCGCGCTGCTGCTGGACGAGCCCTTTGCACGGCTCGACGCCGCGCTGCGCGACCAGATCCGCGCCCATGTCTTCGACCGCGCCCGCCGCCTGCGCCTGCCCGTGATCCTTGTCACCCATGACCCCGAGGATGCGCGCATCGCGGGCGGGCCCGTGCTGACCCCGCAGGGCACGGCCATCGACGGCTTTGCGGGCGGGGCCGAAGGCGGCTAGGCTGGGCGCGACGTGTCCCCCGTGATGGTGCCGATGATGCCCCGCCTGCTTGCCGCGCTGCTTCTGACGATGGCCCTTGCCCAGCCCGCCGCCGCCTGCCGCCTGCCCGAGGGGCTGGAGACGGCACGGGCCGAGGTTCTGGCCGCGATCAACGCGATCCGCGCGGGTCAGGGGCTGGCCGCGCTGCGGGCGGATGCGCGGCTGCAGGCGGCCGCGCAGGGCCATGCCTGCGACAGCGCGGCGGCGGGACGGATGGACCACATCTCGCCCGACGGGCGCACGATGCAGGACCGCGTCGATGCCACGGGCTATGACTGGCGCCAGTTGGCCGAAAACATCGCCTATGGCCAGCCAAGCGGGACCGAGGTGGTCCGCACATGGCTGCAAAGCCCGCCCCATCGCAAGAACATGATGATGCGCGCGGCCCGTGACGCGGGCGTGGGCGCCGCTGTTCAGCCGGACGGGAAAATCCATTGGGTCCTGAACCTTGGACGCGGACGCTAACGCGCCAGCACAAGTTCGGCCTTCAGCCCGCCCAGCCTGTCGCTGTCGCCCAGACGCAGCGTGCCGCCATGGCTGCGGGCGATGTCGGCGGCGATGGTCAGGCCCAGCCCGACGCCCCCGCCCCGGTTCGGATCGCGCGCGAGGTCGAGACGCGAGAACGCCACCAGCGCCTCTTCCCGCCGCGCCTCGGGGATGCCGGGGCCGTCATCCTCGACCGTCAGGCGGATGGTGCTTGCGGTGACGGTGACGCTCAGTTCCGCGCGCTTGCCGTGGCGCACGGCATTGCCCAGAAGGTTCTCCAGCGCCCGCGCCACCGCCTGCGGCCGCATCAGCGACCGCCCCGCCCCGTCGATCCTGCCCAGCGTGACAGCCTGCCCCGCGCGCTGCGCGTTTTCCACCACGCGGCGGGCCAGCGCCACGGGATCGGCCATCTCGGCCTCTTCCAGCGCGTCGCCCCGCACGAAGGCGAGGAATTCGTTCACCAGCCGCTCCATATCCGCCACATCGGCCAGAAGCGCCCGCGTCTCGGCATCCTCGGGCAAGAGCGACAGCCCGAGCCTGAGGCGCGTCAGCGGCGTACGCAGGTCATGGCTGACCCCCGACAACATCTGCGTGCGCTGTTCGATCTGCCGTTCGATCCGCGCCCGCATGTCGAGGAAGGCCCGCCCCGCCGCCCGCACCTCGGTCGCGCCGCGGGGGCGATAGGGGATGGAATGGCCCTTGCCGAAGGCCTCGGCCGCCTCGGCCAGCCGCTTGATCGGGCGCAGCTGGTTGGACAGGAACAGATAGGCGATCATCGTCATCAGCGCCGAGGTCACGATCATCAGGACCAGCAACTGGTGCGGGTTGGTGGCCGAAACGCGCCTGCGGTCGATCGACACCCACAGATCGCCCCAGCGCGAGCGGATCGTCGTGATCACCTCGCCATCGCCCGAGACAAGGTCCACCGCCCCGAGCCCCGCCACGCGCGCGGCCAGCGTATCGGCCACGACGCGGCCCGACAGGTCGAAGGCCTCGCGCCGGTCGCCGACCGCCGGATCGCCCGCGGTGACGAAGCGCGCCTCGATGGCCAGCGCGCGGCCCAGCTGGGCAAGGCGCTGCCGCGCAAGGGCTTCGCTGTCGGCGGCCTCGACCTCTTCCAGCAGGAAGCGCAGCTCCTGCGCGACGGCCGCGGTCATCTGTTCCGTGACCCGTTCGAAATGGCGCTGGATGAAGGTGATGGACACGACAAGCTGGATCGTGACGATGGGCACGATCAGGATCAGGGCGGCGCGGCCATAAAGACCGCGTGGCAGAAGCGAGACACGGCGCATGGGCAAAGCCTAGTCGCGCCAGAGGGGCAAGGGAAGGCGGCACGTGGACGAACGGGATCTTGCAGGTCAGGGTCAGGACGGCCCGCGCATCCGCCTTGTCAGGGCGGGCAACCCCTCGGCCCTGACGGGGACGGGGACGAATACGTGGATCCTCGGCGAAGGCCGTGTCGCGGTGATCGACCCCGGCCCCGCCCTGCCCGCGCATCTGGA
The DNA here is from genome assembly GCA_041191745.1 of Pseudomonadota bacterium. Classification (GTDB taxonomy): domain Bacteria; phylum Pseudomonadota; class Alphaproteobacteria; order Rhodobacterales; family Rhodobacteraceae; genus Paragemmobacter. Next base: position 3,331 of record JBEEOG010000094.1, on the reverse strand, counting down.
GGCGATCCTGTCCAGCCTGCAGCGGGGCGAGCGGGTGGAGGCGATCCTTGTCACCCATCCGCATCTGGACCATTCCGCGCTGGCCCGCCCGCTGGCCGCGCGCACGGGCGCGCCGGTCATGGCCTTCGGCGCGGCCGATGCGGGGCGCAGCGCCGTGATGGCGCGCCTGCTGGCCGATGGACTTTCCGGCGGGGGCGAAGGGGCCGATCCCGGTTTCGCCCCCGACATCGCCCTGCGCGACGGCGAGGTGCTGGGGGGCGCGGACTGGCGGCTGACCTGCCTGCACACACCCGGCCACATGGGCGCGCATCTGTGCTTCGATGCGGGAGGGGTCCTCTTTTCGGGCGATCTCGTGATGGGATGGTCCACCAGCATCGTCTCGCCCCCCGATGGCGACATGGGGGCCTACATGGCCTCGCTCGCGCGGCTGGCCGAGGGGGGATGGCGGCGCTTCCTGCCGGGCCATGGCGAAGCGGTGGCAGCGCCCGCGGCGCGGCTTGCCGAACTCCTCGCCCACCGGCGCGCGCGCGAGGCGCAGATCCTTGGCGCGCTGCAGGCGGGCCCCGCCGATGCCGCGGGCATCGCACGGACCGTCTATGCCGGACTGGAGCCCCGCCTGATGCCCGCGGCCGAACGCAACACCCTCGCCCATCTCATTGATCTTTGGGAAAGAAGCCGGATCACGACCCCCGCCCCGCTGCGCCATGACAGCCTTTTCCGGCTTATGTGACGAAGACCGGTTTTTTCTGCCTTTTGCCCCTTGCCGCCCCCCGAAGGCATTGCTATACGACCCCCCGTGTTCCGGCGTAGCTCAGCGGTAGAGCAGTTGACTGTTAATCAATTGGTCGTAGGTTCGATCCCTACCGCCGGAGCCAAAAATCCCTGAGTATACATGGATTTGCAAAAGCCCCTTCGGGGGTTTTTTGCTTGTCCGGATGGCGCGGCCAGTTCGGGACGGGGCGCATGCTGTCAGGGTGCCGGACGGCGGTCCACCGGCTTCGCGCCGCTTCGCGGTCCGCGCTCAGGAGGACAGCGTCGTGTCGTTGAGGTCCTTGAGAAGCCGGGCATGGCGGCGCACCTCGGCCAGCACAGCGCCGAAGGTCGCAAGCTCGCGCCCCTGCAGCGCACGCACGAGGCGGGTGAACACCTCGGCCGTGGCAAGGGTGTCGCCAAGGGCGGTGTGGCGGGCCTCTTCGGGAATCGTCACCCCCATGCGGTGGGCCAGCGCGTCAAGGCTGTGCACCTCGTGCTGGCCGAAGATGACAGCCGACAGCAGCACCGTGTCGAGCAGCGGGTTGTCGAAGCGCAGGCCGAGCGCCTGTTCCCGACGACGCAGGAACTGCATGTCGAAGGGGGCATTATGCGCCACAAGGACAGATCCTTCGGCAAAGTTGTGGAACCGGCGCAGGGCTTCGGCCACGTCGGGCGCTTCGGCGACCATCGCATCGGTGATGCCGTGCACGGCGGTCGAGGCCGCGGGGATCGCCCGTCCGGGATTGACCAGCGTGTCGAAGACCTCGCCCTCCACGATCCGGCCATTCACGATGCGGATCGCCGCGATCTGGACGATCTCGTCCCCCTGCTGCGGCAGAAGCCCCGTCGTTTCGGTGTCGAACACCACGTAGTCCAGCGTATCGAGCCGCGCATCGGCCAGCGAGGCATGGCGTTCGCGCCCGATCAGGTCGAAGTCATAGACCACCGTGCGCGTCACCGGCACGGGGCGGCGCACCTCGCGCCGCGCCTGCTGCACCGGCAGGCACAGCGACTGGCGGTCCTGCCAGCGTTCGGGCCAGACCTCGGTCGAATGGTCGCGCAGGACCGAGCGGCCCGTCACCTCCGGGAAACGGGGGTCGAGCGGTTCTTTCAGCCAGTTTTCCAGCCGCGCGACCGAAAGCATCGGGCCGCGCCATGACAGGCGGATGCAGGCCCCCTGCTTCTCTTCCCGCGCGAAAAGCTGCAGGTCCTGCGCCAGCCCCTCCGCCGACAGATGCACCGCGATCCGCGCCAGAAGCGACACCAGACCGAAGGCATCGCAGCGCAGTTGCAGCGGGTCCGCGCCGGCATGGGCGACGGCGATGCCCGCCGCCTCGATCCGCGCGGTCACGCTGTCGATCAGGTCCGAGGCACGGACGAGCGCCATCTGCCAGCCGTCCTGCCGCAGCGCATCGCCCCTGCCGGACAGCTCGCCGATCGTATCGACAAGGCGCAGCACCTCTTCGCGCAGGGCAAGGTCGATGCGGCCGGGAACGGCGGTCCCTTCGGGCAGGGCCGCGATCAGCGCCGACAGGCCCGCCGATGGCCTGCGGATGCGTTCGAACAGATCGGCGACAAAGGCGTCGCGCGTGGCCTTGGCCGCCAGATCGGCGGTCACGTCGCGCAGGGTCAGCACGTAGCCCGGCTTGGCAGGGTCCCCGCCCTGTGTTTCCATCAGGCGCATCCTTGCCTGCAGGATGCGCGTGCCCTTGGCCGTGGCGCAGAGCAGGTCGGACGCGGCATCGCCATCACCAATGGCCAAAAGCCGCTCATAGGCAAGGCGGATGGGTCCTTCGCGCAGATAGTCGAACAGCGGGCGGTCCAGTCGCGGCCCCTGATCGGCGGACCCGACCAGATCGACCGCATGGCCGTTGTAGAACACCAGCTGGTGTTCCCCCGAACAGAGCAGCACCCCCACCGGCACATCGGCCAGCAGCGCCTCGAGCCGCTGCTTTTCGGCCGACAGGCGCGATGTCTCGCGCGCGACGGCTTCGGCAAGGGCATTGCGCGTTTCGGCCAGACTGTCGGTCGCGGCCTGCGCCGCGGGGGCCAGATCGCCCAGATAGCGGGCGATGTCGGCATCGACGGTGCCCGATACGTCGGCATGCGCGCGGGCGCGCAGCGCACCGGCCAGCGTGTCGATCGGCTTTGCCACGTTCAGGTCGAACAGATACCAAAGCCACGCGACAAGGCCGAGGATCAGGAACCCCGCGATGATGCCGACCTGCACGAAGGCATCGAGTGTCGCGGCCTCGCCCAGCCGGCGGTAGCCCACGGCCAGACCGGCCCCCAGTGCCGCCAGAAGGCCAGCGGCCAGCCCCGCGAACAGCAGGAAGATCCGTGTCCGCAGACCCAGCCGCGCCAGCATCTCAGACGCCCGCGTCCAGAAGCCGCCTGACCTCGGAGCGCAGTTCCTTGGGATCGAAAGGCTTCGAGATGAACCCGTCCGCCCCGAGCGCCATGCTCTTGCGCCGTTCCATCACCGATCCGCGGGCCGTCATGATCAGGATCTTCACATCCGACAGGGCGGGATCGAGCCGCGTTTCCTGACAGATTTCGAAGCCCGACACTTCGGGCA
>JBEEOG010000093.1:0-13218 GCA_041191745.1 Pseudomonadota bacterium | reverse complement strand
GCATCAGGACCCGCAGCGCCCCTCACCCCTCCCTCTCCCCCGAGGGGAGAGGGAGGTGCCATCTGGCCGCGGGCTTGTCGTGAATGCGCCGCAGTCAGGATTGCGCGCATCCCTCTCCCCTCGGGGGAGAGGGCAGGGCGAGGGGGTGCCCCACCTGTCCGCCAAACCGCCGCATCAGGACCCGCACCGCCCCTCACCCCTCCCTCTCCCCCGAGGGGAGAGGGAGGTGCCATGTGGCCGCGGGCTGGTCGTGAACGCGCCGCAGGCAGGATTGCGCGCTCCCCTCTCCCCTTGGGGGAGAGGGTCAGGGTGAGGGGACGCACGGGCCCCGTCATTCCGCAGCCTCCCGCGCTGCCACGGCCTCGGCCCGAAGCTTGCGGATCAGTTCCAGCTCGCTCTGGAAGTCGACGTAATGGGGCAGCTTGATATGTTCGAGGAACCCCGTCGCCTGCACGTTGTCGGCATGCATCAGGACGAATTCCTCGTCCTGCGCGGGGGCGCCGGTGAAATCCTCGCCCAGTTCCTTCCAGCGCAGGGCGCGGTCGACAAGGCTCATGGCGATGGCCTTGCGTTCCGTCTGGCCGAAGGTCAGCCCGTAGCCGCGCGTGAATTGCGCGGGCTCCGTCTTCGATCCCCTGAACTGGTTGACCGTCTCGCATTCGGTCAGCTCCACCTCGCCGATGCAGACGGCAAAGCCCAGTTCGGGGATGTCCATCTCGACCTCCACCATCCCGATCCGCAACTCGCCGACGAAGGCATGGGTGCGCCCGTAGCCGCGCTGCGTGGAATAGGCGAGCGAGAGGATGAACCCCTCGTCCCCCCGCGTGATCGCCTGCAGGCGCAGGGCGCGGTCGGCGGGCAGTTCCATCGGCTCGCGCGTCAGGTCGGGGGGGGCAGCATCCGACGCGGCTTCCGTCTCGATCAGCCCGTCGCGGTTCAGGAAGGTGGCGATGTGCGGGACGGGTTCCGCCGTGGCGGGTGCCTGCGGCGCAGGGGGCGGGGCCGCGCCATCGGCTGCCAGCCGGAAATCGAGCAGGCGGTGGGTGTAATCGAAGGTCGGCCCCAGCACCTGCCCGCCCGGCGCGTCCTTGAAGGTCGCGCTGATCCGGCGCACGACCCGCATCGCCGCCGTTTCGACAGGGCGCGAGAAGCCGTGGCGCGGCAGGGTCGTGCGATAGGCGCGGATCAGGAAGACCGCCTCGATCAGATCGCCGCGCGCCTGCTTGATCGCCAGTGCCGCAAGGTCGGGATCGTAGAGCGATCCTTCCGCCATCACGCGGTTCACGGCCAGACGCAACTGCTCGCGGATCTGGGCGACCGACAGTTCGGGGATGGCAGGATCGCCCCGCCGTTCCTCGGCCAGAAAGGCGTGGGCGTTCTCGATGGCGCGTTCGCCCCCCTTGACGGCGACATACATCAGAGGTCCTCCACGCGGGTCGAACGGGGCAGGCCCGCGATGCGGTCTCCGCAGGTCAGGAAGGTGTCGAAGCCGAGCGGAAAGAGCGTGCGGTTGGCGCGGAAGGCCGCCGTTTCGGGCAGCGACAGTTGCGCCGCGCCCCGGATCCCCGGCCCCGTCAGGCGCGGGCCGTCCGACCCGAGCGCGGCCATCTCGACCACCAGCGTCGCGGCGCGGTCGGGATAGTCGGGCGTGCCGATGGCAAAGCGGTCCACGGGTGCCAGCGCGTCCCATGTGCCAAAGGCAAAGGCCGCCTCCCGCGGCCCCACCAGCGGCGCGCCGGTGTGGAAGGTCAGCCAGTCGCGCAGCGCCCCGCAGTCATGCGCGCCCGCCAGATGCACGGGTGTCGTGCCGTCGAGCAGCACCAGCGCCAGCGTGCCCGCCGCGACCGACAGCGGCGCGGGCGGGCGGGCCCCCGCGACGGCATGGATCGTGCCGGGACGGGCCAGCGCGTCGAGGATCGTGCGGAAGGCGCGGGCAGAGTCGACGGGCGGCGCGGCGAAGCCGCCGGTCAGGGCATCGGGGGTCATTTGTCCTCTCCGCGGACCATGGTGAAGAATTCGACCTTGCTCGCCGCGGCCTTGCCCGCGCGCTCGGCGCGGCGGGCGGTTTCCTCGGCGGCGAGCGGGAGAAGGCAGTCGCGGCGGATCGCGGGGGCGGCATCTGTGTGCATCAGCGCATCCACCAGCGCCGCGCGCAGGGCATGGTCGCGGTCGCGCCCCTGCACATGGGCATGGCCGACCGCCCCGCAGGGCAGCCGGAGCGAACAGCGCGTCACCGTCATCTCGCCCAGATTGAAGGGCGCGCCCGTCCCGCCGATCCGGCCCCGCACCATGACCGACCCGATCTCGGGCAGGCGCAGCAGGTCATGCGCGGGCAGCGGCGCGGGAAGGAGTTCGGCCAGACGCGCAGGCGCCGCACGGGCAAGCAGCCCCATCCAGTCGCGCCGGTCCTGATCTGTTTCGGAATGCATCGCGGTCTTGCCTGCAGGTGCTATACAACTATACAAATCCTATAGCCCGGCTCGGGTTGCGCCCGTGCGAAGCTTTGGTGAAATTTCCATGACAAGGGGGGCGCGATGGCCCGTTCCAGCCTGTGGCGCGAGATTGCCGAAACGCTGTCGGACGAGATCGCCCGTGGCCACGCCGCCCCCGGCGACCGCCTGCCGACCGAGGCCGAGCTTGCCGCCCGCTTCGGCGTGAACCGCCATACCGTGCGCCATGCGCTGGCCGATCTGGCCGCGCGCGGACTGGTCCATGCGCGGCGCGGCGCGGGGGTCTTCGTGACGGCCAGACCCACGGACTATCCGCTGGGCCGCCGCGTGCGCTTCCATCAGGCGGTGCAGGCACAGGGGCAGGTGCCCTCGCGCGCCTTCACCCGGATCGAGACCCGCCCCGCCGATCCCGCGGAAGCGGCGGCGCTGGGGCTGGGTGCGGGCGATCCGGTGCATGTGGTCGAAGGCGTATCCAGCGCGGACGGCCAGCCCCTCGCGGCGTTCCGGTCGGTCTTTCCGGCCTGGCTGGCAGAGCTTCCCGCCGCGCTGCGCGGGGGGGCGTCGATCACGGCGGCGCTGGCTGCCTGCGGGGTGGCCGATTACACCCGCGCCACGACCCGCCTGACGGCCAAGGCGGCGAAACCCGTGCTCGCCCTGCGCCTGCGCGTGGCCGAGGGGTCGCCCATCCTGCGGTCCGTCGCGGTCAATGTGGACGGGCAGGGCCGGGCGGTCGAATACGGCACGACATGGTTCGCGGGCGACCGCGTCACCTTGACCGTCGAGGGGGTCTGATCGTCACACCCCTGTTTCAACCGGGGTTTATCCACAGGCCGGAGTCGCAACGCGCGAGAGTTCCCCATGACCTGCCTGATGCCTTCGCTGCGCCTGACCGGCGCGGATGTCCTGACAGACTCCGGCTTCGAGCGGCGGCCCCTTGGCATTGCCGCGGGCCGGATCCTCGACGGGCATGGCCTGCCCGGGGTGGATCTGGCGGGGTTCTGGGTGCTGCCGGGGATCATCGACCTGCATGGCGACGGGTTCGAACGGCAGGTCTATCCCCGCCCGTCGGCCCCCTTCCCGCTGCCGGCCGCCCTTGCCGCCACCGACCGCGAGGCCGCGGCCCATGGCGTGACCACGGCCTATCTGGCGCAAAGCTGGAGCTGGGAGGGCGGGATGCGCGGCCCCGACCGCGCCGAGGCGCTGATGGCGGCGGTTCAGGCCCATCGTGACCGTGCGCTGACCGACCTGAGGGTGCAGGTGCGCGCGGAAACCCACATGGTCGATGCCGTGCCGCGCCTGATCGCGGCGGTGGAACGCTATGGCGTGGATTACGTGATCTTCAACGACCATCTGGACGAAGGCTTCCAGATGCAGCGGTCCAATCCCGACGGTTTCTCGTTCTGGGCGCGCAAGGCGGGCCTGACCGAGGCGGAACTGGCCGCGCGGATGGAGGCGGCGCGGCGTCAGGCCAAGGCGGTGCCGCGCGCGCTTTGCGATCTTGCCGCGGCCTTCGACCGGCTGGGCATCACCTATGGCAGCCATGACGATCCCGATGCCGAAACGCGCGAGGTCTATCGCATGATCGGCGCGCGGGTGGCCGAGTTTCCCACCAGCTTCCGTGCGGCGGCGGCGGCGCGGGCGGGGGGCGATCCGGTGCTGATGGGCGCGCCCAATGTGGTGCGGGGTGGCTCGCAGGCGGGCAATGTGGCGGCGGTGGACATGATCCGACAGGGCCTGTGCGACGCGCTGGTGTCGGATTACCACATCCCCGCGCTGGCGCTGGCGGTCTGGCGGCTGGTCGATGACGCGGTCCTGCCGCTGGAAAAGGCGTGGGCGCTGGTGTCGTCCGGCCCGGCCCGCGTGCTGGGTCTGGCGGATCGTGGCCATCTGGCGGCCGGCGCGCGGGCCGATCTGGTGATCGTCGAGCAGGACACGCGCGAGATTGCGGCGACCGTCTCCGGCGGGCGTCTGTCGCACCTGTCGGGGCGCGCGGCGGCGCGGTTCCTTGCGGCGGGCGACGGGCTGCGGATGGCGGCGGAGTGACGGGTCAGGCCGCCGCCGCCTCGTAGCGGTCGAGGAAGTCGAGGGCCTTCAGCGTGCGGAAATCCTGCAGGGCGGCGCGCAGGCGGGCATGGTCCCAGTCCCACCACGCCAGCGCCAGAAGGCGGTCGATCACCGGCGGGGCAAAGCGGGCGCGGATCGGCACGGCGGGGCAGCCCGCGACGATCATGAAGGGCGCGACATCCCTTGTCACCACCGCGCCCGCGGCGACGATGGCCCCGATGCCCACCGTCACCTCGGGCTTGATGATCGCGCCGTGGCCGATCCAGCAATCCGCGCCCAGCGTGGTGCGCCGGGCGACGCGGGCGGCGAAGAAATCGGCATCGTCCGCCGCATCGTCCCAGTAGTAGCTGGAGCGGTAGAGAAAATGGTGCTGCGCGGCATGTTCGAACGGGTGATCGGTCGGGCCGATCCGCGTCATTGCGGCGATGTTGGAAAAGCGCCCGACGGTGGTGTTGGCGATGTCGGCATGGCGGTCGCAATAGGCGTAGTCGTGGAAGGTGGAATTCAGGACGCGCGCGCCTTCGCCCACCTCGACCCAGCCGCCGAGGGTGGAGTTCACGACCGTCGCGCCCGCGTGGATCAGGGGCACCGTGGCGGACAGTTTCGGCATGGTCATTCCCCCTTGATCAGCTTGCGGCGCAGCCAGCCTGACAGGCTGTCCATCGCCATGACCATCAGGATGATGAGCAGCATGTAATAGGCGACCTCTTCCCAGTCCTTCTGGGTCTGGATCGCCTGCGTCAGCAAAAGGCCGATGCCCCCGCCCACGATCGCCCCGATGATCGAGGCGCTGCGGGTGTTCGATTCCAGATAGTAAAGCACCTGTGCAAGGATCACCGGCATCAGTTGCGGGATCACCCCGAAACGGGCGCGCTGCACCGCGTTCGCGCCGGTGGAGCGGACGCCCTCGACCTGCTTCTCGTCGATGTTCTCCAGCGCTTCCGAGAAGGTCTTGCCGAAGCTGCCCGCATCGGTGATGGCGATGGCGATGGCCCCCGTCATCGGCCCGGGGCCGAAGGCGCGCGACAGGACGATGGTCCAGATCAGCCCGTCCACGCCGCGCACGAAATCGAGGAGGCGCCGGACCGCACCGCGCAAGACGCCCAGCGGCATGAAGTTGCGCGCCGCAAGGAAGGACAGGGGCAGCGCCACGATGGCGGCGGCAAAGGTGCCGAGGAAGGCCATCAGCATCGTCTCGAAGATCGCCCAGGCGACGTCGCCGTGCCGCCACATGCGGTTGGTCCAGAACTCGTGGGCCATATAGCCGAGGTTCGAGCGCGCGGCGTCGATCCTGTCGCCCGTCGTGGCCAGTGCGGCCAGTTCGAGGAACGACTTGCCGTAGAATGGGCTGTCGAGGGTGAAGAACCACAGCTCCCATCCCGCATGGTAGCGGAAGGTTTCCACCTTGGAGCGCGAATAGCTGAAGCGTCCGGCATCGGTCGTCACGCCGATGCGGTTCGGCGAGACGCTGATCCAGTCGGGGACCGGTTCGGGCGCGGTCATCACGGGGCGGCCGCCGACGGCGCGGATGTCGATCCGCCCGTAGCCCGGCACGTCATAGCGCGCGCCGGCATCGTCATAGGTGACGACATGGCCATCGCCGAGTTCGATGGTCGTGACCCCGTCCGCGATCCGCACCCAGTCGGGCAGCATGCCGTCGGGATAGGTGCCCTTGCCCTCGCCCTCGATCGCGACGGTGACGCTGCCCGTGCGGTTGTCGCGCGTGACATGGGTCTTGTGCGAGACGAAGTCGGACAGAAGGATCGCCGCATTGTCGAAGCGCGCCCGCTGCACGAGGCCCGCGACATCGAAGCTGACCGCCGCATAGACCAGATAGGCGATGATCGCCGCCGGAATGGCCAGCGCGATGCGCCGCTTGCGCCGCATCCGCCGCAGCGTGGTGTCGGCCAGCCCGTCGGGCAGGGGGGACAGGGTTATCGTCATGGGTCAGTGCCCCTTTACCAGCTTGTGGCGGAAGTGGTCCGAGATCTGGTCGATCACCACGATGGTCACGAACAGCAGCAGGAAGATCGCCACGACCTGATCGTAGCGCCCCTGTCCCCATTGCATCGCCACCTTCAGGTCGGAGCCGATCCCGCCTTCGCCCACGAAGCCGAGGATGGCGCTGGCGCGGACGTTGATCTCGAACCTGAGCAGCGTGTAGGACAGCCAGTTCGGCGCGACCTGCGGGATCACGCCCAGCCACATGCGCTGCATCCAGTTCGCGCCGACCGAGGACAGCCCCTCGACCGGTTTCGTGTCTGCATTCTCGGCCACTTCGGAAAACAGCTTGCCGAGGGCCCCGCCCGTATGCAGCGCGATGGCGATGACGGCGGGCACGGGACCGCCGCCGAGGACATAGATCAGGACCAGCGCGATGACGATCTCGGGGATGGCGCGCAGCGCATCCATCGTGCGGCGGAAGACGGGGATCAGGCGGGGCCAGCGGGCAAGCCCGCGCGTGGCCAGAAGCGACAGCGCCACGGCGGCCAGCGCGCCCGCCAGTGTGGCGACGGCGGCGATGTTGATCGTCTCGACCAGCGCGGGCAAATGCTGCCAGGCGTAACCGGCGATGTTGGCGCGGTTCGTCCAGGCTTCGGCCAGCACCTCGGCGGGAAAGTCGATGACCTGCGGCAGGCCGGACCAGAAGTCGCCCGCGTTGCGCTCTTCGGCCAGCATCCAGCCCGCCGACATCAGGGCGACGAAGAAGACCAGAAGGATGCCGCCATACATGCGCTTTCGGCGCACCATCCCGAGGTAGCGGGCGTTCTGCGCCGTGAGGCCGGGCTGCTTGCCCGGTTCCGGCCCGAATGCGATATCGACCATGTGGCCCCCGAAAAAACAGGACCGGGCCACCCGGAGGGCGGCCCGGTTGGTCAGTGTGACGGATTACATGCCTTCCTGAAGCTTGCGCGCGGCCAGCACGCCTTCATAGGCGGACAGGTCGACCGGCACGAAGTCCTTGGCATCGCCGGCGGCGACGTTGTAGGCGCATTCCGGATCGGTTTCCCACAGGTCGGCGGTGAGTTGGGTGACCTTGTCCTTCACGTCCTGCGGCAGGGCGGTGCGGATGACGAGCGTACCTTCGGGGATCATCTTCGAGCGCCAGATCTCGACAAGGTTGTTCATGTCCACAAGGCCCGCATCGGCCGCGCGGCGGAACGCGCCCGAGTTGTAGCCGTCTTCCCAGTTGCCCAGACCGTCGGCCCAGCTGACGGCGGCGTCGAAGTCGCCGTTATGGACGCCGACGATCGACTGTTCGTGGCCGCCCGACATCTTCACCTCGGCGAAGTACTCTTCCAGCGGGCCATAGGTGGCGATCAGTTCCGCGCCCGGCACCAGATAGCCCGAGGTGGAGTTCGGGTCGGCGAAGGCGAAGACCTTGCCCTTGGCATCCTCGATCGAGGTGATGCCCGAGTCGGCGCGGGCGAAGCCGATGGAGTAGTAGCCGGTGGAGCCGTCGACGTTCTGCTTGGTCAGCTTCAGTTCCACCGCGTTCGGGTCGGTCAGGTGGATCTTGGCAAAGGCCGAGGCGCCGAGCCACGCGTAATCGAGCGTGCCGCCCAGCAGGCCCTGGATCACGCCGTCATAATCGGCGGGGGCGAACAGCTTGGTCGGAACGCCCAGCGCCTCTTCGATCTTGGCGCGGAAGCATTCCTGATTGGTCAGGCGGTCCTGCGCGTTCTCGCCGCCGAGGATGCCGATGTTGAATTCCGTGATCTCTTGCGCCTGTGCGGCACCGGCAAGGGCGGTCGTGGCCGCGAGGATGGCGAGCAGCTGCTTCATGGTCGTCTCCATGTGGGAAGGAAGCCCCCGCAGAGGGGGCGGGGAAAAACTCAGGCGAGCATCTCGCGCGCAAAGGCGGCATCGCCCTGCGTGCCGAGCGCCTCGATCGAGGTGGAGGTGGCGCTTTCGCTGAAGGACGCGTCCGCCCCGTAGATGTCGCGCGCGACGCCCGTGGTCAGCTGGTCGGGCGTGCCGTCAAAGACGATGCGCCCGTCGCGCATGCCGATCACGCGGTCGCAGTAGCGGCGCGCGGTATCCAGCGTGTGCAGGTTGGCGATGACCATGCGCTTGTCCTCGTCATGGATGCGGCGCAGCGTGTCCATCACCACCTGCGCGTTCATCGGGTCGAGGCTGGCGATCGGTTCGTCGGCAAGGATCACCTTCGGGTCCTGCATCAGCGCGCGGGCGATGGCCACGCGCTGTTGCTGGCCGCCCGACAGCGCCTCGGCCCGTTTCGCCGCCTGCTCGGCGATGCCGAGACGGTCGAGGATGGCCAGCGCCTTGAGGATGTCGTCATCGGGCCAGAAGCCGAACATGGTGGGCAGCGTGGCGCGATGCGCCAGCGTGCCGTGCAGCACGTTCGACACGACATCCATGCGGGGGACGAGGTTGAACTGCTGGAAGATCATCGCGCACTGGCTTTGCCAGTCGCGCTTGTCGCGGCCCGCAAGCGACAGGATATCGCGCCCGTCGAAATGGATCGTGCCCGCGGTCGCGTCGGTCAGGCGGTTCATCATCCGCAGGAAGGTGGACTTGCCCGCGCCGGACCGGCCGATCACGCCCACAAAACCGGCTTTGGCGACAGAAAAGCTGATGTTGTCCACGGCGGCCTTGGTGCCGAAGATCCGCGTGACGCCTTTGACATCGAGCAGCATCGCATCCCCCTTTGGTTGCGGCGATGCCTATCGGCGTTCCATGACGCGGGTGCTGCAGTTTGGTGAAAGTTTTTCGACGCGGCTTGTCGCAAAACCGTCATCGGGCGGTTCTAAGACAGGCGCGCACAACGAGACCTGCCTGCGATGGAAGACGCCCCGCCCCGCCCCGACCCGGCCGCGCCCGATGCGCTGGCGCCCGATCTGGATACGGAACGCGCCTTCCGCCTGCTGGTCGCCCGCTGCTGCGCCGATGTCGACCAGCAGATCGCGCAGTTCCTCGAACAGGACGATCCGGGCGGCGCGCACAAGGCGCGGGTCGCGCTGCGGCGGCTGACGACGACGCTGGACGCCTTTCGCCATATCCTGAAGCGCAAGGGCTATGCCGCCGAACGCGCGCGGGCCAAGGCCATCTTCCGCGAGATCGGCAAGGTGCGCGAGGCCGATGTCTATCTGGACCTGCGCGGGGACGCGGCCCGTCCGAAGGACCGGCAGAAGGCCATGCGCCTGCGCGCCGAGGTGCGCCAGACCCTGCGCCGGAACCGCCATGTGGGCTTTACCCCCGCGCTCATGGCGCGGATCGCGGACGGCGCGCTCTTTCGGGCCAGCGAGCGCGGACTTGCGGCGCGGCGGCGGCCCCTGCGGGATACCGCGGCCGCCGCCCTGGACGAATGTCATGCCGATTGCATGGCCTATCCGGCCGATCTGGCCGACCTGTCCGAGGTGAAGCGCCACGATCTTCGCAAGGCGCTCAAGGGGCTGCGCTATGCGGGCGAATTCTTCGCCCCGCTCTGGCCGTCGCCCCTCTGGCCGCTGCTGCGGGGGCATCTGCGCGACGTGCAGGACGGGCTGGGGCACCTGAACGACCTTGCCGCCGCCCGCCAGAGGGACGGGCGGACCGACCGGCAGGCCGAGGCCGAGGCCCTTGCCGCCGCGGCCCGCGCCTGGGCGGCCCTGCGCGCCGCGCCCCGCTGGTGGGACGGGGACGGCGCGGGCGGGATTTCGTAAATCCGACATCTGCGCTTCATCGGCCCGTCACCGCGATCTGACACTGCATCGGCAAACGGAACGGGGCAGAGGCGGTCATGGACGGAAACGAAGGCCATCCCAAGCGGCACAGGGCGCTGTTCCTGTCGGACCTGCATCTGGGCATGCCCGGTTGCCGCGCCGATCTGATCCTGTCCTTTCTGGAACGCAACACGGCGGACCACATCTATCTTGTCGGCGACATCTTCGACCTCTGGGACCCGCTGTTCACCCGCTGGGGCGAGGCGCAGGACAGGATCGTGGCGCTTCTGCGGGCGCGGGCGGCGGAAGGCGCGCGGCTGGTCTATCTGGCGGGCAACCATGACCGCGCCGTCCTGACGGGTGGCAGGCCCGACGCGCGGGCCGACCTTTCCGTGCCGCCGCAACCGGCCGCCACGCATCTTGCGGCGGACGGGCGGCGCTATCTGGTCGTCCATGGCGATGTCTGCGATGCGCGCATCCTGCGCTTCCACCTGCTGACACGGATCGGGTCGCGCGCCGACAGCCTGCTGCGGCTGCTCGATGCGGGCCTGCGCCGGCTGCGCCTGCGCTTCGGGCCGGAAGGGCAGGGTCCGGCGGAACTGCTGCTGTCGGCGGTGAACGGCCTGCTCTATCGCGGGCGGCAGCATGAACGGCGGCTGGTCGCGCTGGCGCGGGCGGGGGGGCATGACGGGGTGATCTGCGGGCATTTCCACATCGCCGCGATGCATCAGGACTTCGGCCCCCTCTATGTGAACTGCGGCGACTGGGTGGACAGCTTCACCGCCGTGGCCGAAGCGCCGGACGGAACCCTGCGCCTGCTGTCGCGGCCCGCGGTCGGGGCCGTCCGTGCCGCGCCTGTCCCCGTGGCGGCGGAGTGACCGGAATGGCCACGGCGTTCCTTGTCCTCTCCGCGATCCTGACCCTGTTGCATCTGGCGAGTTGCGCGATCGTCGCGCTTCGGCTGCGGGCCGTCGCGCCCGTGGTCACGCACCGGCCCTGCGTCACCCTGCTCAGGCCGGTCTGCGGGATCGACAGCTTCGACGAGGCGACGCTCGGCTCGTCCTTCCGGATCGACTGGCCGGATTACGAGATCATCTTCTGCGCCGCGCGGGCCGATGATCCCGCCGTGGCGCTTGTCCGGCGGCTGATCGCGCGCAACCCGCAGGTCCCCGCGCGGTTGCTGCTGGGCGAGGAGCGGATCAGCGGGAACCCGAAGCTGAACAACCTTGCAAAGGGCTGGCGCGCGGCAAGGGGCGCGCGCATCGTGATGGCGGACGCGAACCTGATGCTGCCGCCCGACTATTTCGCCCGCCTGCTTTCGGTCGAGGATGCGGCGACGGGGCTTGTCACCTCGCCGCCGGTCGGCACGGTGCCCGACGGCTTCTGGGGCGCGGTCGAGGCAGCCTTCCTGAACGGCAATCAGGCGCGGCTCCAGCTTTCGGCGGATGCGCTTGGGGCAGGCTTCGCGCAGGGCAAGACGCTGATGTGGCAGCGCGACGTGCTGGAACATGCGGGCGGTCTGGCGGCGCTGGGCCGGACGCTGGCCGAGGATGTCGCCGCGACACAGGTCGTGCGCGCGGCGGGACTGCGGGTCAGGCTGGCGCGCATCCCCTTTGCCCAGCCGATCGGGCGGCGCGATCGGGCGGCGGTCTGGGCGCGGCAGTTGCGCTGGTCACGGGTGCGGCGCGACGGGTTTCCCGCGCTGTTCCTGCTGGAACCCCTGAACGGCGCGCTGGTGCCTGCGGGGCTGGCAGGCGTGGCGCTTGGTCCTTCGGGCGCTCTGTGCGTGGCGGCGCTTCACTACGGGGCCGAACTGGCGCTGTGCCGCAGGGCGGGATGGCCGGTCGGGTGGGCGGGCTTGCCCGCGATGGTGACGCGCGATCTGATGATGCCCCTTCTGTGGGGGGCGACCTTTGCGCGGCGCGGCTTCGAATGGCGCGGAAACGTGCTGTCGCCGCAACCGCCGGACCCCCCGTCGCGCGCCCCGTCGTCCCCTGTGCCGCCCCTGCGGACAGCCACGCTGTCGGAATAGATGCAGGGTCTGGCCGGTCTGGTGGCCGCCCACGGTGCGGCGGTGCCGTTTCCGTCGGCCTTTGCGCCGATGTTCGGCGCGTCGGCCATCCTGCTTTCGAAAGGACGGGCCGCAGCATGGCGATGACGGTCAGTTGCATCATTCCCGCGTGGAACGAGGCGGCGCGTCTGCCGGCCGTGCTGGCCACGGTCGTCGGCCATCCCCTGCTGCACGAGGTGGTCGTCATCGACGACGCATCGGCCGACGCGACCGCCGAGGTGGCCGCGCGGGCGGGTGCGCGGGTCATCGCGCTGCCCGCGAATCGCGGAAAGTCCGCCGCCGTGGCGCAGGGGCTGGCCGCGGCGCGGGGCGGGCTGGTCCTCTTGCTCGACGCCGATCTGGAGGGGCTGACGCAAGATCACGTGACGGCGCTGATTCTGCCCGTGCTGTCGGGGCAGGCGGCGGTTTCGGTCAGCCTGCGGTCGAATGCGCCGCTGTTCTGGCGCGTGATCGGGCTGGACTACATCTCGGGCGAGCGGGTGATTCCGCGCGGGATGCTGGTGGCGGGCATCGACCGGATCGCCGGTCTGCGCGGATTCGGGCTGGAAGTGCATCTCAACCGGCTGTGGCTGGGGCGCGGCTGCCGCGTGGCAGTCGTGCCGCTGCGGGGCGTGTCGAGCCCGTCAAAGGCCCGCAAGCACGGGCTTTTCAGGGGGCTGGCCGGTGATGCGCGGATGGTTGCGGATATCCTGCGCACCGTCGGCCTGACCGAGGTCATCCGCCAGATCCGCGGCCTGCGCCGTGCCCGCGTGATTGTCACGAAACCGTCATCGAACCTTTGCGAGACAGTCACGCAGGGCCGTTAGGACGGTCGGCGAAGCGCCCCTCCGCGCTCGGGTCAAATGTCAGGAGCCTCAGATGACCATGTCCAAGCTTTCCGTGTCGGCAATCGCCATGCTGGCCGCCTCGACCGGCCTCGCCTTCGCGCGTGACAACGTGCAGGTCGCCGGATCGTCCACCGTGCTGC
>JBEEOG010000092.1:0-3632 GCA_041191745.1 Pseudomonadota bacterium | reverse complement strand
CGCGCGCAGCCCCGCACTGAACGGGGCGGACTGGGTGCTGGAACGGCTGGCCTGCGGGCTGGCGCTGACGGATGCCGACATCGCCGCGATGGGGGTCGGGGGGCTGTTGAAGGAAATCCCCCTGCGCCCGCAGCTGCGCGAACCGAAGTAGAAGATTTTTCTGCGAAAAATCTTCGCCGCGATCCTTCTGCGAAGGATCGGAATTTTCGCAGAAAATTCGACCCGCAAATCCTTCGCAGAAGGATTTGCCCCGCGCGGAACGCAAAAGGCGCGCCGGTGGCGCGCCTTCGTACCGGTCCTGACCGTGGCCCTTACTTCGGCCCGATCATCATCACCATCTGCCGCCCTTCGAGCTTGGGCATCGACTCGATCTTGCCCGCATCGCCCACGTCGGCGGCCACGCGGTTCAGCAGTTCCAGACCAAGCTCCTGGTGGGCCATCTCGCGTCCGCGGAAGCGGAGCGTGACCTTGACCTTGTCGCCCTCGCCCAGGAATTTCATCACCGAGCGCATCTTGACCTCGTAGTCATGCGTGTCGGTGCCGGGACGGAACTTGATTTCCTTGATCTCGATGATCTTCTGCTTCTTGCGCGCTTCGGCCTCGCGCTTCTGGGTTTCGTATTTGTACTTGCCGAAATCCATGATCTTGCAGACCGGCGGTTCCGCGTTCGGGCTGATCTCGACCAGATCGAGACCGGCCTCTTCGGCAAGCATCATCGCGCGGGCGGGCGTCACGACGCCGACATTTTCCCCGTCTGCGCCGATCAGGCGGATTTCGGGGGCGCGGATGCGATCGTTGACGCGGGGGCCCGTTTCGCGTTGCGGCGGGGCGTTGTGGGGTCTGCGGGCTATGGTGGTGGTCCTTCTGCGGTGAAATCCAGCGGCGGCAATCTAACGGCGGGGGCGCGGGCTTTCAACCGGATTTGATGGGCCGCCGCGCCGATGCTGCGCTGCGGCGGGCTTTTCCTTTTCCGCCGCGCCTGCCATAGCTGCCGCGAACCGGCCGGGCCCGAAGGCGGCCGGAGCAAAGACGTGGATCGAAGGCAGGCAAGGATGGATCGCAGGGTCTGGATCGGGCTGGCGCTGGGGGCGCTGGCGGGCGTGGCGGTGTACCAGACGGTCATCCTGCCGCGCGACGGGCGCGCCGCCGCGGCAGAGGCCGCCGAAGCCGCCCGCCGTGCCGAGGCGCGGGCCCGCGCCGCATCGGATGCCGCGCGGGAGGTGATCGAACGTCAGCAGGACGCCGCCGCGCCGCGGGCCGTCACGGGGCAGGCGCCCGCGATCAGTCGTTGAAGTCGAGCGTCGGCGTCGAGCAGAGGTCGACCGTCCCGTCCACCGGCGTGCCGTCGCCATAGGACGCCCGCATATAGGCCGGACCGCAGGCCGTCATCGCCAGCGTGATCGAGGCCGAGGCCCCGGGTTCGATCGGCGCGGCCAGCGTGCCCAGCACGTCCTCGACCGGTTGGCCCGCCGCGTCGAGCGCATAGATCGCCACCGAGGCGATGCTGTCAGAGGAGTTGTTGGCCACGGTCAGCGTCACCTCGGCCATCGCGGCGGGCGTGAGGGCGAGGGCGAAGGCAGAGCCAAGAAGAAGCGACTTCACGTCGAAACCCCATCGTGGGGAACCCGCAGGGATCGGGGTTCCATGACTTGAATTTAGGCGGTCCGGCCCCGTTTACCAAGATGCAGGTTGCGGAATTCGTGAACAAAGGGTTGAAAAGCCTCAGTCGCATCCCGATGTCGCGCGGGCCGAAGGGCGCAGGGCCGCGCTCCGCTTTCCCGCAGGAAGCGGGGGCGGCGCGGTCGCGTCCCCGGCGGGGTCGCATCCCGCGACCCGACATGCCGCATGACGAGGAGCCTTCATGAACAAGTCTGTGTTGATCGGTGCCGTGGCGCTGCTGCTGGCGGGGGGCGGGTACTACCAGTTCGTCCACCTGCCCGAACAGGCCCGCATCGCCGCCGAGCAAGAGGCCGCCGCCGCGGCAGAGGCAGCCGAGCAGGCCGCCACCGAAGCCGCCGCCGCCGCCGAAGCCGCCGCGACCGAAGCCGCCGATGCCGCGACCACCGCCGCGACCGACGCCGCCGCTACGGTGAGCGAAGCCGCCGATGCCGCCGTGGATGCCGCGACGACGGCCGTGACCGAAGCCGCGACCGCCGCAACGGAGACCGCCACCGCCGCCGTCGATGCGGCCACGGGGGCCGCAACGGGGGCCGCGACCGATGCGCTGGCCGCGCTCGACCCTGCCAAGTTCGACGCGACCGCGATCACGGGGCTGATCGACGCCTCGGCGCTGGATGCGGCGACGAAGGAAACGCTCAAGACCGCCGTCACCGCCGCCGCATCGAACCCCGCGCTGGTGCAGGCCACCGTCGATCAGGTGCGCGCCGCGCTCGGCCTCTGACCACGAAAGACAAAGGCCGCGCAACGGGTTGCGCGGCCTTATCCATCTGCCGTGGCGGCTGTCAGATGCCGTCGCCCACGAAGGCCTTTTCCACCACGAATTGCTGCGGATCGGAATTCGCGCCTTCGGTCAGGCCGAAATCCTCGAGGATCTTTTTCACGTCAACGTTGAACGCGAGGCTCCCGCAGACCATCGCGCGATCCTCGGCCGGGTTCATCGCGGGCAGGCCCAGATCGGCAAAGACCTTTCCGCTGGTCAGGTTGTCCGTCACGCGGCCCATGTGGTGGAAATCCTCGCGCGTGGTGGTGGGGTAGTAGAGCAGCTTGTCCCCCACCATCTCGCCGATCAGGGGATCGTCCTTCAGGCTGTCCACCAGCTGGCGGCCGTATTCCAGTTCGGCCACCTCGCGGCAGGTGTGCATCATGATGACCTGATCGTATTTCTCGTAGGTCTCGGGCTCGCGCATCAGGGATGCGAAGGGCGCGATGCCGGTGCCGGTGGCAAGGAACCACAGCCGCTTGCCGGGCAGAAGCGCGTCATGGACCAGCGTGCCCACGGGCTTGGGGCGCAGGATGATCTCGTCGCCCGGCTTGATGTGCTGCAGCTTCGAGGTGAGCGGCCCGTCCGGCACCTTGATCGAATAGAACTCCAGCTCCTCGTCCCAGGCGGGCGAGGCGATGGAATAGGCGCGCAACAGCGGTTTGCCGTTGTCGCCCAGAAGCCCGATCATGACGAATTCGCCCGACCGGAAGCGCAAGGATTGCGGCCGCGTCACGCGGAAGGAGAACAGCCTGTCGGTCCAGTGCGTCACCTGCGTGACGGTCTGGGCATCGGGCAGATGGGGCTTGGCGGCAGGTTCGGTCATGGGGGCAAGTTCCGTCATCGGGACGACCCTTCTTTGTGCCGAAAGCGGGCGGGGGGCAAGACCTGCCCGCTGCGGCGGATTGCGTTTGCGTGTGTTCCGTGCTGTCGCGGCGTCAGGCGCGCAGCCGCGACTGGTAGTCATGCGCGGTCCAGTCCGCGCGGAAGGCCCATTGCTCGGCCGGCTGGCGGGCGGCGAGGTCGTCGCCGATCTCCACCTCGTCAAAGCCCACGCGGCGGACCATGGCATACTGGTCGGCGATCACATGGCCCTTGGCGCGCAGGCGGCCCGTATAGCCCAGCATCCGCAGGCGGCGCGCGACGGTGAAGGCGCGTCCGTCGTTGAAGGCGGGGAAGGCCACGCGGATGA
>JBEEOG010000091.1:0-4949 GCA_041191745.1 Pseudomonadota bacterium | reverse complement strand
GTCGCCAGAAGCGCCGCCAGATCGCCGTCCTTCGATGCCATGTGCCGTCTTTCCCATGTCCCCAACCCGTCTGGTTCTAGCGTGGAACGCGGCGCGGGGGATCATCCGTCGCAAAGATTTCACGGGTTTGTGCGGTCAGGCACCGGCAGGACGCTCAGAAGAAGATGTCGTCCAGCGCCTGCGCCTCGGCCGCGGGGGGCCGGTCCGGCACGGTCGGGGCGGGGCTAGGCGTCCCGTCCTGCGCCGCTGCGGGGATCAGGCGGTCGTGCAGGTCGCGTTCGGACTGGATCGTGTAGCTTGCGCGCAGGCTGTCGAGCAGCAGCTGCGCCTCTGATCCCGCGGCGAAGGGCAGGGCGGGCGGTGCCAGCAGCAGCGCGCGCAGCCGCACCAGCGCCATGGCCTGCGCCACCTCGGCCAGACAGGCGCGGTATTGCTGCAACTCCATCAGCGCGCTGCCCAGCGACTGCGCCAGAACCCGCCCCAGCGACTGGCATTCCTGTCCCGCGCCGTCCTGCGCCGCGTCGATGGCGCCGATCGCCATGGCCAGATCGCGCCCCTCGGCGATGCGTTCGGCCAGCGCGGCTCGGATCTCTTCGATCCGGTCCTGACCCGTGCTGAGCAGTTCGGCCCGCGTGGCATCGAGCGCACCCTGCAGGCGCAGGCTGATCCGGTCGCTTTCATCGGTCAGCGCGCGCAGCCATTGCGCGAGTTCGCGCAGCGCGCGCCCGTCCTCGCCCAGCTTGGCGCAGATGAGGACGGCATTCAGCCCCGAAAGCCGCACCTGATGGGCGATGCCGCGCAGCCGCGCCTCTTGCCGCAGGATCGTCTCGATCCGTGCCGTGACCAGCATCATGCGCTCGGCCAGCCGCGTCAGGCGCTGGCCAAGGGCATCGTCGCCGCCGCCCGCCGCCGCCGCGGGCTTGGCGCCCGCCAGATAGGCCTTCTGCGCCTCCTCCAGCGCAAGGCGGCTGGTGTCGCGCAGGCGCTCCGTCTCGGCCATCGCGGTGGCGATCTCGGTCGTGGCTTCCGACAGAAGCGCATCGGCCAGCCCCGCGGCCAGCGGCAGAAGGGCCGCCTCGACGGGGGTGGCGGTGCGGTCCTCGGCGCGGGTCAGCGTGTCGCGCACGCGGTCCAGCCGCTGGCGGGTCGCGTCGCCCACCTGCAGGCCCGTGACCAGCCGCCCCACGGCGGCGCGCACCTCGGCCATGCGGTCGGCAATGCGGGCGCTGGCCTCGGCCATCGTGCCCTGACGGGCATGCAGCGCGCGGCCCGTCTCGGCGCTGCGCGACAGCGCGGGCAGCAGATCGTGCAGCATCTCGTCCCTGAGGCCCGCGATGTCGCTGTCCATGCCCTGCATGTCGTCGCCGATCCCGTCCATGGCGGATTTCACCGCCGCCAGCGCGGCCTCGGCCTCGTCCGCCATTTCGGCAAGGCGCAGGATGAAGGCCGTGACCTGCGGGCGCGGCGGGACCAGCGCCCCCGCCTGTATGCGGGCATTGACCGAGACATTGGCGATGGTGCGGACCACGCGGTCCAGTTCGGCCACCTCGGCCTCGACCCGCCGGATCGTGGCGCGCAGGCGCTGCGAGGCGTCGAGGAAGGCATCCAGCCCGTCCGCCGTCACCCCGATGCCCGCACGGGTCGCCTCGATGCGCGCCATCAGGTCGGCGGCGCGGTCGGGGCCCAGCGCCTCTTGCAGGCGCGCGAAGACCGCGCGCAGGGCACCCAGCGCGTCGACCCCGCGCGCGAGCCCTTCGCCGGCGCGCAGAAAGGCCGCCTCGGTGCGCGGGGCCAGCCGGTCGAGCGTGTCGATCGCGTGGCGCGTGACGGACAGGCCCTGTCCGGCGGGGCGGTGGGGCTGGCGTGTCATCCTGCGACCTTCATCCGGTGGGTGCGTGCGAAATGCATGATCGCCGCCGCCATCTTGGTCAGGGGCAGGCTCTGCATGGCGCTGCCCATCTCCACCGCCTCGCGCGGCATGCCGTAGACGACGCAGCTTGCCTCGTCCTGCGCCAGCGTGGGGCTTCCGGCCTGCCGCATCTCGGCCATGCAGCGCGCGCCGTCATCGCCCATGCCCGTCAGGATCAGGCCCATCGCATTGGCCCCCGCCTGCGCGGCGGCCGAGCGGAAAAGGACATCGACCGAAGGTCGGTGGCGGCTGACATAGGGGCCGTCGGTCACGCTGGCGCGGTAGCCGCTGCCCACGCGGCGCACCATCAGGTGGCGGTCGCCCGCCGCGATCACCGCGCGGCCCTGCTGCAGCGCGATGCCGTCGGTCGCCTCGACCACCTCGATCGCGCAAAGCGTGTTCATCCGCTTGGCGAAGGCATTGGTGAAGCCCTGCGGCATGTGCTGCACGATGGCGATGGCGGGCGCGTCGGGGGGCAGCATCTCGAGCACGACGCGCAGCGCCTCGGTCCCGCCGGTCGAGGCGCCGATGCAGATCAGGGGTTCGGTCACGGGGATCACGCGCGAGGGGTTCGGCGGGGGCAGGATCTCGTCCGCGGTCAGTTTCGGGCCGACGGGGCGGGGTTCGCTGCCGCGCGGACGGGGCGCTTCGGCCTTGCGGCTTTGCGAGGCCGCATGGATCGCGTCGCAGATCCGCAGGGCGGCTTCCTGACGGCTGCGCTCGTCGACGGGGGCGGGTTTCAGGATCACCTCGACCGCACCGGCCTCCAGCGCCTCGAGGCTTTTCTCGGACCCGAATTCGGTCAGGCTGGAACAGACCACCACCGGCAGGGGCCGCTGCTGCATGATCCGTTTCAGGAAGGTGATCCCGTCCATCCCCGGCAATTCGAGGTCGAGCAGGATAACGTCGGGCAGACCGGCCTTCATCAGCCGCGCGGCGGCAAAGGCATCGGCGGCCGCGCCGAGGACGGTCAGGCTGGCGTCCGATTCCACGATCCGGCGCAGCATGGTGCGGGCGGAAGTCGAATCGTCCACGATCAGCACCTTGATCGGTTCCTTGCTTCGTGCCGTCATGGCCGCGGCTCCCCCTTCTTGAACACGGTCGGGCGGACCTGCGTCAGGTCCGGATGGCGCACGATCATGCTTTCGGAATGGCCCACGATCAGGTAGCCGCCGGGCGCCAGATGCGCGGCAAGCTGGCGGATGACGCGCTCCTTCTCGGCCGGATCGAAATAGATCAGGATGTTGCGCAGGAAGATCACGTCCACGTCGCGGGCGACGGGATAGGTCGCGTCCATCAGGTTCAGGATCGAGAAGCGCACGTTGCGGCGCAGTTCCGGCACGATCCGCACCTTGCCCGACACGCTGGGATGGCCCGCCGACAGGACGTAGCGGCGCGCATAGTCCGGCGGGACGCTCGCCATCTGTTCGGTGGCGTAGATCGCCGCCGCCGCGCGTTCGATCATGCGCTGCGACAGGTCGGTGCCGAGGATGGCGTAATCGAAGCGCCTGCCGCGCCGCTGCTCCTCGGCCAGCACCATCGCGGCGGTATAGGCCTCGGCCCCTTCGGAGGCGGCGGCGCTCCAGATCTTCAGGCGCGGCACTTGTCCGGCGCGGGCGCGGGCCAGCCTTTCGGGCAGGATCGTGCCGGCGAGGATGTCGAAATGCTCCGGCTCGCGGAAGAACGAGGTGGTGTTGGTCGTGATCAGGTCGATGACGAGGCGCAGCTCTGCCTCCATCCCCTCGCCGTCGAGAAGCTGGCGCAGGTAGGATTCGGTGTCGGGCAGACCGAAGGCCGTGACGCGGCGGCGCAGGCGCTGGTCGATCAGATGGACCTTGGCGGCGGGCAGGCTGATGCCGGTGATCGACCGGATCAGCGCGCGGAAGCGGTCCGAATAGCTTTCCGTCCGGGGGGCGAGGCTGGCCATGACGCGGTCCGGTTCAGGCGGCGAGGTCGTCGGCCGGAAGATCGACCCGCGCGAAGAGCCGGTCGAGGTCGAGCACGCTGACCACTTCGCCCTTGCAGCGGCCGATGCCGGCGATGGGGCTGCCCGTCCAGCGCAGGAGATCGGCCTCCTCCTCCAGCGGGCGCAGGTCGGGATCGTCGAGCAGCGTCACCTCGATCACGCGGTCGGTCTTGATCCCGATCGTGGTGCGCGCGCCGCGATGGACGATGCCCACCACGAGGATGCGCGACTGCGGCGTATCGGCCCCTTCGGGCAGGCCCAGCAGCTGGCGCAGGTCCACCACGGGGATGTTCGCGCCGCGCAGGTCGATGATGCCCAGAAGATGCGCGGGCGCGTTGGGCATCCGCGCGACAGGCCGCAGGTCGAGGATTTCCTGCACGCGCGACACCGGCACGGCATAGAGTGCCGCATCGGCGTTGAAGGTGACGACATCGTTGCTGTTGTGCATCTTTTCCCCCGTCAGGCTGCGTCGGGGCGCTTGAAGCGCGCGTCGAGGTCATCCGCCGCATCGTCCAGATTGAAATCGAAGCCGGTACTCGCCCCCCCGTCGCGCGGGGCGGGTGCTGCGGGAAGCGGGCGCGGCTGGGCCGCGCGCAACCTGCCTTTGCCCACCAGCACGGCCTGCGGCGCAGTGTCGAGCTTGAAGAAGTCGATCGCGGTGGCCAGCGCATCGGACTGGCTGGCCAGTTCGGTCGCGCTGGAGGACAGCTCCTCGGAAGCCGAGGTGTTTTCCTGCGTGACCTTGTCGAGGTTCTGGATCGACATCGTGATCTGCGTGGACCCCGTCGCCAGTTCGCGCGAGGCGACGGTGATTTCCGTCACCAGCGCGGCGGTGCGTTCGATGTCGGGGACGAGGTTTGCCAGCATCTCGCCCGCGCTGGCCGCCGACCGGACGGTGGACGAGGACAGGGACGAGATTTCCGCCGCCGCCGTCTGGCTGCGTTCGGCCAGCTTGCGGACCTCGGCCGCGACGACCGCGAAGCCGCGGCCATGCTCGCCCGCCCGTGCGGCCTCGACCGCGGCGTTCAGGGCCAGAAGGTCGGTCTGGCGCGCGATTTCCTGCACGATCATGAT
>JBEEOG010000090.1:0-3995 GCA_041191745.1 Pseudomonadota bacterium | reverse complement strand
CTTGCCCGCCGGATGGCCATGACGGGGGGCTTCGCCGCCCTGCCCGACTGGCGGCTGCTGGGCTGCGGGGCCTATTTCGCCTATGTCGAGCACCCCTTCGACCTGCCCTCGGACGCCTTCGCAAAGCGTCTGGTGGTCGATGCGGGTCTGCTGATGCTGCCCGGCACCATGTTCCAGCCCGCAGGCGACGCGGCAGGCCAGCGCCAGTTACGCATCGCCTTCGCCAATATCGACGCGGGCGGCATCGCCGAGATGTTCCGCCGCCTCGCCGCGCTGGACCTGCCCCGCCGCGCCCCCTGAGACGCGGCCCCTCAAACGTCCCCCGAAACGCGCCCTGACATGGCTGTGACCGCGGCCCCGCGCGCTCCACTTGCCCCCTGCGGCGCTTGTCACTAGACAGTCAGCCGAACCTTGGCCAACACAGG
Organism: Pseudomonadota bacterium; assembly: GCA_041191745.1. Classification (GTDB taxonomy): domain Bacteria; phylum Pseudomonadota; class Alphaproteobacteria; order Rhodobacterales; family Rhodobacteraceae; genus Paragemmobacter. The sequence continues at coordinate 3,570 of JBEEOG010000090.1, read as the reverse complement.
CGACCGAACCGATGGCGAAAGAGACCGAAACCGATACCCCGCGGAAAAAGCGCAAGGGCGCGTCGGTCCTCGTCTGGGTGATCCTTGCCCTTGTCATCACCGGTCTGGGCGGCTTCGGCGTCACCAATTTCGGCGGCGGCGTCACCAGCATCGGCAAGGTGGGCGAACGCGACATCACCACCGACGCCTATGCCCGCGGCCTGCGGCAAGAGATGGAGGCGATGTCGGCCCAGTTCGGCATGCAGCTGACCATGGCGCAGGCGCAGGCCTTCGGCCTTGACCAGCGCGTGATGCAGGGGCTCGTCACCCGCGCCGCACTGGATGGCGAAGCCGACCGCATCGGCATTTCCGTGGGCGATGACACCGTGGCGAACGAGATCGCCCAGATGCCGGCCTTCCAGGGCACGGCAGGGCGCTTCGACCGCACGACCTATGATTTCGTGCTGGAGAGGAACAGCATGACGCCGGCCGAATTCGAGGCGACGCTGCGCGACGACGTGGCCCGCCAGATCCTGCAGGGCGCGGTCGTGGGGGGCTTTGCCGCCCCCGCCGCGCTGACCGACACGCTGGCCGCTTGGGCAGGCGAACGGCGCGGCTTCTCGCTTCTGCGTCTGGCCGAAGCGGACCTGCCCGCCCCGATGGCCGACCCGACCGAGGCGGAACTGACCGCCTTCTACGATGCCAATATCGACCGCTTCACCAGGCCCGAGGCGAAGCGCATCACCTACATCGCGCTGATCCCCGAAGAGATCGCCAAGGACCAGCCCGTGGACGAGGCGGCGCTGCGCGCGCTCTATGACGAGCGCATCGACGAATTCGTGCTGCCCGAGAAGCGCCTTGTCGAACGGCTGGTCTTTCCCGATGCCAACACGGCGGCCACGGCCAAGGGTCGTCTGGACGCGGGCGAAAGCTTCGAGACGCTGGTGCGCGAACGCGGCCTTGAACTCGACGACGTCGACCTTGGCGATGTGGACAAGGCCGCGCTCGGTGCCGCGGGCGAGGCGGTCTTCGCCCTGACCGAACCCGGCGTGGTGGGCCCGATCGACTCCGACCTCGGCCCCGCGCTCTTCCGCATGAACGGCATCCTTGCCGCGCAGGAGACCACCTTCGATCAGGCGCGCGAGGCGCTGGCCGCCGAGATGCAGACCGACGCCGCCCGCCGCGCCATCGCCGACCGCGTGGAAGCGGTGGATGACCTCCTCGCCGGTGGCGCGACGCTCGAGGATGCGGCGCGCGAGGCGGGCATGACGCTGGCCACCATCGACTATGTCCCGGGGACCGAGGAAGGCGCCGAAGGCATCGCCGCCCATCCCGATTTCCGGCAGGCCGCCGATGCCGTCGCCGAAGGCGATTTCCCCGAGGCGCTCCTGCTCGAGGATGGCACGCTGGTCGCGCTGCGCCTCGATGCCATCGTGCCCCCCGCGCCGATCCCCTTCGCCGAAGCCCGCGATGACGTGGACGCGGCATGGCGCGCCGACGCGCTGGCCCGTGCGCTGGCCGCCCGCGCGGCCGAAATCAAGGCCGCCGTCGACGGGGGCGCATCGCTCGGCGGCTTCGGCATCGTCGAGGTGACGTCCGAGATCACCCGCGACGGCTTTGTCGAAGGCGCGCCGCAGGATTTCCTCGAACGCCTGTTCCGGATGGCCGAAGGCGAGGTCGCCCTTGTCGAAGGCGCGGGCTTCACCGCACTGGTCCAACTCAACGCCGTGATCCCCGCCGAAGCGACGGGCGAGGATGCCGTGGCGCTGCGCGAGGCCATCGCGATCCAGGCCGAACAGGGCATCGCGCAGGATGCCTTCAGCCTCTTCACCAACGCGCTGACGAACGAGGCCGGCATCACGCTGGACCAGACCGCGATCAACGCCGTCAACGCGCAGTTCAACTGAGTACGCCCTGATGACCCTGAGCCCCTCCTTCGACGCCTTCGAACGCGGCTGGTCCGAGGGGAAGAACCAGCTTGTCTGGGCGCGGCTTGCCGCCGACCTCGACACGCCCGTCTCGCTCATGCTGAAACTGGGCGAGGCGCGGGCCGATACCTTCATGCTGGAAAGCGTGACGGGGGGCGAGGTGCGGGGCCGCTACTCGGTCGTCGGCATGAAGCCCGATCTGATCTGGCGCTGCCGCGGCGCGCAGTCGGACATCAACCGCGAGGCGCGGTTCGACGCCGACAGCTTCGCCCCGCAGGACGGCCACCCGCTCGACACGCTGCGCGCGCTGATCGCCGAAAGCCGCGTGGACATGCCCGCCGACCTGCCGCCCATCGCCTGCGGCCTGTTCGGCTATCTGGGCTATGACATGATCCGTCTGGTCGAACACCTGCCCGGTGTGAACCCCGATCCGCTGGGCCTGCCCGATGCGGTGCTGATGCGCCCCTCGGTCGTCGCGGTGCTCGATGGCGTGAAGGGCGAGGTCACGATCGTCGCCCCCGCCTGGGTCTCCTCGGGCTTGTCGGCGCGGGCCGCCTACGCACAGGCCGCCGAACGGGTGATGGACGCGCTGCGCGATCTGGACCGCGCCCCCCCCGCCCAGCGCGATCTGGGCGAGATCGCGCCCGTGGGCGAGGCGGTGTCGAACTTCACCCATGACGGCTACAAGGCCGCGGTCGAACGCGCCAAGGACTACATCCGCGCGGGCGACATCTTCCAGGTCGTGCCCTCGCAGCGCTGGACGCAAAGCTTCGAACTGCCGCCCTTCGCCTTCTACCGCTCGCTCCGGCGCACGAACCCGTCACCCTTCCTCTTCTTCTTCAACTTCGGCGGCTATCAGGTCGTGGGCGCCAGCCCGGAAATCCTCGTCCGTCTGCGCGACGGCGAGGTGACGATCCGCCCCATCGCGGGCACCCGCAAGCGGGGCGCGACGCCGGAAGAGGACCGCGCGCTGGAAGCCGACCTTCTGGCCGACCGCAAGGAACTGGCCGAACATCTGATGCTCCTCGACCTCGGGCGCAACGACGTGGGGCGCGTGGCCAAGGTCGGCAGCGTGCGCCCGACCGAGAAATTCATCATCGAACGCTACAGCCACGTCATGCACATCGTCTCGAACGTGGTGGGCGATCTGGCGGATGGCGAGGATGCGCTGTCGGCCCTGCTGGCGGGCCTGCCCGCAGGCACCGTCTCGGGCGCGCCGAAGGTCAGGGCGATGGAGATCATCGACGAGCTTGAACCCGAAAAGCGCGGCGTCTATGGCGGGGGCGTGGGCTATTTCGCCGCCAATGGCGAGATGGACTTCTGCATCGCGCTCAGGACCGCGGTGCTCAAGGACCAGAAGCTCTACATCCAGGCGGGGGGCGGCGTCGTCTATGACAGCGACCCCGAAGCCGAATTCCAGGAAACCGTGAACAAGTCCCGCGCGCTCCGCCGCGCGGCCGAGGATGCGGGCCTCTTCGCCCGCCGCGGCAACGGCTGACCGCGCGCGGGCAGAGGCGTCGCACGGGGGGCCGTCTGCCCCCCGCACCCCCCGAGGATATTTTCCGAAGGGGAAGAAACAGACCCCGCCCCTTCCCCTTCGCCCAATATCCTCAGGGGGTGAAATGCTTTGCCCTGCAAAGCAAGAGGGGGCGCGAGCGCCCCC
>JBEEOG010000089.1:0-5323 GCA_041191745.1 Pseudomonadota bacterium | reverse complement strand
GCTCGGCGCTGTCCAGCATCACCTTGGCGCGCAGCAGTTTCGCGCGGTAGTCGTCGAAGCCCGACACGGCAAAGCGGCCCGCGCCCATGAAGCGGTGGCCTTCGGTCGTGTTGCCCGCGCGGATGCCGTCCACGTCGAGCGGGACGATGGAGGAGCCCGCCTCGTCCGACAGAAGGCAGAGGATGGATTGCAGCGGGCGCACCCAGCGCAAGCTGCCCGACCCCCAGCGCATGGATTTGGGCCAGGGGAAGTTGCGGATCGCGCCTTCCAGCACGCCTGCCACGATCTCGGCCGCCGGACGGCCGGGCTTTTCGATCACGGCGAACCAGACCTGCGCCTTCTTGTCGTCGCGGATTTCCAGCCGGTCCTTCGTCAGGCCGGTGGAGCGAAGGAAGCCTTCGAGTGCCGCTTCGGGCGCGTCGGTGCGGGGGCCCTTGCGTTCCTCGCGCACGGGGCGGCTTTCGGCGGTCAGCCCTTCCACCGCCAGCACCAGACGGCGCGGGGTCGAGAAGGCGCCCGCACTGGCATAGGTGAGCCCCGCCTCGACCAGACCGTCGGTCACGATCTTCTTCAGGTCCTCGCGGGCCTTGGCCTGCATCCGCGCAGGGATTTCTTCCGAGAAAAGCTCGATCAGCAGGTCGGGCATTGGGTCACTCCGCCGAGGCGTTCAGTTGGTGCCACGCAAAGGCGCGGCCATCGGGAAAGACCGCGACGACGCGGTCCACGCCCGTGTGGATTCCGGTTTCGGACAGGAAGGCGATCGCCTCGCCCTTTTCCAGCGCCGCGCCGATCGCTTCGGCATCGAAACAGTCGAACCACGAAGGCGCGACCAGCGGCACGGGGTCGGGATAGATGCGGTAGGTTTCGGTCAGCATGGCCTGCGTCAGCGGCGTGGTGAAGCAGGCGCGGAAGCGGATCGGGCTCGACTCGCTGTCGATGCCGGTGATGTTCTCGGCGATGATCGCCTCGGGCTGGCCGGATTCGATGCTGGTCAGGCGGATTTCCTGACCGGGCGTGAATTCCGCCGTCTCGTAGAAGGCATGGACCTGCAGCCAGTACATCGCCACGCCCGCGATGGCCCCTGTCAGCACGATGAAACCTGCCATGAACTTGCCATTCACGTGATGATCCTCAGGGCCAGTAAAGGTTGATGACGGGGTGAGAGATCGCCTCGGCCTGCGCGCGCAGGCGGTCGATCAGCGGGATCTTGTGGGTGGCCTGCCGTTCGTGGGTTTCGACGTAGAGGACGTCGAAGGGCCAGTCCTGCGGCGCGCGGAAGATGTCTTCGAGGATGTCGAATTCGGCCCCTTCGATGTCCATCTTGACGATCTTGGCCCGCTTGCCGCAGCGGGCCAGCGCATCGGCGAACGAGACGACCTCGACCTCGATCCCCGTGGCCTCGCCCGCGCTGTTGAAGACGAGCGAGCTGGCGGTCGAATGCCTTTCGGGATCGGTGTCGAAGCCTGCCTTGCGGGCAAGGCGCAGGCGGCCCGCGCGGGCGGCGACGGCGGCATTGTGCAGGTGCACGTTGGGCGCGTCGGCAAAGCGGGCCGTCAGGCGGTCGAAGGCATAGGGATCGGGTTCCCAGGCATGGACCGTAGCCCCCGTCGCGGCCAGACGCGCGGTAAAATCGCCCACATTCGCGCCCATGTCCACAAGCACATCGCCCGACCCGACGCTGGCCATGCGCGCCTCGAAATCCGCGACCGCGCGGGGGCCGTAGCGGCGCGCGAGCTTGCGCCGCGCCGCCCGCCCGACGGGGCCGGGCAGGTGGCGGGCCGCGTCGAGCCAGCGCTGCATCGCGGTTTCGGGGCGATAGGTCACCATGCCGTCAGGCACCCGCCGCCACGTATCCGCCCGCTTCGGTCTGCACGAAGGCATCGGCGCATTTCTTGGCCAGCGCGCGCACCCGCCCGATATAGGCCTGCCGTTCGGTGACAGAGATCACGCCGCGGGCATCGAGCAGGTTGAACAGGTGGGATGCCTTGATGCACTGGTCATAGGCGGGGTGCGCCATGACGATGCGCTTGCCGGAATTGGTGTCCTGCGGATCGAACGACAGAAGCTTCTCGCATTCCGCTTCGGCATCCTTGAAGTGCTGGAACAGCATCTCGGTCGTCGCCGCGTCGAAGTTGTGGCGGCTGTATTCCTCCTCGGTCTGGCGGAAGATGTCGCCATAGGTCAGCGGGATCGGGGCCGCGGGATCGTTGAAGGGCATGGTCATGACATGGTCGATGCCCAGCACATACATGGCCAGCCGTTCGAGGCCATAGGTCAGCTCGCCCGACACCGGCTTGCAGTCATGCCCGCCCACCTGCTGGAAATAGGTGAGCTGCGACACTTCCATGCCGTCACACCACACCTCCCAGCCCAGCCCCCATGCGCCCAGCGTGGGGCTTTCCCAGTCATCCTCGACGAAGCGGATGTCGTGGATCATGGGATCCAGCCCGATGGCGCGCAGCGATCCCAGATACAGGTCCTGCAGGTTCGGGGGCGAGGGTTTGATCAGCACCTGATACTGGTAGTAGTGCTGCAGGCGGTTCGGGTTCTCGCCATAGCGCCCGTCGGTCGGGCGGCGCGACGGCTGGACATAGGCCGCGGCCCATGCCTTCGACCCCAGCGCGCGCAGGGTCGTGGCGGGGTGGAAGGTGCCCGCGCCCACCTCCATGTCATAGGGTTGCAGCACCGCACAGCCCTGCGCGCCCCAATAGGTCTGCAGGCGCAGGATGATCTCCTGAAAGCTGCGGGGAAGGGTCGGCGTTTCGGCCATTGCGGAGCACCTCTTGAAATGCGCCCTCTCCATAGGCAGAAGGCAGGGTAGGGTCAACTCTCGCCGGGGCGGCGTGCATCGGGCCGAACGGCTTTGGCGCATCCCTCCGCCCCCTGCCGCCGCAAGGCTATCGCGGCATTTACGGACTGGATGTGACGGAATGATGCGCGTGCTGATGACGGTGATCGTGGTTCTGGTGCTGGGGCTGGCAGGCCGCCCCGCAAGCGCGCAAGAGCAGTTCTGGGTGCAGATCGAAGCGCAGCCCAACCTGACCGATGCGGAAACCCGCGCGCGGGCATGGTCGGCGGTCTTTGCCGATGTGCAGGGCTTCGCGCTTGACGGCAGCGACTGGTACGCGATCCTGCTGGGCCCCTATGACCGCGACGGGGCAGAGGCGCGCCGCCGCCAGCTTCTGTCCGAAAACCTGATCCCGCGCGACAGTTTCCTTGCCGATGGAACGGGCTTCGGCCAGCCCTTCTGGCCCGTCGGGGCCGCAGCCCTGCCCGATAGGACGGCGGACGCCCCCACCGATGCCGCGGCCGACACGGCCGCCGCCACCCCCGACGCTGCCCCCGCCCCCGCCCTTCCCGACGAAACGCCCGAGGAGGCCCGCGCCTCCGAAAGCCTGCTGTCGCAGACCGAGCGCGAGGTGCTGCAGGAGGCGCTGAAATGGTTCGGCTTCTACACCTCGACCATCGACGGGGCCTTCGGTCGCGGCACCCGCGCCTCGATGGCCGCATGGCAAGAGGCGAACGGCCATGAATCCACGGGGATCCTGACCACCGCCCAGCGGGCCGAACTGCTGGCGGGCTGGCAGGGGGAACGGGCGGCTTTCGGCTTCGAGACGATCACCGAACCCGAAGCGGGAATCGAGATCACCTATCCCGCCGGCATGCTGCAATTCGACCATTACGAACCCCCCTTCGTGCATTTCGCGGCGAGGGACGGATCGGACCTGCGGCTGGTCCTGATCTCGACCCCCGGCGACCGCGCGACGCTGACGGCGCTTTACGACAGGCTCCAGACGCTCGAGATCATGCCGCCCGAGGGCCCACGCAGCCTGTCCGAGGACAGCTTCACCCTGCGCGGGGAAAGCCCCGACCGTGTGGCCGAGGCCGAGGTGGGCGTCTCGCGCGGGCTGGTGAAGGGCTGGATGCTGGCATGGGACCCGTCGGACGCGCGGATGGCCCGCGTGGTGCAGGAACTGCGCGCGAGCTTCCGCCCCGTGGGCGACCGCGCGCTGGACCCCGGCCTTGTCCCGCTGGACGAGAGCGCGCGTCAGGGCCTGCTCTCGGGGCTGGAACTGCGAAAGCCGCGCCTGTCGCGCTCGGGCTTCTATGTCGATGCCGCGGGTGCGGTGCTGACCACGACCGAAGCGGTGGCCCAGTGCGGGCGCATTACGCTGGACGGGACGGTGGATGCCACCGTGACCCTGCAGGACGACGCCACGGGCATCGCGCTTCTGGCGCCCGTGCGGCCCCTGTCGCCGCCCGCCGTGGCGGGCTTCCAGCTGGCCCCCGACCGGATCGGGGCCGAGGTGGCGGTGTCGGGCTACAGCTATGGCGACCGCCTGTCCGCCCCCGTCCTGACCTTCGGCACGCTGGCCGACAGCGCGGGGCTGGATGGCGAGACGGGCGTGAAGCGGCTGTCGCTGGCCGCGCTGCCCGGCGATGCGGGCGGGCCGGTGGTCGACGGCACGGGCGCGGTGCTGGGCATGCTTCTGCCCCGCGCGACAGGGTCGGGCCGCGTCCTGCCCGACGATGTGGCGCTGGCCGCGACGGGTGCGGCCATCGCCGAGCTGCTGGCCCCGAAAGGCGTCGCGCTGGCCGAGGCGGTCAGCCAAGGCGCGATGGCCCCCGAGGACCTTGCCCGCAAGGCGGCGCGGATGACCGTCCTTGTCTCGTGCTGGGACTGACGGCGCGGCGGATCACGCCCGCCAGAACTGGCGCAGGAACAGCACATAGACCGGCAGAAGCTCCAGCCGGCCCAGCAGCATGCCCGCGATCATCACGGTCTTGGCGGCAGCCGGAAAGGCCAGAAGCGCGCCGGTCGGATGCACCTCGGGCCCGTAGGCGGGGCCGACATTGGCAATCGCCGTCCATGCCGCAGTGACCGAGGTCTGGAAGGACAGGCCCGCCAGCGCCAGCGCCACGGCAAGGCAGCCGAAGGTCAGGACGAAGGCCGCGAAGAAGAAGATCACCGCATCCAGCACATCTGCCCCCACCGCGCGGCCGTCGTAGCGCAGGGTGTTGACCGCGTCGGGCTGGCGGATGCGGCGGATCTGGACCTTCACCGCCTCCCACAGGATCAGCCAGCGGAACACCTTGACCGAACAGCCGGTCGAGGAGGTGCAGCCCCCGATCAGCCCGACAAGGAACAGGACCGCAAAGGCAAAGGGCCCCCACCCCGCCAGATCGGCGCTGACCAGCCCCGTTCCGGTAAAGATCGAGACGGTGTTGAACACCGTCTCGCGCAGGACCGTCTCGGCCTCGCGCCCGCCGCGCGCAAGGGCGTAGAGCGCGATCGCCGTCACCGCGATCACGTTCCAGCGCA
>JBEEOG010000088.1:0-3024 GCA_041191745.1 Pseudomonadota bacterium | reverse complement strand
TTGGGCGGTAATCGCGGCCTGGTGCCGTGCGGGATCGTGCGGGTCACGGATTCGAGCGACTGCACCGCGTAGTGGTTGATCTGCGCGATGCTGTATTCGCCCTTGCGGACGATGACCGCCCAGCGGCGGTTGATTACCTTGCCGGAGGGGCGGGTGTAGACCTGTTCGGCTTCGGGGTCGAAGGGTTGGGGTTTGAGCGGTCGGGGACCGCCGGAGCCGTTGGAACGCAGAGTGGGGAAAAGGTGAGAGGCTGGACAACGACCCAAGCGGGGCTCGTTACGGCTGCTTCCTTCCGGACCTGACCGGGTTGGCGAGGCGCTCGCCCGCGCCAACCTCTCAGGGGTCATATAGGGGGGTGGGGGCGGATTCGCAAGCGGCGATGGGCGTCCGCTTTCCGTGCCGGAATGTGTACCGCAAACCGTCAGCACGCAGCGGGCGGTGGGGTAGGGTTTGGGAAAGCAGGCGGCGCCGCGTCTGGGTCAGGCGTAGAGGCGGGCGGGAAGGCTGCGCAGGATGTCGGAGGAGCGGCGCGCGCGGGCGAGGGTCCAACCGCCTTCGATGGCGATGAGCAGGGTTTCGGCTTCATGCCGGGCCTGCGCGTCGGGCAGGCCGAGGCGTGTGGCGTGGCGCGCGATGGCGGCGATCAGGCGGTCGAAGAATGCGGCAGCCCGGGCGCGGTAGTCCGCGCCGTCGGGACCGTCGAAGATGAGCGCCTGAATGGGGCAGCTGGCGGCGCTGTCGGTCAGATCGAAGAGCTTTGCCAGCTTGTGGCAGAAGGTCGTGGCGCCGTGGCGCAGGTCGGAGGCGGGCGTGAACGCGTCGTCGATGATGCCTTCGAGCATCCGCGTCGTCCAGTCGGCGGCGGCGATGGCGAGGTCTTCCTTGCCGTTGGGGAAGTGGTGGTAGAGCGACCCTTTGGGAACGCCGGCTTCGGCCAGAACCTCGGCTATGCCGGTGGCGTGGTAGCCGCGCTGGCGGAAGAGCCGGGCGGCGGTGGTGATCAGGCGGTCACGGGTGCTGGCGGGTTCGGGCATGGGTGGGAGTGTAGGGGGTTTGGCGTGGTTCGGAAAGAGTAGACCGGTCGGTCTAATCATGGTATTGGACCGTTCGGTCTAGAGAGGGATGGCGGCGATGGGCATGGAGCGACCGGTGGCCTTGGGGCACGAGACGTTGGAGGCTGTGACGATCCGTGCCGGGGATGGCGCGGTGCTGGCGGGGCGGCTGTTCCGGCCGAAGGGTGCGGTGCGGGCGGCGGTCGTGCTGCACGGGGCGACGGGGGTGCCGATGGGGTTCTATCGCGCCTTTGCCGAATGGCTGGCGGCGGAGCGGGATGTCGCGGTGCTGACCTATGACTACCGGGATTTCGGGGCGTCCCTGCGCGGGCCGATGCGGGCGTCGCGGGCCACGATGGCGGAGTGGGGGCTGCTTGATCAACGCGCGGCGTTGCAGGCGCTGGGGCGGATGGTGCCCGGCGTGCCGCGCTGGGTGATCGGGCAGTCGCTGGGTGGGCTGTTCCTTGCCTTTCATCCGGAGATGGAGGGGGTGGAGCGGGTGATTGCCGTGGGGTCGGGGCCCGTGCATCTGATGGATCATCCCCCGGCCTTTCGCGCGGCGGCGGCGGCCTTCTGGTTCGGGCCGTTGCATCTGGCGGCGCGGGCGATGGGCTACATGCCTGGGAGGCGGGCGGGGCTGGGCGCGGACCTGCCGCTGGGCGTCTGGCGCGACTGGCGGGCGTGGTGCACGACGCGCGGCTTCTTTGCGGCGGAGTTCGGGGGACGGCTGCCCTATCCCGACCCGGCACGCGTGACGGCGCGGATGCGGTTCGTGGCGATGGCCGATGACGACTGGGTTCCGGCGCAGGCGGTGTGGCGGCTGATGCGGTTCTATCCCGAGGCGGTGAAGGAGCAGCGCGTGCTGCGTCCCGCCGCGTTCGGGCTGCGGCGCATCGGGCATCTGGGCGCGCTGGCGCGGGTGAATGCGGCAGTCTGGCCGGCAGTGGTGGATTGAGGTCGTTGTGGGCTTTGGGTTGGCGTGGTGAACCCCGCCCTAAGCTTCTTTCTGATGGCGGATGGTGAGGATTACGACGCGTGTTTCGTCGAACCTGTAACGGGCGATGAAGCCACTGTCGCCAAAGTCGATGGGCCATTCGCGGAAATCATCGGGAAAATCGTGGATTGGCCGACCGAGGCGGGGCTGACTGCCGAGGATGAGGACGCCCTTGCGGATCGCTTCGCCCGCGCGACGGGCGGCATCGGGGTTCTTGGTCCGCAGGAATGCGCGCAGGCGTTCGAGGTCTCGGATCGCGACAGGTGCGAAGACAACGGTCGGCATCAGGCGCGGGGCTGAGGTGCAGGCCCTTCATCGTCGGTTCCCCAGGCTGAGAGCCAACGGTCAACCTCTTCAGCGGGGACAGACAGCCCAGTGGTGCGGAATTCTTCCCATGCCTTGATCGTATCGCGGCGCAACGCATCCATCTCTGCCTCTTCGCGTTCGAGAAGGCGCAGGCCTGCGCGCAGGGCTTCGGATGCGTTCTGGTAGCGGCCGGAGGCGACGAGGCGGTCCACGAAGGCGGATTGGGCGTCAGTGAGGACGACGTTGCGGGTGGCCATGCGGGATTCCTACCGGTGAGATTGGCAATATATGCCAATCACGTCGGATCCGTAAAGCAGGGCCGGGGTGGAAAAGGCCTGCCGAGGGGTTCGGCAGGCCTTGCTGTCTTGCGGTCTTGCAGTCTTGCGGTCGCGCCGGATCAGCGGCGGCGAGTGCCTTCGTCTTCGTCCTCATCTTCGTCATCGTCGCCTTGCGGCAGGTTGAAGAAGCTTTCGGCGTCGGAGAAGTCGGCGGGTTTCTCTTCGCGTTCGGAGAGGGTGAAGGATTCGAGACCGGCGAGGTTCGAGGGCATCTTCGGTTCGTCGGACATGCCGAGCGACTGTTCGGTCGACACGAGCTTGCGGCGTTCGTCGTCGGACATGACGGTGCCTTCGGCGGCCTTCTTGCGGGCGGCCTGCTGGACGGCGGCGTCGA
>JBEEOG010000087.1:0-5354 GCA_041191745.1 Pseudomonadota bacterium | reverse complement strand
CAGCACATCGAGACCCGATCCATCCGGCAGGCCAAGGTCGAGGATCACGCAGGCATAGCCCTGCACCGCCAGCGCGGCGCGGGCGGTCGCGGCGTCGGGCGCGTGATCCACCGCATGGCCTTCGGCCACGAGATGGGCCAGAAGCGCGCGGGCAAGGTCCGGCGTGTCTTCGACAAGAAGCAACCTCATGGCGTCGGGCATAGCGGATGGGGCAGGGGGAGGCGAGGATTTTTCGCCCCCGCGCCCGCGGGCTGTAAGCCAGCCGCAAGGTTGGCGCGTCATCTGCGCGGCAAAGGGCGGCCCGACCGCCCTGCAAGACATCGAGCAGAAGAAGGTTTCCCATGTCCGCCACTACCGGCACCGAGGCCACGAAAGCCCCCGGCCGTCCCGAACTTACGCGCCTGACGCTGAACCTGATCGTGACGGCCTATCTGCTGTCCGCCCTGAACGGCGGCCTGTGGTCGCGCATGGCGGCGGTCTTTGACGGATCGCCCCTGGCGCTGGCGGGCTTTGCGCTGGCGGTGGCGGGGCTGACGATGGTCACGCTGTCGCTCGTCAGCCTGCCGCGCCTGCACCGTCCGGCACTGGCCGCGCTGATCCTCGTGGCGGCGGGGGCCGATTACTTCCAGCGCGCCTATGGCATCCTGATCGACCGCGAGATGATCCAGAACGCGATGCTGACGACGGCGACGGAATCGAAGCATCTGATGACGGCGGATCTCGCGCTGCATCTGGGGCTGTTCGGCCTGCTGCCCGCCGCGCTGGTCTTTGTCCCGCGCATCCGGCCCGTGGCGCTGCGCCATGTGCTGTGGCGCTATCCGCTGATGCTGGCGCTGTCCTTCGGGGTGCTGGCAGGGGCGCTCATGTCGGATTTCAAGACCTATTCGGCGGCGGTGCGCGAACACCGCGACATGATGGGGGCCTATCAGCCCGGCGCGACGCTGGCGGCGGCGGCGCGCTATGCCAAGCTGCGCTATTTCACCACGCGGATCGTGACCGCCCCCTTCGGCCGCGACGCGACGCCCGGCCCCTTCCTTGCCGCCGCGCCCAAGCCCGTGCTTCTGGTCGTCTTTGCGGGGGAAACCGCGCGGGCGCAGAATTTCGGGCTGAACGGCTACGGGCGCGACACGACGCCGGAACTGGCAAAGCTCGATGTCGTGAACTTTCCCGACACATGGTCCTGCGGCACCTCGACCGCGGTGTCGCTGCCCTGCATGTTCTCGGCTCTCGGGCAGGAGGGGTATTCGCAGCAGGCCGCGCTGGCGCAGGAAAACCTTCTCGACGTGCTGTCGCATGCGGGGCTGGATGTGCAGTGGTTCGACAACAACACCGGCGATCAGGGCATCGGCAAGCGCACCGGATCGAGCCGCATCGACGCGACCGTCGATCCTGCCGCCTGCGCGGGCGGGGAATGCACGGATGCCGCACTCCTGCCCATCCTGCAACGCACGATGCAGGCGATGACGCGCGATACGGTTCTGGTCCTGCACATGATCGGCAGCCACGGCCCCGCCTATTACCTGCGCTACCCGCCGGAAGAGGCGCGGTTCACCCCCGATTGCCGCAGTGCGTCCTTTGCCGATTGCACGGGGGAAGAGATCGTGAATGCCTATGACAACTCCATCCGCTTCACCGACCATGTGCTGGGTCGGGCGATCCGCATGATGGGCGCGCAGGACCGCGTGATCCCCGCGATGGTCTTTATGTCGGACCATGGCGAGTCGCTGGGCGAGGGCGGGCTTTACCTGCACGCCGCGCCCATGTTCATGGCCCCCGACACGCAGCGCAAGGTGCCCTTCGTCATCTGGCTGTCCGAAGGCTATCAGGCCACGATGGGCGTCAGCCACGAATGCCTTGCCCGCAAGGCCGCGCAACCGCAAAGTCACGATGTGCTGTTCCACACCGTTCTGGGCCTGATGGACATCCGGACAACGGTGCGCGGGACGGACCTCGACCTGACCGCCGATTGCAGGGAAACGACCACCGGATGACCGACCGCAGCGATACCCCCCGCAAGCCCGCCGCCCCGCGCAAGGGGCTGCTCCATGCCGTGGATGCCACGCGCTATTCGATCGCGGGCTTCGGGCGGCTGATGCAGGAAAGCGCTGCGCGGCAGGAGTTGCTCTTCGGCGCGGCGGGGCTGGGCGTGCTGCTCTGGGCGCGCGCGACGCCGGCCGAGATCGGGATCTTCGCCATCCTCTTCCTGATCCTGCTGGCCGCCGAGGCGCTGAACACCGCGATCGAGGTGCTGGTGGACCGCATCTCGCCGGAATGGTCGCAGGCAGGGAAAGAGGCGAAGGACCTCGGCTCGCTGGCCGTGGGGCTGGTGATCGCGGCGAACCTCGGCTTCCTTGTCTGGGTTCTGGTCTTCTGAAACGGAAAGGACCGCCCGCATCGCTGCGGACGGCCCTGACTGACGAAGACCGTGCGGCTTAATGTTCGGCCTTCGACACCGCGTCGCGGACCTCTTCCTCGGTCGCGTTGGCGCCGTTGAAGAAGGCGTTCAGAGCGACGGCCGAGATCGTGGCCAGCAGGATGCCCGATTCGATCAGCGGGTGGATCCCGTGCGGCATCCACTGCTTGAAGTTCGGTGCCACCAGCGGGATCATCCCGAAGCCGATCGACACCGCGACGATGAACAGGTTGTTGCGGTTCTTGGTGAAATCCACGCCGGCAAGGATGCGGATGCCGGTTGCGGCCACCATCCCGAACATCACCAGACCCGCCCCGCCCAGCACCGCCAGCGGCAGGCTTTCGACCAGCGCCCCCATCTTGGGCATCAGGCCGAAGACGATCAGGATCACCCCGCCCGCCACGCAGACGAAGCGCGACCGCACGCCGGTGACGCCGACCAGACCCACGTTCTGGCTGAACGAGGTATAGGGGAAGGTGTTGAACAGCCCGCCGATCAGCGTGCCCAGACCATCGGTGCGCAGGCCCGCCGACAGCATCGGACGGTCGACCTTCTTGCCGGTGATGTCACCCAGCGCAAGGAACATGCCGGTGGATTCGATCATCACCACGATCATCACCAGCGTCATGGTGATGATCATCACGGGATCGAAGATCGGCATGCCGAAATGGAAGGGCGTGATCAGGGCGAACCATTCCGCCTCGGCCACCTTGCCGAAGGTCATCATGCCGGCCGCCGTGGCGATCAGCCCGCCGATCACGATGCCCAGAAGGACCGAGATGTTCGACACGAAGCCCTTGGCAAAGCGCGCGATCAGCAGGATGGCGACCAGCACGATGGCCGAAATGGCGATGTTGGTGGGCGTCGCGTAGGCCGGATTCATCATCGTCGCGGCGGGGGCGAACTTTTCCGGCACGGGCGGGAGGGTCCCCGCGGCGGCGGCTTCGCCCGCGGCCTTCAGCCAGTCGGCATGTTCGGGGTTCACGATGCTGGGCGCGGTCGGGCCGACGGGGTTGCCGAAGATCCAGTTGATCCCGATCCGCATCAGGCTGACCCCGATGACAAGGATGATCGTCCCCGTCACCACGGGCGGGAAGAAGCGCAGCATCCGGCTGACCATCGGCGCGATGACGATGGAGATCAGGCCCGCCGCGATGATCGCGCCGAAGATCATCCGCGCCCCTTCGGTGCCCGGATTGGCATTGCCGATGGCGACCATCGGCCCCACCGCGGCAAAGGTCACGCCCATCATCACGGGCAGGCGGATGCCGAACCACTGGGTCGCGCCGAGCGACTGGATCAGCGTGACCAGACCGCAGACGAACAGATCGGCCGAGATCAGAAAGGCCACGTCGGCCGGTTCCAGTTTCAGCGCGCGCCCGACGATCAGCGGCACGGCGACCGCGCCCGCATACATCACCAGCACATGTTGCAGACCGAGCGTGAAAAGCTTTGGCGTCGGCAGACGTTCGTCCACCGGATGGACCGCTTGGGTCATGTGTTTCGTCCCTTTCCCTGAGGGGGATGTTGTTCGCGCCGTCTCTGCCTCCCCCCTCGGGTGTGCAGTCCGGTTAGTCTGCCCGCCTCTTGTGTCGGGTCAGGGCCGGAGGGTCCGGCTTGACCGAGGACCATAAGGCGACATGCCGGAAGACTCTTTCCGGCATTTCTTGAAACAGTCTCAACGCGGGCCTGCAGGCCGGGGCCGGATCAGGGCGGGGTGCCGCCCGTCTCGGCGGTGACGCGGGCGGCGGCGGCGGCGACCAGCGCGCCGATCCGGTCGGCATCCGACAGGTTCATGCGGAAGGCGGGGCCCGACACCGAGAGCCCCGCCACGGGTTCGCCATGCGCGTTGAAGACGGGGGCCGCGATGCAGCGCATCCCTTCGGCCCGTTCCTGATCGTCGATGGAAAAGCCGCGCGCCCGCGTGCGGGCCAGATCGCGCATCAGGGCGGTTTCGGACGTGTGCGAGAGCGAGGTGAACCGCTCCATCCCCCGACGCGCAAGGATGCCTTGCACCTTTTCGGCCGGATACCACGCCAGAAGCGCCTTGCCGATGCCCGACACATGCATGGGTGCCTTGGTTCCCGGCGGAAAGAAGGCGCGGATCACCTGATGGGTTTCGACCTGGCTCAGGAACAGCACCTCGTCCCCCGTCTCGATCCCCAGATTTGCCGTCTCGCCCGTGTCGCGCATCAGCGCGTCCATCGGCTGGCGCGCGCGTTCGACGACCTTGGTGCGGCGCAGGAAGGCCGTGCCGATGCGGAAGGCCCCGCTGCCCACATGCCAGAGCTGCCCTGGCTCTTCCACCTCCACCATCGCGTGGCCCTGCAGCGTCACCAGCGCGCGGTAGACGGTGGCGACGGGCTGGCCCGCCTCGGCCGCGAGTTCGGAGAGCGTCAGCCCCGGGCGCGCGGAGAGGATTTCCAGAAGGTCCAGCGCACGGTCGAGCGCCTGCACCGTGTTCTGGTCGGTCTTGTCGTGAAAGGCCTTGGGGCGGCCGCGCGGGCGGGGCTGTGTCGGCATGTCCTGTCCCTTCAGGTGTCGGGGCGCGGCGCGGCTGAAAAAGCGTGACCGGCTGATTTCACGGGATTTTCGCACGTCTTTCCATAAATGAAAAATCTTTTCGAAAAAATTGCGCCGCGCGGCGGGCGGGCACAGGATGGGCGCAACGAAGGGAGTTGCCCCATGTCCATCCAGAATCCCGTCTTCATTCCCGGCCCGACGAACATGCCCGAGGCGATCCGCAAGGCCTGTGACATGCCGACCATCGACCACCGCTCGCCCGCCTTCGCGCGGATGTATCGCCCTGCGGTCGAAGGGGTGCGGCGCATCTTGCGGCTGACGGGGGGCGAGGTGGTGATCCTGCCCTCGACCGGGACGGGAGGGTGGGAGGCCGCGGTGACAAACACGCTTTCGCCCGGCGACCGGGTGCTGGCCGCGC
>JBEEOG010000086.1:0-3655 GCA_041191745.1 Pseudomonadota bacterium | reverse complement strand
GGAATAGGCGCGCAGCAAAGGCTTGCCAGTCTCGCCCAGCAGGCCAATCATCACAAACTCCCCCGAACGGAAGCGCAAGGACCGCGGACGGGTGACGCGGAAGGAAAACAGCCGGTCGGTCCAATGGGTCACCTGCGTGACGGTCTGGGCGTCGGGCAGATGCGGTTTTGCCGGTTTCTCGATGGTGGCATCCATGGTGGTGCTCGCTTCGGTCATGGGATCGGCCTTCGCAATAAGGGAAGCGCCGCGCGGGGGAAAGCCCCGGCGCGGCGGATGGGGCGATGTGTTGCAGGTCAGGCGCGCAGTTTGGCTTGCCCGCGCGCGTCAGGCGCGCAACTTCGCTTGGTAGTGATGGGACTGCCAGTCGGCGCGGAAGGCCCATTGGTCCGCGGGTTGACGCTGGGCGAGGTCTTCCGAGATTTCCACCTCATCGAACCCCACGCGGCGGGCCATGGCATATTGATCGGCGATCACATGGCCCTGCGCCCGCAGACGGCCCGTATAGCCCATCATCCGCAAGCGGCGGGCGATGGTGAAGGCGCGGCCGTCGTTGAAGGCCGGGAAGGCCACGCGGATCAGCGACAGGTCGGCCAGATAGGGGGCCAGCGTGGTCGGGTCGTCGGTGTTCGACAGGTCCACCGCGCCCTTGTGATCGGCGATTTCGGCCAGCGGAACGACGGGGGCGTTCCAATCCTCGGAGCCAAAGCCCTGATCGGTGACGATGACGCTCATGCCGCGTCCTCCTTCTTGATCCTGACGGGCTTGCCGTCGATGAAATGGATGCCGCATTCCGTCTTTTCGCTGCCGCGCCAACGGCCTGCGCGCGGGTCTTCGCCCGGCTTGACGGGGCTGGTGCAGGGCGCGCAGCCGATGGACGGATAGCCCTTGGCGACCAAGGGGTGCCGCGGCAGGCGGTTCTCGACCATGTATTCTTCAAGGTCCTCGCGCCCCCAATGGGCAAGGGGATTGACCTTGATGCGGGTCTCGCCCTCGGCCTCGAAGAAATCGACGGTGCCGCGGGTGTTGGACTGGTAGCGCTTGCGCCCCGTGATCCAGCCGTCGAACTGCGACAGCGCGCGTTCCAAGGGTTCGACCTTGCGGACGGCGCAGCAGGCATCGGTGTTGAACTGGTGCAGCGTGCCGTCGGGGTCCTCGAACGACACCTTGGCCGGATGGGCGCGGATCGTGCGGATGTCGCAGAGCGCCAGCTTCTCGGCCAGCTCGCGCTGGTAGTCGAGCGTTTCCTGAAACAGCATCCGCGTGTCGATGAAGAGCACGGGCGTTTCCGGCGCGATGACGGAGACAAGGTGCAGCAGCACCACCGACTCCGCGCCAAAGGACGACACCAGCGCGACCTTGCCCAGATCGGCATCCTTCAGCGCATGCTCCAGCACCGCGGTTGCGCCGTGGTGCTTGTAGCGCGCATTCAGCGCCGCCACGCGGTCGGCGACGCTGCCGACCGGTTGGCTCGTGTCACGCGGCATCCTTCTCGCCTTCCTGATCGTAGAGCGCGGCCTTGAAGGGGTCGATCCCCACGCGGCGATAGGCCTGAAGGAAGGTCTCGTCCGGCGACTGGCGCAGGTCGAGATAGGCCATCACGATGCGTTCGATGGCGGGCACGATCTCTTCGTACGAAAAGCCGGGGCCGGTCTTGTCGCCGATGGCGGCATCTTCCGTGCCGTCGCCGCCCAGCGTGATCTGGTAGCTTTCCACGCCGGCCTTATCCAGACCGAGGATGCCGATATGCCCGACATGGTGATGCCCGCAGGCATTGATGCAGCCCGAGATCTTGATCTTCATCGGGCCCACGTCGTGTTCGATCTTCAGCTCGGCAAAGCGCGTGGCGATCTGCTGGGCGATCGGGATCGACCGCGCGGTGGCAAGCGCGCAGTAATCCATCCCCGGGCAGGCGATGATGTCGGAAATCAGGCCCACATTGGCGGTGGCGAGCCCCGCCTTGACCAGTTCGGCATGCAGCGCGGGCAGGTCCGACTTGTGGACATGCGGCAGGATGACGTTCTGTTCGTGGCTGATCCGCAGGTCGGAATGGCCATAGCGTTCGGCAAGGTCGGCCATGACGCGCATCTGCGCGCCCGTGGCATCGCCCGGCGTCTTGCCATGCGCCTTCAGGCTGATCGTCACGATGGCATATTGCGCGTTGCGGTGCGCGGTCAGGTTCGTGTCGGCCCAGGCGCGGAAGGTGGGGTCCGCGGCATAGAAGGCGTCATAGGCATCCGTGGGCGCGTTGCGGAAGGCGGGGGGCGCGAAGGCCTCTTCGATCTCGGCCAGAAGCTTCTGGTCGTTGCCGCCGAAGAGGGGGCGGATCTCGGCGAAACGCGCCTCGATCAGGCGGGTGATCTCTTCCTTGCCGGTTTCGTGCACGGTGATCTTGATGCGCGCCTTGTACTTGTTGTCGCGCCGGCCGAGCGTGTTGTAGACGGACAGGACCGCTTCCACGTAAGGAAGCAGGTCGGCCTTGGGCAGGAAATCCCGCACCGTGTGGGCGATCATCGGGGTCCGGCCAAGGCCGCCACCCACCATCACCTCAAAACCGGCCTCGCCCTTGGCATTCCGCACCATCCTAAGGCCGATGTCATGGGCCTTGGTCACGGCGCGGTCGTTCGGGCTGCCGGTGATGGCGATCTTGAACTTGCGGGGCAGGAACTGGAATTCGGGGTGGTCGGTGGACCACTGGCGCAGAAGCTCGGCCACGGGGCGGGGATCTTCGATCTCATCCGCCGCGGCACCGGCGAAATGGTCCGCGGTGACGTTCCGCACGCAGTTGCCGCTGGTCTGGATGGCGTGCATCCCCACATCGGCCAGCGCCTTGAGGATGGCGGGGACGTCCTTCAGCTTCGGCCAGTTGAACTGGATGTTCTGGCGCGTGGTGAAGTGGCCATAGCCCTTGTCCCAGGTCTGGGCGATATGGGCGAGTTGGCGCATCTGGTTGGGGTTCAGGGTGCCATAGGGGATGGCCACGCGCAGCATATAGGCATGCAGTTGCAGATAAAGGCCGTTCATCAGGCGCAGCGGGCGGAATTCATCTTCCGTCAGCGACCCGTCAAGGCGGCGTTCCACCTGTTGCGAGAACTGGGCCACACGGGCGCGGATGAAGGCTTCATCGAATTCGGAATAGGAATACATCGGTTCTGCCCCTTACTGCGCCAGATCGACTTGCTTGCCATGCTTGTAGTTCGAAGGCCCGCGCGTGCGGAATTCCTCGCGGAAATGCACAGGCTCCGGTCCGTTCGGCCCCGCTTTCGCATCGGCCAGATAGACGCCCACGACCACCAGCTTTTGCGCCGCGCC
Source organism: Pseudomonadota bacterium (assembly GCA_041191745.1). Classification (GTDB taxonomy): domain Bacteria; phylum Pseudomonadota; class Alphaproteobacteria; order Rhodobacterales; family Rhodobacteraceae; genus Paragemmobacter. The sequence goes on along the minus strand of JBEEOG010000086.1, from coordinate 346 downwards.
ATGCAGCAGGCGCATCTGGGCATGGGCCTCATCCTCGATCAGCTCCGCCTCATGGTGGTGGCGGGTCCAGCGATCATCGGCGGTCAGATAGACCACATCGCCTTCGATCAGGTCATTGGCGGTGACGACTTTGGGAATGAAGCGGCGGCTCATGCGGAGGCTTCCTTAAGTTTGGGCAGCGCGGCGCGTGCTTGACGCGGGGCGAGGCCGTAGAGGAGGACGGCGGGACCGTCAACGCCCGCCACCGCTTCGGGCAGGGTGGCGAGGGTGGCGGCGAGGATGCGCTGGTCGGCGCGGCTGACGTTTTCGACGATGGCGACGGGGGTCGCGGGATCGGCCCCGTGCA
>JBEEOG010000085.1:0-6037 GCA_041191745.1 Pseudomonadota bacterium | reverse complement strand
CCCGCCAATTGCGCCTGCGCGACCTCGCCGGTCTGATCGTCATCGACTTCATCGACATGGAAGAGCGCAAGAACAACGCCGCCGTCGAGAAGCGCCTGAAGGACAAGCTGAAAACCGACCGCGCCCGCATCCAGGTGGGCCGCATCTCGGGCTTCGGCCTGATGGAGATGAGCCGCCAGCGCCTGCGCCCCGGCATGCTCGAATCCACCACCCAGCCCTGCCCGCATTGCCACGGCACGGGCCTGATCCGGTCGGATGACAGCATGGCGCTGCAGGTCCTGCGCGCGCTGGAAGAGGAAGGCACGCGCAAGCGGTCGAAAGAGGTGCTGCTGAAGGCGCCCGTCGGCATCGTCAACTTCCTCTTCAACCAGAAGCGCGAGCATATCGCCCTGATCGAGGCCCGCTACGGCATGTCCGTGCGGATCGAGGCCGACGCCGCGCTGGTGTCGCCCGATTTCTCGATCGAGAAGTTCAAGACCGCGACGCGCGTGGTTCCCGAAGCCTCGCCCGTCATTTCGGGCCATGCGGGCCTGATGGGCGCGCCGGTCGAGGACGAGGATGAGGATATCCCCTTCGAAGAGGATCTGGACGAAGAGGACACCGCCGAGGACGAGGCCGAGGTCAAGACCGAAAGCCGTGGCGAGGAAGCCTCGGGCACGGGCAACGGTCAGGGCAGCGGATCGGGCAAGAAGAAGCGCCGCCGCCGCAAGAAGAAGAAGCCCGGCACCGGTCAGGGCCAGCAGGGCAGCCAAGCCGCGCAGGACAGCGGCGCGGCGGACGAGGAGGGCGATGCCGAGGATGACGACGCGCCCGACGCGGTGACTGACGCGGTGGCGGATGCCCCCGCGCCGGAGGCAGAGGCCGCACCCGCGCCGGAAGCCGTGGCCGAGGACGCGCCCAAGGCCAAGAAGTCCAGCCGTTCGCGGTCGTCGAAGTCCAAGGCCAAGGACAAGGTCGAAGCCGCCGTCGAAGCCCCGGCACCCGTTGCCCCGGCACCCGAAGCCGTGACGGAAGCCGAAACCGCAGCCGCAGAGCCGGTCGAGACCGCCGCCGCGCCTGCGGCCAAGCCGAAGAAGGCGACCGCGTCGCGCGCCAAATCGACCAAGGCCAAGGCCGCCGAACCGGTGGCCGAGGCGGCACCCGCAGCGGCACCTGCCCTTGTGGCCGATCCGGCGCTGGAGCCCGCCCCCGCGCCCGACGCGCTGGTGAGGGACCCTGGCGACAGCGCCGCCGAAGCCGCGCCCGAAGCGCAGGCTGAAGCGCAGGCCGAGGATGGGCCGCCCAAGCCGCGCAAGAAGGGCTGGTGGTCGCTGGGCCGCTGAGGACTGAAAGACGGGCGGCAGGTGATCCTGCCGCCCGTTTTCCGTTTCAGCCTTCGTGCTGGTCCGGCCCGCGGCGGATCAGGTAATGGCCGACCCCGCCCCGCTCTTGCGCGGACAGAAAGCCGTGTCCCGCCTCGGCGCAGAAATGGGGCAGGTCGATCGCGGCCATCCGGTCCGTCGCCCTGACCAGCAGCACCTGCCCTTCGGCCATGCCCGCCAGCACCTTGCGCGCGCGCAGCACGGGCAGGGGGCACAAAAGCCCCTCGCAGTCGATCTCGCGGTCGATCCCATGCCTCTGGTCCATGCGCCCGACTTAGCGCGCCCTGCAACAAAGGGCCACGCCAATGTGACGCGCCCCACCCGTGACGCGGGCCGCGCGACAGGCTAAGCAACGGACAGCGAAAAGGGGGCGGGATGTTCGGCTTCGACATCATAGACGCGGGTCTGGTGCCCGCCATGCTGGTGGCACTTCTGGGGGGCGTCCTGTCCTTCCTGAGCCCCTGCGTCCTGCCCATCGTGCCGCCCTATCTGGCCTATATGGGCGGGATCAGCATGGGCGAGATGACGGGCCAGACCGCCGCGCGGCGCAAGATCATCCTGCCCGCGCTGTCCTTCGTGCTGGGGCTGTCCACGGTCTTTCTGCTTCTGGGCTTCACCGCTTCGGCCTTCGGCAGTTTCTTTTTGACCAACCAGCAACTCTTCGCGCAGATCGCGGGCGTCATCGTCATCGGCTTCGGGCTGCATTTCATCGGCGTCTACCGCATCGGCATCCTTGACCGCGAGGCGCGGCTGGATGCGGGCGACAGGGGCGGGTCGGCCTTTGGCGCCTATGTGCTGGGCCTTGCCTTCGCCTTCGGCTGGACGCCCTGCATCGGCCCGCAGCTGGGCGCGATCCTGTCGCTTGCGGCGCAGGAAGGATCGGTCCAGCGCGGCACGCTGCTGCTCGGGGTCTATGCCGTGGGCCTTGGCCTGCCCTTCCTGCTCGCGGCCCTGTTCATCGAACGCGCGATGGGGGTGATGAACCGGCTGAAGCCGCACATGCGCTGGATCGAACGCGCGATGGGCGCGCTGCTGCTGGTCGTGGGGCTGGCCCTGCTGACGGGGGCCTTCACCGATTTTTCATGGTGGCTTCTGGAAATCTTCGGCAGCCTCGGCATTCCGCTTCTGGGATAGGGCTTGACCTCGCGGCCCAAGCTGCGGCCAACTTGCCCTGCAAGGTACGAGTGACGGGGACAGCAGAGGTGAGCGAGGCCACAGGCATCCGGCCCGACGTGCGGCGCAGGCGGGTGTTCTACATTCCGGGCTTCGACCCCGCCCCGCCCCGCCGCTACCGCGAGATGTATCGCCGCGAAGGGGCGGAACAGGCCCGCATCTCGGGCTATCGCCTGTCGCAATCCACCCTTGCGGGCCGCCCGAACGGCTGGCTCGTGACGACCGAGATGGAAGGCGCCGCCACCGCCGCCGAGGTGGAGGTGCTGGTCTGGTCCGACATCGTCAAGGCATCGATGGCGCAGGGGATCGTGGCGACCTATGCCCAGCTTGCCCATACGGCATGGGTCTATGCCGGATCGGGGGCGCTGTGGCGCGTGGCGCGGCTGCGAAAGGGGCCGACGATTGCCGCGCTTTACCCCGTGGCGGTGCTGGTCGCGCAGTTGCTCTTGTCGCTGGTGGCAGGCTACGGGCTGGCATCGGGGATCGCGCGGGCGCTTCCCGCGCCCCTCGGCCTGTTGGCGGGGGGGCTGGCGGGGGCGGTGCTTCTTGTGGCGATGCTGCAGCTGTTCCGCCGCTATGACGGCCTGATCCTCGCCCATTACCTGATGCATGACTATGCCTATACCGCCCGCCTGCGCGGGGCCTATCCGTCTGGCCTGTCGGAACGGATGGCCGCCTTCGGCCGACAGATCCGCGCCGCTCTGGAGGAGGATGTGGACGAGGTGCTGGTCGTGGGCCATTCCTCGGGCGCGATCCTTGGCGTCACCGTGCTGGCAGACCTGATCCGCGCGGGGCTGCCTGCGGGGCATCCGCCACTCGGTTTCCTGACGCTGGGGCAGATGGTGCCGATGATTTCCTTTCTGCCCGAGGCAAAGCGGCTGCGCGCCGACCTGCATTACCTTTCGCAGCGGGACGAGGTGACATGGGTCGATGTCACGGCCCCCGGCGACGGCTGCGCCTTCGCGCTCTGCGATCCGGTGGCGGTGTCGGGCGTGGCGCCAAAGGCGGGGAAACGCTGGCCGCTGGTGATCTCGGCCGCCTTTTCGCAGACGCTTTCGCCCGAGACATGGGCGCGGCTGCGGCGGCGCTGGTTCACGCTGCATTTCCAGTACATGGGCGCTTTCGACCGGCCCGGCGATTACGACTATTTCCGCATCACGGCGGGGCCGCTGACGCTGGCCACGCGCTTTGCGGGCCGCGCGCCCTCGCCCTCGCGGGTAGAGGTCGCCCATTCCGGCTACCGGAGCATGGCATGACCCTGCCCCCGAAGCCGCCCGCGCGCGCCGACCGCGTGTCGCTGTGGCGATACCTGCGGCTGTTCCGTCAGGACATCCTGTCGGCGCAGCCCGCGCGGCTCTATCGCGCGTGGATGGCGGAATTCCGGACGGCCTTCTTCACCTCCTACCTCTGCAACGACCCCGCGCTGGTGGCGCGTGTGCTGACCGAACGGCCCGACGATTTCCCCAAGTCGAACCGCATCCGCGCGGGGCTGGAACCGCTTCTGGGCAATTCGGTCTTTGTCACCAATGGCGCGGTCTGGAAGCGCCAGCGCCGCATCATCGACCCCGCCTTCGAAGGGGGCCGCCTGCGCGACACCTTTCCCGCCATGTGGGCGGCGGGCGAGGCGGCGGTGGCCCGCCTGCCGGAAGGGGTGGTCGAGGTGGAGGAGCAGACCAGCCACGCCGCCGCCGACGTGATCTTCCGCACGCTCTTTTCCATCCCGATCGAGGATCGGGTGGCGTCGCAGGTGTTCCACGAATTCCGCGCCTACCAGCGCACCCAGCCGATCCTGAACCTTGCGGCCTTTCTGCCCCTGCCCCGCTGGTTCCCCCGCCTGCACCGGCGCGAGACGAAAGAGACCGCCGCCCGCATCCGCGCCCTGATCCGTGGCCTGACCGAGGATCGCGCCGCCGCCATCGCCGCAGGCACCGCGCCCGACGATCTGGCGACGAAGATCATGACGACCCGCGATCCGGTGACCGGAGAGGGGTTCGACGCCGCCGAGATGGTGGATCAGGTGGCGATCTTCTTCCTTGCGGGGCATGAGACCAGCGCCTCGGCCCTCGCTTGGGCGCTTTACCTGCTGGCGACGCATCCCGATGTGCAGGAAGAGGTGGCGGCCGAGGCGGCGGGGCTGACCCCCGATTTCGCATCGGTCGGACGGCTGCGCCTGACGCGCGATGTCTTCCGCGAGGCGCTGCGCCTTTACCCGCCCGTGCCGATGATGGTGCGCGAGACGACCTGCCCCGAACGCTTCCGCGACCGCCCCGTTCCCGTGGGCGCGCAGGTGGTGCTGTCGCCGTGGCACCTGCACCGCCATGAACGCATCTGGGACAATCCCGACGCCTTCGACCCTGCCCGCTGGCAGACCGACGCCTGCCGCCATGCCGCGCGCGATGCCTATATCCCCTTTTCCGCAGGCCCGCGCGTCTGCACGGGGGCGGGGTTCGCGATGGTCGAGGGGCCGCTGTTGCTGGCGATGCTGGCGCGCACCTTCCGGTTTGACGCGGTGGCGGGGGATGTGCCCGTTCCGGTCGCGCATCTGACGGTCAGGGCGAAGGACGGGATCAGGCTGCGGGTGGTGCGGCGGTAAGGCCTGGCTCCGGTGCGCAACCAGTGCGCACCCTACGTTCTGTAGGGTGCGCATTCATTGCGCACCATCCCCGCTATCAGGCCGAAAAATCCCCGATCACCGCCACACCGGGCGGCATTGGCGCGTCGAAGGCCCGCAACTCTGCCGATGCGCCCGACAGCGGCACCACCCGCGCCACGAGGGGCGAGACATCGACCACCCCGCGTTCGATCATGTCCAGAAGCGAGGGGTACTTCCACGCGGGCATCCCGCGCGTGCCGTAGACGGCAAGCTGCTTCATGTAGACCGCGTTCATGTCGATCTCCTGCCGCGCGGTGTGGCCCGTGGGCAGGCCCACCTGCACATGCCGCCCCAAGGGACGCAGGCATTGCAGCGAGGTATTGGCCGTGGCCGCGATTCCCAGCGCCTCGACCGAGACATGCGCGCCGCCCTTCGTCACCTCGCGGATGCGCGCCGCGACATCGCCGTCGCGCGCGTCGAAGGCGTGTTCCGCGCCCAGCGACAGGGCGTGGTCCAGCTTTTCCGGCACCACGTCCACCACCACCACCCGCGCGCCCAGGGCGCGGCCAAGGATCAGCACCGACAGCCCGATCCCGCCCGTGCCATGCACGGCCAGCCATTCGCCCGCCTGCAGCGCGGCCCGCCCCGTCAGCGCCTGCCACGCTGTCGTCACGCGGCAGCCCAGACCCGCGGCCAGCACCGGCGTCACGGCATCGGGCAGCCGCGCGAGGTTGTGCGCGCGCGGGACCGAGATGTATTGCGCATAGGCCCCCGGTTCGCCGAAACCCGGCACGCGCTGGCTGGCGCAGATCGTGCTCAGGCCCTGCCGGCATTCGGGACAGGTGCCGCAGGACAGGATGAAGGGCGCGATCACCCGGTCACCCACGCGCCACGGCGACAGGGGGCCAGC
>JBEEOG010000084.1:0-2816 GCA_041191745.1 Pseudomonadota bacterium | reverse complement strand
CTCTTCGGGCATGTTCTTCCAGCGCAGAAGGGTTTCTTTCCCGTAGACTTCGGGGATCAGATCGACCGGCTTCTGTTCGTTCAGGCGGGAAAGCGGCTGGGTGAAGGGCAGCGCGGTGTAGAGCGGGCTACGCGGCGTCCCCGTGGGGATCGACGGGAGAATCTGGCTGTGGGCGTAGGGCGACAGGCCGTTCGTCATGGCCAGCGTTCCGGCCGTGGTGAAGATGCCCCACTTGATGAGTTCGCGGCGCGTCACGTCGCCGATGGAGAGTGCCCTGACGATCTCTGCCCGGTTCTTGCGGGCATTTTCGGCTTCGCGGATACGGGCGCGGCTAGCGTCCTTGTTAAGATAGACCATATTCTGACCCCGTCTGACCATTTCGCGCGCGGCCCTTGCCCATGCGCTGCATCTTCACGTCACTTGGGCGAAACACACCTCGCCGACTGATCCCGGGCCCTTGCCTTGCCCGTCACGTCCCGGACGTCGCGGCTTGCCCGTCGCGCGGTCTGGAAAAGGCACAGCCGGATGGATGTGCCCTAAGGTAAGGGATAGCACCGCCGGGTTATTCGGACTTCTGCCGAAGGTCGCGCGGTCACATCGGACCTTGGTCCAATGCGACAACCGGTGCGCGAACGCCCCCTGTTTTCACAGGGTTTTTACGCGAATCTTGACTGTTTTTCGGGCAGATTGCGATCAGGTGGCGTGGATGCTGTGGCGGTTCGTCACGCGAACGTGACAAGGTCCGCTTCGAGTCGCCGCGCCGAAGCGCCCGAATGACCGCATTGGCGGCACCCTTTTCCGTGGCAGGACGGGCATTCCGTGACCGCGAGGTTCTGTGCGAGGACGCCGCGCAGCACGTCGCCGACGATGTAGTCGGGCACGCCCAGATCGACGAGTCGCGTCCGGGCAGAGCGGGCGTCGCGGGTGTGCAGGGTGGAGAGGACCATGCGCCCCACCTGCGCGGCGCGGCAGGCGATTTCGGCGGTTTCGGGGTCGCGGATTTCGCCGACCATGATGACGTTGGGGTCATGGCGCAGGATCGAGCGCAGCACGCGCGCGAAGGAGAGGCCGATCTCTTCCTGCACCTGTACCTGCTGCACGCCGGGAAGGGTGTATTCGACCGGATCTTCGACCGTGATGATCTTGCGGCGGGGCGAGTTGAGGTGCTGGAGCGCGGTGTAGAGCGTGGTCGTCTTGCCCGACCCGGTGGGGCCTGTGACGAGGAAGAGGCCGGACGGGCGTTCGATGCAGGCGGTGATGCCCGCGACCATGTCGGCAGCGAAACCGAGGCGGTCCCAGCCAAGGCGCAGCGCCTGCGGGTCGAGAATCCGCAGGACGAGGCTTTCGCCGTGCTGGGTGGGCAGGGAGGAGAGGCGGAAGTCGATCCGGCGCCCCGAGAAGATGCCGGAGAATCGGGCATCCTGCGGCAGGCGGCGTTCGGCGACGTTGGCGCGGGCCATGACCTTGAGCCGGGCGAAGACGGAGGCGGGGGGGATGGAGGGATCGACGGAGAGGGCGGCGAGCAGGCCGTTGACCCGCATCCGGACAGCAAGGCCCGAAGGAAGGCTTTCCACATGGATGTCGGAGGCACCGGCAGACACGGCCTCGGCCAGCGTTTCGGCGACGAAACGGATGACGGGGCCGTCTTCGGCTGCGGCCTCGGGCGCGGTTTCGGCGAGGGGCTGGGCGGGCGCGGACTCGGTTGGGGTGTCGGAAAGGAGGGTGCGGATGGTGCGCAGCGTGGCGCCGCGCGCTTCGACCGGGCGGTCGAGGAGGAAGGCGAGTTCGGACAGGATGCCCGTATCGGCGGGATCGGCGAGGAGGATGGGCTGCGGCGCACCCGCCGGGGCGAGGAGCGGCAGGGCAGAGCGGCTGCGCAGCCATGGCAGGGTGAGGCGGGCGATGGCATCGCGGTCGGCCTCTCCGGCCTGCCAGGGATCGGAGGCGTAGGGGATGCCGAGGGAACTACACAGGGCGGGGATCACCGTTTCTTCTTCGGCCAGCCCCCGGTCGATCAGTACGCGGTGGAGGGGTTGGCCTTCTGCGGCGGCGAGGGTTTCGGCGCGGCGCAGATCCTCTGCCGAAGGGGAATCCTGACCCGCGAGGAGGCGGGCGAGTTCGGCATTCGTGTCTGGCACTGGCTTGCCCTGTTCTGATGGGGTTTAATATTGTTAATGCAAGTGATGTCAGGCGGCTGCGCCTCGTCAATGGGGATTGCCGTGATTCTTGGGCTGGATATGGGGCGGGCAGGGGAGCGGCTGGGCGAATCGCTGGCGCGCATGGCCCCTGCGGCGCTGGTGCGGGCGGGGTTGCCGCCGCGCAGGGTGCGGTCCGTTCTGGTCGGGGCCTTGCCGTTGACGGACCCGGCGAAGGCGGCGCTGGCGCTGGCCGGGGCTGGCGGGACGCCGGTAGATGTGCGGCTGTCGCGCGAGCTTTTCCTGATCCGGTCTGTCGCGGTGCCGCCTGCGGCGCGCAAGGATGCGGCGGGGGCGGTGGCCCTGCAGCTGCGCCAGTCGATGCCGGGGCAGGCGGAGGGTCTGGTCTGGCGGCATGCCGAGGGGTCGGGCGGGGCGGTCGATGTCTATATCCTGAAATCCGCGCGGTTGACCGAGGTTCTGCAGGGTGCGGGTGTCACCGTGCGGCGGGTGGTGATCGAGGGCGTGGATGCCGCACCGCTGTATGATGCGCGGGCTGAGACGGACCGGCCGGAGCGGTTTTGGAACCGGGCGGTTCCGGTGGTGGCGGCGCTGGCGCTGGTTGCGGTGCTGGCCGTGCAGGGGCTGGCCGTGATGCGCGCCGAAGGGGCGGTGGCGGAG
>JBEEOG010000083.1:0-4836 GCA_041191745.1 Pseudomonadota bacterium | reverse complement strand
TGGACTGCATCGCCGCGGGCGGGGCGCTCTGCCGCTTCGAGATCTGGCCCAAGGGCTGGGACTGCTAGGCGGGGATCGGCCTTCCGCGACGAACTGTCAGCCTAAGTTTACAGTTTTTCCTTGTCAGACTCGGCAATGTCCTGTGTAGTTGCGGCATGACTGTAAACCTGAGCGTACACCCTCGCCACCTGCCCGAACCGCGCGCCATGCTGCGGCTGATCAAGCCGATCACATGGTTCCCGCCGATCTGGGCCTATCTCTGCGGCTCCGTCTCGTCCGGTGTGGCCCTGTCGGGCAACTGGGGCATGGTGCTTCTGGGCATGGTCCTTGCCGGCCCCGTGGTCTGCGGCATGAGCCAAGCCGCCAATGACTGGTGCGACCGGCATGTGGACGCGATCAACGAACCCGACCGCCCGATCCCGTCGGGCCGCATTCCGGGCCGCTGGGGGCTGTGGATCGCGCTGGCCATGTCGGCCCTGTCGCTGGCGATCGGGTCGATGCTGGGCACATGGGGCTTCTGGGCCACCGTCGTGGGCGTCGCCGCCGCATGGGCCTATAGCGCCGAACCCGTCCGGCTGAAGCGGTCGGGCTGGTGGGGGCCGGGCCTTGTGGGCTTGAGCTACGAGGGCCTGCCGTGGTTCACGGGCGCCGCCGTCCTGCTGCAGGGCGCGCCCCGCTTCGAGGTGGTGATCATCGCGCTGCTTTATGCCTTTGGCGCGCACGGGATCATGACGCTGAACGATTTCAAGGCGCTGGAAGGGGATCGCCAGACGGGCGTGCGGTCGCTTCCGGTCGTCCTCGGCCCCGAGGTCGCGGCCAAGATCGCCTGCACGGTGATGGCGATGGCGCAGGTGCTGGTCATCTGCCTGCTGTTCCTGTTCGGCACGCCCTTCCATGCGCTGGGCGTCGCCGCCGTGCTGCTGGCCCAGATCGCCGCCATGCGCGTGCTGTTCCGCGACCCGAAGGGCAAGGCCCCGTGGTACAACGGCACGGGCGTCGTGCTTTATGTCACCGGCATGATGGTTTCGGCCTTCGCGCTCAGGGGGCTGGCATGAGGCTTGGCTGGCTCCAGATCTTCCGGCTGGGGCTGGTGCAGATGTGCCTTGGCGCGGTGGTGGTGCTGACGACATCGACGCTGAACCGCCTGATGGTGGTGGAGCTTTCCCTGCCCGCGCTGGTGCCGGGCGCGCTGGTGGGGCTGCATTACGGCATCCAGATCACCCGCCCGAACTGGGGCTTCCGGTCGGATACGCAGGGCAACCGCACCGTCTTCATCATCGGCGGCATGGCAGCACTTTCGGGCGGGGCCTTCCTTGCCGCGCTGGGCGTGGTGCTGGCGGGATCGTGGATGGCGGCGGGGCTGGCGCTGTCGGTGCTGGCTTACGTTCTGATCGGGGTGGGGGTGGGGGCCTCGGGCACCTCGCTTCTGGCGCTGCTGGCGACCGCGACCGAACCGCGCCGCAGGGCGGCGGCGGCGACGATCACCTGGCTGATGATGATCCTTGGCATCGCCGCCACCGCCGGAATCGTGGGCGCGCTGATCGACCCCTACAGCCCCGCGCGGCTGCTGGAGATCGTGGGCGCGGTCACGCTGGGCGCGGTCGTCGTCACGACGCTGGCCGTCGCGGGGATCGAACGGCGCGTGATCGCGGACCGCGCGGTGGAAAGCCTGCCCTTCCGGCAGGGCATGGCCGAGATCTGGGCCGAACCGAAGGCGCGGGTCTTCACTCTGTTCATCTTCCTGTCGATGACCGCCTATTTCCTGCAGGAACTGATCCTCGAGCCCTATGCGGGCCTTGTCTTCGGCATGACGCCCGGCCAGTCCACGCAGCTTTCGGGCGCGCAGAACGGCGGCGTCTTCGTCGGCATGCTGCTGGTGGGCATCGCGGCGACGGGGCTGCGCCTCGGCTCGCTGCGGGCCTGGGTGATGGCCGGATGCCTCGGCTCGGCGGCATCACTCGTTGCGGTCGCGAGCCTTGGCCAGACGGGCGGGGCGCTGACACCAGCGGTCGTCGCCTTGGGCTTTTTCAACGGCATGTTCGCGGTCGCGGCCATCGGGTCGATGATGGCGCTGGCGGGGCAGGGGCGCGACGCGCGCGAAGGCACGCGGATGGGCCTTTGGGGCGCGGCACAGGCCGTTGCCGCGGGCTTTGGCGGCCTGCTGGGGGCGGGGGCCGCGGATGCGATGCGCCTGTGGCTGCCCGCGCCCGATGCCTTCGGCGCGGTCTTTCTGGCCGAGGCCGCGCTTTTCGTGATCTCCGCGGGCCTTGCCGCCCGCATCATCGAGGGGCGCGGCGGTCGCGCCCCCGAACCGCAACTCGTCCCGGGGGAATGAACCATGACCTATGATGTCTTTGTCGTGGGCGGCGGGCCTTCGGGCGCGACCGCGGCGGAAGACCTTGCCCGCGCCGGAAAGCGCGTGGCGCTTCTGGACCGCGCGGGGCGGATCAAGCCCTGCGGCGGCGCGATCCCGCCGCGCGCGATCAGGGATTTCGCCATCGACGACCACATGCTGGTGGCCAAGATCACGACGGCGCGCATGGTCTCGCCCACCGGCCGCAAGGTGGACATCCCGATCGAGGGCGGCTTCGTCGGCATGGTGGACCGCGAGCATTTCGACGAATACCTGCGCGACCGCGCCGGCAAGGCAGGGGCGGACCGCCTGACCGGCACCTTCCTGCGGGTAGAGCGCGATCTGGACGGCACCCATGTCGTCTGGCGCGACAAGACGAGCGGCGAGGAACGCCGGAGCCTGACGCGCCTGATCATCGGCGCGGATGGCGCGCGTTCCGCCGTCGCGCGGGCCGAGGTGCCGGGCGGGCAGAAGATTCCTTACGTCATCGCCTATCACGAGATCATCCGCGCCCCCGAGGCGGTGGCGAATTACGACCCCAAGCGCTGCGACGTGATCTATGACGGGCGCATCAGCCCCGATTTCTACGGCTGGGTCTTCCCGCATGGCGAACATGCCAGCGTCGGCATGGGCACGGGCGTCGATGGCGTGGACCTGAAACAGGCCACCGCCGACCTGCGTGCCTCGTCCGGCCTTGCCCAGTGCGAGACGATCCGCAAGGAAGGCGCGCCGATCCCGCTGGAACCCCTGAAACGCTGGGACAACGGCTGCGACCTGGTGCTGGCGGGCGATGCGGCGGGGGTGGTGGCACCCTCGTCGGGCGAGGGGATCTACTACGCCATGGCGGGGGGCCGCGCGGCGGCCACGGCGGCACGCGCCGTGCTCTATTCGGGGCGCACGAGCGACCTGAAGATCGCGCGCAAGATGTTCATGAAGGAACATGGCACCGTGTTCCGGGTCTTGCGTTCCATGCAGGACGCCTATTATCGCGACGACGAACGGCGCGAGCGCTTCGTGAGCCTGTGCCATGACATCGACGTGCAGACCCTGACCTTCGAGGCCTACATGAACAAGAAACTGGTCAGCGCGCGGCCGCTGGCGCATCTCAAGATCGGGCTGAAGAACATGGCGCATCTTCTGCGCCTCGTCTCGCCCGTCTGGACGTGATGGCGGCCATGCTCGAGGAACAGATCCCCGCATGGGTGGACGGGCGGCTGGTGCCTGTGGGCAAGCTCGAGGTGCACCAGAAGGGGCTCAGGCACAAGGCGGTGTCGGTCTTCGTGACCCGCGGGCGCGAGGTGCTGATCCAGCAGCGCGCGGGGTCGAAGTACCACACGCCGCTCCTCTGGGCCAATACCTGCTGCACCCATCCCCGCTGGGACGAGGACGCCACCGCCTGCGCCATCCGCCGCCTGCGCGAGGAGTTGGGGATCACCGGCCTCTACCCCGCCTTTGCCGACCGCGTGGAATACCGCGCCGATGTGGGGGGCGGGCTGGTCGAGCATGAACTGGTGGACATCTTTCTGGCCGAGGCGCCTGCGGGGCTGGGCGTGACCCCGAACCCCGACGAGGTGGAGGCGGTGCGCTGGGTCGATCTCTATGACCTTGCCGCCGAGGTGGCCCGCGCGCCGGAGCGCTTCACCCCGTGGCTCAGGATCTACATGGGCGAGCATATGGGCCGCATCTTCGGCACGCTGGCCAGCGCCCGCTGATCCTGCCCCGCCCGCCTTGCGGCGCGCGCGGGCGGGCCCGCGCGCAAGCCCTTCCCCTCGGCCGCGCGCAGGCGCGCGCCGCCTCGACGGTCAGGGGGCGCTCGCGCCCCCTCTGGGCTGTGCCAGCCCATTCACCCCCCGAGGATATTTGGCGAAGGGGATGGAGGGCGTCTTCCCCTTTGGACAAATATCCTCGGGGGGGCGCCCGGAACGGGCGGCGGGGGGGCAGACGGCCCCCCCTGTCGGCGGTGTCAGAGGCGTGCCTTTAGCCAGGGCAGGGCGATTGCGGCCACGGTTTGCGGCGCCTCCTCGTGCACCAGATGGCCGTAGCCTGCGATTTCGGCATAGGTCACGGCGGGCATGTGGTCGGCCGCCGCGCGCGAGACGCGGGCGGGGACGGCGTTGTCCTTGTCGGAGGCTATGAGCAGGGTGGGCGTGGCCAGTTGCGGCAGGCGGGCCATCAATTCCTCGAGCCGCCATTGCGCCATCATGCCCAGCGTGCCGTCGACATGGGCCGCGTCCCTGACCAGCGTCAGGTATTGTGCCTGACCTTCGGGATCGAGCGGCGATCCGGTCGATGCCAGGAGCTTCGACACCGTCTGCGGATTGCCCCAGAGGCGGGCCACGACATGCGGGATGAAGGGTGTCACGGCAAGGATGCGGGCCAGGAGCGGGAACATCACCCCCGCCGCACCGTCGAAAGTGCCAAGGGCCGCGTTGATGCCCACGACCGCGCGGAGGGGCAGCAATTCGGCCAGCCGCAGCGCGATG
>JBEEOG010000082.1:0-3021 GCA_041191745.1 Pseudomonadota bacterium | reverse complement strand
GGGCCGCGGGCATCGGTGACCTTCCAGCTTTCGTTGGACAGCCCGCCCAGCAGCGGTTCGGCGGTGATCGGGCCTTGCCAGAAGGAGAGGGTCGCAAGCGCGTCGGGCAGGGGGCGCGTCTTGTCGGTACCCTGCATCACTTGCCCCATTGCCAGTTTCTGTCGTGTCGGAGGTTCGGGGACCGCCCCGGCGCTGTCAACGTCTGTTGCGACGCGATCAGGTGCCGCCGCCGACGTTTTCCTGCGCGACGGAGACGGCCTTGAGGATGGCGAAGACCGGGCGTCCGGGGGTGAGCGACAGGTTGCTGGCCGAGCGGCGCGTGACGCGGGCGAGAAGCGTTTCGCCGCCCGCGTCGAGTTGCACCAGCGCGCCGGGGCCGTCGCCCATGCGGATGTCGCGGATCGTGGCGGGCAGGATGTTGAGGGCGGAGATGCCTTCGGGCCGGGTGGTGGCGAGCATCACGTCCTGCGCGAGGATGCGCAGTCGCAGGGGCGTGCCGGGGGCGGCATCGATCCGTGGCAGCCAGAGTGGACCGGCGGGCGTGGAGAGGCGCGACAGGCCGTCATCCTCTTGTGCCGCAAGCGTTGCGGTCAGGATCGCGCCCGCCTCGCGCAGGCCGAAGAGGGGGGCGGTCGTGGGGTCGCCGAAGAGGTCGGTCGCGGGGCCTGTTGCGATGACGCGGCCAGCGTCAAGCATCACGACGGTGGTGGCGAGGCGTGCGACTTCGGCGGTGGAATGCGAGACGTAGATGATGGGCAGGGCCAGTTCGTCCCGCAGGCGTTCGAGGTAGGGCAGGATTTCGGCCTTGCGCGCATCGTCCAGCGCGGCGAGCGGTTCGTCCATCAGAAGCAGGCGCGGGCAGGAGAGGATGGCGCGGCCCATGGCGACGCGGCTCTTCTCGCCCCCCGAGAGCGCGCCGGGGCGGCGGTCGAGGAGGGGGCGGATGCCGAGCAGGTCGATGATGCGGTCGGGTTCGGGTTGCGGGACGGTAGCGCGGGCGAACCAGCGACCGTAGAGCAGGTTCTGGCGCACTGTCAGGTGGGGGAAAAGGCGGCTGTCCTGAAACACATAGCCCACGCGGCGGCGGTTCGGGGGCAGTGCGATCCGCGCGGCGGTGTCCAGCAGCACGGTGCCATCCGCGACGATGCGGCCTGTATCAGGGGTCAGGAGTCCCGCCAGCGCGTTGACGATGGTCGTCTTGCCTGATCCGGAGCGCCCGAAAAGGGCCGTCACACCCGCCGGGGCGTCGAAGGCCACGTCGAGCGTGAAACTGCCGAAGCTGTGGCGGAGCGAGACCGAGATCGTCATGCGCCCGAAATCCGTCTGGCCACGGCGCGACTGATCCATTCCGACAGGAGCAGCGCCGCCATGGCGATGGCGATGGCGATGAGGACAAGGCGCGCGGCCTGCCCTTCGCCCCCCGGAACCTGAAGGAAGGCGTAGATCGCGGAGGGCAGCGTCTGGGTCTGGCCGGGGATGTTCGACACGAAGGTGATCGTGGCCCCGAATTCCCCCATCGCCTTGGCGAATGCGAGGATCGCCCCGGCAAGGATGCCGGGCAGGATGAGCGGCAGGGTGACCGTGGCGAAGACCCAAGGGCGCGATGCGCCAAGGGTGGAGGCCGCCTGTTCCAGCCGGGGGTCCACCGCCTCGATCGCGAGGCGCATGGCGCGGACCATCAGGGGAAAGGCCATGACCGCCGCCGCCAGCGCGGCCCCGGTCCAGCGGAAGGCCAGAACGATGCCGAACCACTGGTCTAGATAGTATCCCACGCTGCCCCGGCGCCCGAAGGTGATCAGCAGCAGATAACCCGTCACCACGGGCGGCAGGATCAGCGGCAGATGCACCAGACCGTTGAGCAGTTGCTTTCCCCAGAACTCCCACCTTGCCAGCGCATAGGCGGTCAGCAGGCCCAGCGGCAGGCTGAGCAGGGTGGCCCAGAAGGACACCCGAAGGGACAGGGCGACGGCGCTCCATTCTTCGGGCGAGAGTGAGTCGAACATCCTGTTCCCGTTCCGGTGCCCGCCCCTTGCGGCGCGGGCCTTGCCACGCGCCGACCTTGGCATCGGGCGCGGCGGCTGGCAACCGGGCGAAGAAGCGGGGTGGGCCGGGATCGGGTCAGGCGCCGACCAGATGGCCCGACCCGATATCGCGCAGGATGATCCGGTCCGGCCCACCGCCCACGGGGTGCACCGGGCTGGGTATCTCTCCGGCCAAGCGGGGGGTTGTGGGGCGCGTGTGGAACGGGTCCGGGACGGGGACGGCGTCGATCAGTCGGCGCGTGTAGGGATGCTGCGGGTTGCCGAAGACCTGATCCCGCGTCCCGAGTTCCACGATCTGGCCCAGATACATGACGCCCACCCGGTCCGAGATGGTGTCGACGACCGCCATGTCATGGCTGATGAAGAGGAAGGCCACCCCGGTTTCCTGCTGCAATTCCTTGAGCAGGCCGAGGACGCGGGCCTGCACGCTGACATCGAGGGCCGAGACGCTTTCGTCGGCAATGATCAGCTTGGGCTTCAGGGCGAGCGCGCGGGCGATGCAGATGCGTTGTCTTTGCCCGCCCGAAAACTCGTGCGGGTAGCGGTCGAGCTGGTCGCGCGACAGGCCGACGCGCAGCATCAGTTCCGTCGCGCGCGCCCTTTGTTCGTCGGGGGTGCCGATGCCGTGGATGACGAGGGGTTCGGCAATCAGGTCGCCGACCCGCATCCGGGGGTTCAGCGCGGCCATCGGGTCTTGAAACACCATCTGCACGTTGCGCCGCAGCGCCTTCACCTCGCCGCGGCCGGTGCCGGACAGCGTTTCGTCGCCGATGCTGATCTGCCCTCGGAACGGCACGAGCCCGACGAGTGCCTTGGCAATCGTGGACTTGCCGCAGCCGGATTCGCCGACGAGGGCGAAGGTTTCGCCCTGACGGATGTCGAAGCTGACGCTTTCGACGGCGTGGACGTTGAACCTTGTCCGCCCCAGAAGCCCCGCGCGGAGGGGGAAGCGGACCGTCGCGTCGGCTACGCGGGCAAC
>JBEEOG010000081.1:0-6847 GCA_041191745.1 Pseudomonadota bacterium | reverse complement strand
GCGCCCGACGATCGAGCAGCTGGCCAAGGGCTGAACGGCCCTAACCTGCCGCGCGCGACAGGGCGGGTTGCGGCACGGCCGGCGTCTGGGTCAGCCGCAGGGCGCGCTGGCCGCGGATCTGGCCCAGCCGCCCCTCGCCCACCAGACGCCCGTCCACCGCCGTCAGCCGCACGCCATCGAGGCTGGCGCCCTGCAGCGGCAGCACCTCGCCCTCGGACAGCGCCATCAGCTGCGACAGCGGCATCTGCAGGCGGGCGAGCACGGCATCCATCCGCACCTCGGCCGCGTCGAGACGGGGGGCAAGGTCGAAGGCCGCCTCCCCCTCCTCTGCCGCGGGGCCGCCGCTTTCGGGCGGATCGGGCGGCAGGGCCAGCCAGATCGCCCCGTCGCGCTGCCCGGCCGCAAAGCGCAATCCGGCCTGTGACAGGGTCAGCCCCGCATCGGGCAGCATCAGCGCCAGCGCCCGCGCCCCGGCCAGAGGGTGGGAAAGCCGCCACGGCACCGCGGCGGGCAGCGCCGCCAGAAGGGCATCGACAAAGCCCGCGACCAGCGCCGCATCGGTGCGCGTGGGGCGGCGCGGGTCCAGCGCGTGCCGCCCCGGCGCGCCCGTGGTCACGGCTTCCACCACGGCGGCAAGGGCGGGGGCCGACAGGACCAGCGCGCCCGCGGCAGGATCGTCACCGCGGGCCAGCGCCAGCACCAGCGCGTGATCGTCGCCCAGCGCCACGACATCCGCCGCCGCGGCGGGGCGGATGTCGGCATCGGCCACCGCAAGGTCCAGCCCCGCGATGGACTGGCCCGCCCGCAGCAGGGCGGCGGTGAAGGCATCCGTCGCGGGCGGTGGCTCTGCCCCTGCGCCCTGCGCCCCGCGCCGCGCCGTCATCTGCCGTAGCACCTGCACGCCTGCCCCCCTTTGCCTTGCAGGCGCATGCTGTCATGGCGGCGGTTAACGCGGGGTTTCCGGCCGCCCCCTTTTTCTCAGGCGGCCTTGCGCTCCAGCCGCAGGGGGATCGTCGCGCGGAAGGCCGCGCCGCGCTGGCCGGGCAGGTAAGAGATGGTGCCGCCAAGGCTGGCCATCACCTCGCGGCAGATGGCAAGGCCAAGGCCCGCCCCGCCCGCGCGGCTTTGATCCGACAGGCGGGCGAATTTCTCGAAGATGATCTGCTGGCTTTCCTTGGGGATGCCAGAGCCGTTGTCGATGAAGTCGACCGACACCCGCCCCAGCCGCTGGCGCACGGAAATCCGCAATTCCGGCGACGCCGCGTCGCAGTATTTCCGCGCGTTCGAGATCAGGTTGATGAAGACCTGCAGCAGGCGGTCGGCATCGGTGCGGACAAAGATGTTCTCGGACGGCAGGTCGCGGATGATCAGGAAGTCACGCTCGGGCCGCGTATTGCCCGCCGCCGCCAGCGCGCGGTCGACCAGCGCCTGGATGTTCGCAAGGCCGAGGTTCAGCTGCACCGTGCCGTTTTCCAGCACCGACAGGTCCAGAAGGTCATCCAGAAGCCGCGTCAGGCGGATCGCCTCGTCATGGATGATCCGGCCATATTGCGCCACCATCTGGGGCGGCATGTCGCCTTCGGTCAGGATTTCCGAAAAGGCGCGGATCGAGGTCATGGGCGTGCGCAATTCGTGGCTGATCTGGCCGAGGAAGGCATCCTTCTGCACCGAGAGCTGCTGGAGCTTCTCGTTCACCTCGCGCAGTTGCGTGGCGGTGCGGGTCAGCTCCTCCTGCTGCGCTTCCAGCCGCGCGGAATATTCCATGATCTGCGCGGTTTCGTTCGCCACCGCCATCAGATCCTCGACCGAGACGGTGGCGCGCCCGACGATCTGGCTGATCATCGCATGGGACGTGGCCGCCCCCACCGATCCGGCAAGGCGGCGTTCCAGCGTTTCCACGAAATCGGGCGTGGCTTCCGGCAGATAGCCCGACCGTCCCTGACGCCGTGCCTCGGCCTCGAAGAAGGCGAGCGCGGATTCGTCGCCGAGGATGCGCTGCGCCATCATCAAGAGCGCCTCGGGTTCGGCCTTGCCGCGCGCCCAGCCGCGCGGGGCGGTCTGGTCGGCATCGAAGATGTTGACGAAGGTCGCGCCCTGCATCCGCTCCACCGGACCGGGGAACGAGAAGATCGACCCCAGCGCGAAGGCCAGCGCGTTGAGCAGGAGCGACCACAGGATCGCGTGGATCAGCGGGTCCAGCCCCTCGATCCCGAACAGCGCCTGCGGGCGCAGCCAGCCGATGCCGAAGGGGCCGTGGTCCAGCACGGCGGCGGGCATGACGGCATCGGGTCCGAACGAGGGCAGGAACAGCGTATAGGCCCAGATGGCGAAGCCCACGGTCAGGCCGAGCGCCGCCCCCACCCGCGACGCGCCGCGCCAGAAGATGCCGCCCAGCATCGCGGGCAGCACCTGCGCCACGCCCACAAAGGCGATCAGCCCCATGGCGGCCAGCGCCGCCGACCCGCCCGACAGGCGGTAATAGGCATAGCCCAGCCCGATCACCGCGATGATCGACACCCGCCGCGACAGAAGCACGACCCGCCGTACGTCGCCCGACACCGCCGCCGCGGGCCGCAGGCGCAGCCAGAGCGGCATGACCACATGGTTCGACACCATCGTGGCCAGCGCCAGCGCCTCGACGATCACCATCGACGTGGCCGAGGAGAAGCCGCCGAGGAAGGCCAGCATCGCCAGCGTCCCCTGCCCTTCGGCCAGCGGCAGCGTCAGCACGAACATGTCGGGATTGGCCCCTGCGGGCATCCGCTCCAGCCCGACCACGGCGATGGGCACGATGAACAGGCTCATCAGCACCAGATAGGCGGGAAAGGCCCAGCTGGCGCGGGCCAGATGCGCCTCGTCCCCGCCTTCGACCACCATCACCTGGAACATGCGCGGCAGGCAGATGACGGCGGCGGCCGAGACGAACATCAGCCCGACCCAGCGATCGGGGGCAAGGTTCCAGTCCGCGATGGGCGAGGCTTCGATCCGCGCGAAGATGTCGGCGGGGCCGTCGGCCAGCACCCAGACGACGAAGACCCCGACCGAGATCAGCGCGACAAGCTTCACCACCGCCTCGACCGCGATGGCGATAACGACGCCGTGGTGCTGTTCCTTGGCATCCAGATTGCGCGTGCCGAAAAGGATGGTAAAGACCGCCAGCCCCGCCGCCACCCAGATCGCGGTCGCGTCGCGGTCGGGCAGCGCCCAGCCTTCGGGCGTGCCGCTGGCGAAGACGGCGAAGGATTGCGTCACCGACTGCAGCTGCAGCGCGATATAGGGCGTGGCCGCCACCACGGCGAGCAATGTCACGATCACGCCCAGCAGGTTCGACTTGCCGAAGCGCGACGAGATCAGGTCCGCGATCGAGGTGACGCGTTCCTGCCGCCCGATGCGGACCAGCTTCCGCAGGATCCACCACCAGCCCACGAAGACCAGCGTCGGGCCAAGATAGATCGTCAGGAATTCCAGCCCCGAGCGCGCCGCATAGCCCACCGCGCCGTAGAAGGTCCATGCCGTGCAATAGATCGACAAGGACAGCGTATAGACCATGGGCGAGCGCAGCCAGCGCGCCCGCCCCGCCGCGGCGCGACGCTCGACCAGAAAGGCCACCAGAAAGAGGGTGACGACATAGGCAAGGCAGGACAGGACGAGGATGTTGAAAGGCATCTCAGCGGTCGTCCTCGGCCTCGTCGGCATCGGACGAGGTGCCGACGGCGGGGGCCAGCGCCGCCGCGACGACGATCAGCCCGATCCAGACCGCGAACAGGAACACGCCGTCGGGCGCGGTGTCGGGCCGCGCCGTCGTGCCGGGCGCCCACAGGACGGGGATCAGGAACAGCACGCCCCCGATCAGCGGCAGGAGGCGCGACAGGTCGCGCAGGCGGCGGCGGCGGTAGCTTTGCCGTTTCAGGAAAAGCGGGCCGCGCTTGGGCATCGCTCAGCGCCCCGCAAGGGCGCGCACGCTGGCAAGCATGTCGGCATTCGAGAAGGGCTTGGTCATGAAGCGGCTGACGCCCGCGCGTTCGGCCGCCTCGCGGTCGCGCCCCGCGCCCTTGGCCGTCAGCATCAGCACCGGCAGCGCCCGCGTCGCCGGATCGGCGCGCAGGGCTTCGACGATCTCGATCCCCGACTGGCCGGGCAGCATGAGGTCGAGGATGACGAGGTCGGGCTTCTGCCGCCGCACCGCATCCATCGCGCCGCCGCCCTCGTTCAGGGTCGAGACGTCCCAACCGTCACGCGTCAGGATGAAGCGGAGAGCCTCGGCGATGTTCGGCTCGTCCTCGATCAGCAGCACGCTTGCCATTCACGCCTCTCCCGCCGCGGGCATGATGCGGATCGCATCTGTCCCGCCCTCCTCCGGTCCGTGGTTCCCCCTGCCGGTCTTGCGCCGGCTGGGGACGACTATCGGGAAAATCGGCCACCGTGTCAAAACACCTTTACGCCCGCCCCGAGTACGCCCACCACAAGGCTGCCCCGCCCTCAGCCCGCCGCGCCGAGGATCGAGGGTTCGCGCCGCGCGGGGCAGTGCTCGCGCGGGCAGATGCGGCAGGTCGTGCCCGCCCGCAGCAGGGGCAGGCTTTCCTCGCCCGTGGCGGGGGCGATCAGCATCGCGGCCTCGCGCAGTTCGGGGCCGCCATAGCCCTGCGGGTGCGATGTGCGGCACCACGCCCTGACGCGGAAGCGGCGCGGCAGGTCGGCCGGCATCTCGACGACCGCCTCGACCGCGCTCGCGGGCCGCCCCAGCGCGGCATAGAGCGGCCAGAGCGGACAGGCCGCGCCGAAGCGCGGAAAGGCGAAGCCCTCGGCAGGCTTGCGGAAGACCGGCGTGCCCGATCCGTCGCAGATCACAAGGCCCAGCGGCGATTCCGGACGCAGCGCCATGCGCCGCATCACGGTGACGGGGTCCAGCCCGAACTGCGCGGCGATCCGCAGCGGATCGGGGCCGAGCGCGGCCTCGGCCCGGGCCAGATCGGCCAGCGACAGCGCCGCCGCCTCGCGCTGGGCCAGCGTCAGCCAGCCCGTGGCCAGCCTGCGCGCGGCGACGCTGGCCAGACCCGCCAGTTCGCCCGCCAGCGCCTCGGGCCCGCCGCCATCGGGTTCCAGTTCGGGCAGGTACCAGCCGCGGGCGGCAAGCCATGCCTCCACCTCTTCGGGCGGCGCGACGAGGGCGTTCTCCTGCGCCTCGCCCGCATGGTCGAGATAGGCCACCAGCGCCTCGGCCCCTGCGGCCAGACGCCCGCTGTCGGCATGCAGGTTGCGGTGGAAGCGGTTGCGCCAGTCGGGGTCGATGTCATCCGTCTCGGCCAGGATCTCGGCGGTGGAGCGGACCGAGGAGATGGCCGACAGCACCTCGTGCAGCGAGGCCGACAGGTGCGGGTCATGGCTCATGCGGTCGTTCAGTGCCTCGACCGCCTGCCCCAGTTGCGCCGTGCGGCGCATCAGCGCCGAAACGGTCGCGGCCCAGCCCGGAAAGCGGCCCGCGAAATCCTCCAGCCGGTCGATTTCGGCAGGGTTTGCCGATCCCGCCGTCGCCGCCGCCGCGCTGCGCAGGTCGTCGATCAGCGCGTTGCCCGCGCCTTCGGCCAGCGCATCCGCAGGCACGCCCAGCGCCGCCGCCAGACGCGCCAGCACATCCGCCCCGATCCGGCGGCGGTTGTGTTCGATGAGGTTGAGGTACGAGGCCGAAAGCCCCGCCGCCTTGGCCAGATCGGCCTGTTTCAGACCCAGCGCCTGCCGCCTTTCGCGCAGGCGCGTGCCGGTCAGGGCGGTGATGGGCATCGTCTTCTCCGCACGGGTCGCAGGGCCGAATTTACAGGACGCGGCGGGGTTTACAACAGCCCGTAAAGAAAACGGCGCGCCCCTTTCGGGACGCGCCGCCCTATCCCTGCGGGACGCGGATTACTGCAGCGCCGCGTCGGTGATCACGCTGGTCCAGGCCCCTTCGGGGGCCTTGGTGATCACGGGGTCCGACCCGCCCGACAGCAGCGACGCGACGGTGCGTTCGGCAGCCGCCACATCCAGCGCGCCGTTCGAACCGGCGGTCAGCTTGGCCACCTCGCCCATCATGCGCTTCTGGTGCTCTTCGGTCTGGGCGCCGGTCTCGTCGTTTTCCAGCACGATCATCGCAGCCTCGTCGGGGTTGGCCTCGGCGTATTTCCAGCCCTTCATCGAGGCGCGGACGAACTTGACCATCGTCTCCTGGAAGGCGGGATCGGCCAGACGGTCCTCGAGGACATAGAGACCGTCCTCGAGCGTGGCGACGCCCTGATCCTCGTACTTGAAGGTCACCAGATCGTCGGGGCTGATGCCCGCGTCGATCACCTGCCAGTATTCGTTATAGGTCATGGTCGAGATGCAGGCCGCCTGCTTCTGCAGCAGCGGATCGACGTTGAAGCCCTGCTTGAGCACCGTCACCCCGCCGGGCGAGCCGTCGGTCTTCAGGCCAAGCTGGCTCATCCACGACAGGAAGGGATATTCGTTGCCGAAGAACCAGACGCCCAGCGTCTTGTCGGCAAAGTCGGCGGGCGAGGTGATGCCGGTTTCCTTCAGGCAGGTCAGCATCATGCCCGACGACTTGAAGGGCTGCGCGATGTTGACCAGCGGCAGGCCCTTTTCGCGCGCGGCCAGCGCGGCCGGCATCCACTCAACCGTCACGTCGGCCCCACCGCCTGCGATCACCTGCGTCGGCGCGATGTCGGGTCCGCCCGGAAGGATGGTGACGTTCAGCCCCTCTTCCTCGTAAAAGCCCTTGTCCTTGGCCACGTAGTAGCCCGCGAACTGCGCCTGGGTGACCCACTTCAGCTGCAGCGTCACGTCATCGGCTGCCCAGGCTCCGCCCGTGGCAAAT
>JBEEOG010000080.1:0-5106 GCA_041191745.1 Pseudomonadota bacterium | reverse complement strand
CCGCCACCGGATCGCCGCCGCCAAAGGCGCAATGGCCCGCATCGAACAAAAGGTGCGTGTGCGGCCCCGTCGCGGCCATCAGCGCGTCGATCTCGGCCGCGCTTTCGACGATGGTGCCCATGTGGTGGTGATAGACCAGCGTCACGCCCTGCGCGGCGAGATAGGCCGCGAATTCCTCAAGCTTGGCGCCAAAGGCCACCATTTCCGCATCCGTCAGCCGCGGGCGGTCGTTCACCGGCTTCGCCGCATCGCCGTGGATGGCGTTCGACGTCTCGCAGACGATCATCACGCGGCAGCCGTTGTGCTTGAGCTTTGCCAGATGGGGCTGGCAGGCGGCGATCTCGTCGGCGACGGAGCGCAGCAGAAGCTCGGTCGA
Source organism: Pseudomonadota bacterium (assembly GCA_041191745.1). Classification (GTDB taxonomy): domain Bacteria; phylum Pseudomonadota; class Alphaproteobacteria; order Rhodobacterales; family Rhodobacteraceae; genus Paragemmobacter. The sequence goes on along the minus strand of JBEEOG010000080.1, from coordinate 4,730 downwards.
ATACCAGCCCGAGATGAACTTCAGCCCGTAAGAGGCCAGCAGCGCGCGCAATTCCTCAGGCTCGTCCGGCCAGCGGTGGCCGTTCTCGATCCCGTCGAAGCCGATCTGGCGACCGGCCTCGTCAAGGATGCGGGCGGTGGGGATATCGGCGCCGATGCTGCGGTCGTCGTCATTGGCCCATGCGATGGGGTTGGTTCCGAAAAGGATCATCTCATTCCTCAGCTTCAGTCGGCAAGCCGCTGGTTTTTCATGTTTTCTTCGTATCGCGCACGGGCCGCGCGCACGCTTTCGCGCCCCGACACCTCGGGCACGGCGACATCCCACCAATATCCGCCCGCCTGTGTCGAGGGCGCGGGATCGGTGTCGATCACGATCACATGCGGGATCGCTGCGGATTTCGCGCGGGCAAGCGCGTCCTCAAGCTCGGCGATGCTGCCGGCCTTGACCGCCACCGCCCCCATCGATGCCGCATGGGCGACGAAGTCGATCTGGCTCGGATTCACATGGTAGCTGTCGTCGAGCAGGTTGTTGAAAGGCGCGCCGCCCGTGCCCTGTTGCAGGCGGTTGATGCAGCCATAGCCGCGGTTGTCGGTGACGACCACGGTGAAGGGGATGCCCATCATCACCGCCGTCGCAAGTTCGCTGTTGGCCATCATGTAGGACCCGTCGCCCACCATGCAGACGACATCCGCCGCGGGGCGGGCCATCTTGATGCCCATGGCCCCCGCGATCTCGTATCCCATGCAGGAAAAGCCGTATTCCATGTGGTAGCCGCCCTGCGCGGCATCCCAGATCTTGTGCAACTCGCCCGGCATGGTGCCGGCTGCGCCCATCACGATGGTCGCAGGCCCCGCCGCGCGCTGCACCGCGCCGATCACCTGCGCGTCGGTGGGCAGCAGATTGCCGGCCGCAGGCGCGGCCTTCACCGCGGCCGTGGCGCGCGCCCAGTCGGCGCGCAGGGCCGCATCGGCCGCGCCGAAACGCTGCGACCACAGCGCCGCACCGATCCGCGACAGCGCGATCTTGGCATCCGAGACAAGGCTCATCGCGCCATGCTTCGACGCGTCATAGGGCTGCACGTTGATCGACAGGATGCGCCGCGCGGGGTTCTTGAACAGCGCCCAGCTTCCCGTGGTGAAATCCTGAAACCGCGTGCCAAGCCCGATCACCACATCCGCCCCTTCGCAGACGGCGTTGGCCGACGCCGCCCCCGTCACCCCCACGGGACCGAAGTTCAGCGGATGGTCATGCGCCAGCGCCGACTTGCCGCCCTGCGTTTCCACCACGGGGATGTTGTGGGCGCTGGCAAAGGCCGCCAGCTCCGCCTCGGCCTGGCTGTAGATCACGCCGCCGCCGGCCACGATCACGGGGGCCTTGGCCGCGCGGATCAGGTCGATCGCGGCGGCCAGTTCGGCCGCGTCGGGTTCGGGGCGGCGGATGTGCCAGACGCGCGGTTCGAAGAAGGACAGGGGATAGTCGAAGGCCTCGGCCTGCACGTCCTGACAGAAGGCCAGCGTAACGGGGCCGCATTCGGCGGGGTCGGTCATCACCCGCAGCGCGCGGGGCAGCGCCGAGATGATCTGTTCGGGCCGCGTGATGCGGTCGAAGTAGCGGCTGACGGGGCGGAAGCAGTCATTGGCCGAAACCGTGCCATCCCCGAAATCCTCCACCTGTTGCAGCACGGGGTCGGGGGCGCGGTTGGCAAAGACATCGCCCGGGATCAGCAGGACCGGCAGGCGGTTCACATGCGCCAGCGCCGCCGCGGTGACAAGGTTCAGCGCGCCGGGCCCGATCGAGGTGGTGACCGCCATCGCCCGCGTCCGCTTGGATGCCTTGGCATAGGCAATGGCGGCATGGGCCATGGTCTGTTCGTTGTGCCCGCGCCATGTGGGAAAGCTCTCGCGGCGGTCGTGCAGCGCCTCGCCGATGCCGGCCACGTTGCCGTGGCCGAAGATGGCCCAGATCCCTTCGATGAAGCGGTGGCCGTCGGGCGTGTGCTGGTTTTCCAGCCAGCGCACCATGGCCTGTGCGGCGGTCAGGCGGATCGTGTTCATGCGGCGTGTTCCTTCTCTGCGCGCGCCTTGTCCCAGAGGGAGCAGAGGCGGCTGTATCTGTCGACCATCATGGCGACGGCCTCTGCGTCGGAAAGCGTTCCCGCCAGCCAGCCGCGCGCGGCATCGGCAAAGATCGTGCGGCCCACGGCAAAGCCCTTGACCAGATCGTGCCGCGCGGCCAGCGCCAGCGACTGCGCCAGTTGCGCCTCGGGCGCGTCGAGGCCGAGGACCACCACGCCCCGCACATGGGGGTCGTTGCGGGTGATCGCGCCGCAGGCATGGGCATAGGCGGCATCGGTGGCAAAGGGTTCCAGCTTCCACCAGTCGGGATAAACCCCGAGGTCATAGAACCGCTGGATCACACGGGCCGAGGTCATGTCGTCCACCGCGCCCACCTTCGACGGGATGATCTCGAGCAGCATCTCCAGCCGGTTGCGGCGGCAGGCGTGGAACAGGCGCAGGACGGTCTCCTCCTGCTTGGCCTTGGTGTCGGCATCGTCGTCGGGGTGGTAGAAGCACAGGACCTTGACCACATGTTCCAGCGGCCATTCCTGCAGGCCCCCGAAATCGGGGCCAAGTTCGGGTTCCAGCGTCAGGGGCCGCGATCCGGGCCATTCGACGGGCCGCCCGATCCAGAGCCCCGTGCCCGCAGCGGCATAAAGCGCGCGGCGGCCAAGACGGGCGTCGCAGAGGATGCCGTAGCCCGCCCTACCGCCCGCCACCGTCAGCGCGGCCTTCAGGCACAACGCCTTGAAGGCGCCGATCTTCGCGGGCGTGGCACCCTCCATCGCCTCAAGCTGCATGCGGTGGTCGAAGGCGAAGACGCGCATCGTGGACCAGTCCTTGTGGCGGTTGGTCGCCCAATGGACCTGTTCCAGCGCGGCATCCTTGCGGAGCGCCCTTTCCACGACCCCGCGGGACAGGAAGAACTGCAACTCCTCCCAGCTGGGATAGGCGGGGGTGCAGCCGTGGCGGCTGACGGCGAAGGCCCCGCAGGCATTGGCGTATTTCAGCGCCACGGGCCAGGGTTCGCCGTCGAGCCAGCCCTTCAGAAGCCCCGACATGAACCCGTCGCCCGCGCCGAGGACATTGAAGACCTCGATCGGGAAGCCGGGGCCGGATTCGCCCGCATCGAGGCTATCGGGAATGGCCGCCGTGAAGGCCACCGCCCCCATCGGCCCGCGCTTGCAGACCAGCGTCGCCCCCGACACGGCCCGCACCGCGCGCAGGGCGGCGATCGTGTCGGTCGTGCCGCCCGCGATGTGGAATTCCTCCTCTGTCCCCACGATCAGGTCGAAGAGGTGCAGCGTCGATTGCAGCTTGGCCGTCACGGCGGCGGATTCGATGAAACGGTTCTCGCCATCGCCATGCCCCGAAAGCCCCCAGAGGTTCGGGCGGTAGTCGATGTCGAGCGCGGTCTGCAGCCCGTGCCTGCGGGCAAGGGTCAGCGCCTTGAGCACCGCCGCTTCCGTGCGCGGATGGCTCAGATGCGTGCCTGTTGCCACGACCGACCGCGCCTCGGCGATGAAGGATTCGTCGATATCCTCCTCGCACAGCGCCATGTCGGCGCAGTTCTCGCGGTAGAAGATCAGGGGGAACTGCGACTCGTCGCGGATGCCCAAGAGGACGAGCGCGGTCAGCCGTTCGGGATCGGTCTTCACGCCGCGCACATCGACGCCCTCGCGCGCCAGCTCCTCGCGGATGAAGCGGCCCATATGTTCGTCGCCCACCCGCGTGATCAGGGCCGAGCGCAGGCCCAGACGCGCGGTGCCCGCCGCCATGTTCGTCGGGCTGCCGCCGATGTATTTCTGGAAGGACCCCATATCCTCCAGCCGCCCGCCCACCTGCGCGCCATAGAGATCGACCGAGGAGCGGCCGATGGTGATGACGTCCAGCCGCTTTTCGGGCGGCGTCTTTGCGGCGGGGGGCGGGGCGGTCATGGCGCGAACTCCTCGGGCGGGGCGGGACCCGCGTGGGCTGGACTCGGGGCGGGACTCGGGGGCGGTCCGGATTTTTGGAATATTTATTCCAAAATGTCGGCTGGTGGAAGCCCCCTTATCCGCGCGCCGATCCGACCGCGACGGCCAGCGCCATGGCCATGGCAATCGTCGCGGACAGCGACCGGAAGGCGCCGAAATCGACCTCGGGCACGGTCAGGACGGCATCGGCGCTGCGCGCCAGCGGGCTGGTCACGCGGTCGGTGATGCCCACGACCGGCAGGCCGCGCGCGCGGGCGTCATCGGCCAGCGCCAGCGTCTCTTCGGAATAGGGGGCGAAGGTGATGGCCAGCACCGCATCGCCCGCGCGCAGCGCAAAGCGGTGGTCAAGCTTGCCCACACCGTCATGCAGCATGGCGGGGACCTGCATCTTCTCGAACACATAGGCCAGATAGGAGGCGACCGGATAGGCGCGGCGGAAGCCCGCGACATGGATCGTCCCCGCCCGCGCCAGAAGCGCCACCGCGTCGGTCAGCGCTGCCTCGTCCGCCGTCTTGGCCAGCTGTTCCAGCGACAGCCGCCCCGCCTCGACGAATTCGGCCAGAAGGGCTGCGGGGCTGCCCGCGCCCTGATCCTTCAGGCTGGACAGGCGGGTGGCGTAATCCGGCCATGCGGGAGAGTAGGAGTCGCGGAACAGGCGCTGCATTTCGGAAAAGCCCGAAAAGCCCATGTACTGGCA
>JBEEOG010000079.1:0-2608 GCA_041191745.1 Pseudomonadota bacterium | reverse complement strand
CCCGAACGCAGCCTGTTCGACGCCCCGCCGATGGGCGAACAGGAACGCATGGTGGAGGCGATCCTGTTCGCCAGCGCCGATCCGGTGACGGTGGCCGAACTGGAAAAGCGCCTGCCGCATGGCTGCGATCCGGCCGAGGCCATCGCCCATCTGCGCCGCCGCTATGACGGGCGGGGGGTGAACCTGCTGCGCGTGGGCGATGCCTGGGCCTTCCGCACCGCGCCCGACCTTGGCCATCTGATGATGAAGGAAACGGTCGAACAGCGCAAACTCTCGCGCGCGGCGATCGAGACCTTGGCCATCATCGCCTATTACCAGCCGGTGACGCGGGCCGAGATCGAGGAAATCCGCGGCGTCGCCGTGTCGCGCGGCACCATCGACCAGCTCTTGGAGATGGAGTGGATCCGCCTTGGCCGCCGCCGCATGACGCCGGGCCGTCCGGTGACCTTTGTCGTCACCGAAGGCTTCCTCGACCATTTCGGGCTGGAATCCGCGCGCGACCTGCCGGGGCTGAAAGAGCTGCGCGCGGCGGGGCTTCTGGACAACCGCCCCTTGCCGGGCGCGATGCAATCCCCAGATACGGACGAGGACGAGGCCACGACCGGCCAGAGTGAACTTTTCGAGGATTGAGGGTAGGCGGTATGAACCTGAACCAGTTGGTCGGCATGCTTGGAAAGCTGCTCATGAAACGCTTCATGGGCGCGGCTGTGAACAAGGGGCTGGACCTTGCCCTTGGCCCGCAAAAGGAAAAGTCCGAAATGAACGGCGACGAGCGCGCCCGCCACAAGGCATCGAAGGAACAGGCCAAGCGTCTGCGCCAGACGGTCAAGGTCGGGCGCAAGCTCTGGTAAGCCTCAGCGGAACTGCTTGGCCAGTTTCAGGCCCTGTCCCTGATAGTTCGACTTGATCGCCTGCCCGTACAGCGTTTCGGGCCGTTCGGACATGCGTTCATAGACCAGCCGCCCCACGACCTGCCCGTGTTCGAGGACGAAGGGCGCCTCGTGGCAGCGCACTTCCAGCACGCCGCGCGACCCCTTGCCGCCCGCCGCCGCATGGCCGAAGCCCGGATCGAAGAAGCCCGCGTAATGCACGCGGAACTCGCCCACCATGGCCAGATAGGGCGCCATCTCGGCAGCAAAGTCGGGGGGGATCGTCACCGCCTCGCGGCTGACGAGGATGTAGAACGCCCCGGGGTCGAGGATGATGCGATTCTCGCGCGTGCGGATTTCCTCCCAGAATTCCGCCGCCGGATAGTGGCCGATCCGGTCAAGGTCGATCACGCCCGTATGCGGCTTGGCGCGGTAGCCCACCAGATCGCCCGGCCCCGGCGACAGGTCCACCGAAAAGCCCAGACCTTCGGAAATCACGGCGGAGCTGTCCACCAGCGGGTCCGCCGCGTGCAGCGCGGCCAGCGCCGCATCGTCGAGCACGGCCTGCCCCCTGCGGAAGCGGACCTGGTTCAGCCGCATGCCGGGCCGGACGAGGACGGAAAAGGACCGCGGGCAGACCTCGGCATAGAGGGGGCCGTCATAACCTTCGGGGATGCGGTCGAATTCCGTCCCGCCATCGGTGATCGTGCGGGTCAGAAGGTCGAGCCGCCCCGTCGAGGATTTGGCATTGGCGACGGCGGTCAGGCCAGCGGGAAGGCGCAGCTGTTCCATCAGGGGAATCACATAGACGCAGCCCTTTTCCAGCACCGCGCCCTGCGACAGGTCCACGCGGTGCATCTCGAACTCGGCCAGCCGTTCGGCCACGCTGCGGCCTTGCCCCGCAAGGAAGGAGGCGCGCACGCGATAGGCCACCGTCCCCAACCGCAGATCGAGGCTGGCGGGCTGCACCTGCGCGTCGATGATCGGGGGATCGGCGCTGATCGCGCCATCCGCGATCAATCCGCGCAGGGCCTGCGAAGGCAGCACGCCGGTCGTCATCATCCGTGCCATCCCCCGTCGCACATGTCGGAAACAGAACCGCCCGCACTGCCGGATGGCAGGCGGGCGGTCTTGATGGTCGGGCCGGCGAGATTCGAACTCGCGACCTTCCGCCCCCCAGACGGACGCGCTAACCAGGCTGCGCCACGGCCCGACGATGTGGGGGATACATACCGGTTTTCCGGGCAGGGGCAAGCGGGAAAGCGCAGCATTTTCAAGATCAGCGGGCGCGACGGCGCGCGGCTTCGGCCAGCCTGTCGCGCAGGCCGCGCAGACGCTCGCGCAGGGCCAGCAGCGCCTGCGGATCGGCGCCGGACGTGCCGGCAGGCACCGCCCGCAGGCGCGCGGCAAGGGTCGGCGCGGTCTCGATCCCGTCAGCCTCAGCCGCGGGCGGCGCGTCGGACGGATCGGCGACCTCGGTTCCTGCGGGGGCAGGCGCGGGGGCAAAGGGCAGCACGCCTTCGACCGGCGCAGGGTCGCTGCCTTCGGCCACATCCAGCGCCATCGGCGCTTCGGGGGCTTCGGCCACCGGTTCGGCCAGCGCTTCGGCGAGCGCTTCGGGCGGCGTTTCCGGCGGGGCCATCACCGACCACAGGTCCGGCTGCAGCGAAGGCGCGGGCGGGGGTGCGGGCGGGGCAGGGCTGCGCTCGGCCCGTGCCAGCACGCTTTCCAGCGCGATC
>JBEEOG010000078.1:0-3911 GCA_041191745.1 Pseudomonadota bacterium | reverse complement strand
GCACGAGGTGGATGGACACTGGCTACAGATCGTCCGCACCCGGGATGTCGGACACGCCCTTCCGGTCGATACCCTCGTTCGCGCCGAGGCAGAGCTTGGCCAGATGATGCAGACAATGGCCAAGACCTTTGCCCATCTTCCCATCGGTCTGGCCGTGTTTGACCGCGACCGCCACCTTCACATCTTCAATCCCGCCCTTGCGGATCTCATCGCGCTCTCGCCCGAATTCCTCTCGCGCCGCCCCTCGCTCGTTTCCGTCCTCGACGCGATGCGGAACCGCCGAATGGTGCCGGAACCCGCCAACTGGAAAGACTGGCGCCGCTCTGTCGTCGAGATGGATCTGTCTGCAACCAACCAACCCTACGAACAGGTCTGGTCCCTGTCCGGCGGCCAGACCTACCGCGTCACCGGCCGCGCCCATCCCGACGGCGCACTCGCCCTGATGATCGAGGACATCTCGTCAGAAACGATCCGCAACAGCCGCCACCGCGCCGATCTGGAACTTTGCCAGCAGGTGATCGATGCGCTGGATGAAGGGATCGCCGTCTTTTCCGCCTCGGGCCGTCTCGTCATGTCGAACGCCGCCTACAACCGGCTCTGGTCGCACGAACCGGGGTCCGAGGTCGCGGCGCCGGGCATCCGGCAACTCACCGCGCATTGGCGCGCCGCGACCGCCCCCAGCCAGATCTGGACCGAGGCCGAGGATTACGTCGCAGCTCTCGGCCCGCGTGATCCATGGCGGGCCGAGGCGCGGCTGAGCGATGGTCGCCTGATCTCCTGCCGTTTTGCACCGCTGAAGGATGGCGCCACCTTTGCCGGCTTCCTCATCCTGCCCCAACGCGCCTCGCCACGCGCCATCACCGGAACGGCCTGACGGCTTGCGGCGGCGCGGCGGCGGGGTAAAGTCGCGCCATGCCCGACGCGCTCAGCCTGTTCCTGCCCGACGAAGCCGCGACCGCCGCCCTCGGCGAACGGCTCGCCGATGTCCTGCTGGCAGGCGATACGGTGCTTTTGCATGGTCCCATCGGGGCAGGTAAATCCCACCTCGCCCGCGCTCTCATCCGCGCTCGTCTGGGCCGGATGGAGGATGTGCCCTCCCCAACCTTTACGCTGGTCCAAACCTACGAGGCCGACCCCGACATCTGGCATGCCGACCTCTACCGCCTCACCCACCCGGATGACGTGCTGGAACTCGGCCTGGACGATGCGTTCTCCACCGCGATCTGCCTGATTGAATGGCCGGACCGTCTGGGTCCGCACCTGCCCCCCGACGCCCTCCACCTCTACCTCTCGGCCGAGGGCGAAGGGCGGCGCGCCACCCTTTCGGGCGGCCGTCCGGGCCTTCTCGCGCGACTGGAACGGACGGCATGACCGACCGCCTCGCCCTGTCGCAGGCCTTCCTGTCCCGCGCCGGATGGGGTGGGGCCACGCGCTGCTTCCTCGCCGGCGATGCGTCGGATCGCAGCTATGACCGCCTGACGCAGGGTGATCGGACCGCCGTCCTGATGGACGCGCCACCCGGCAAAGGCGACGATACCCAAACCTTCGCCGCCATCGCCCGCCACCTGACGTCGCTCGGCCTCTCACCCCCCGCCATCCTCGCCGAAGACCACACCAACGGCTTCCTCCTTCTCGAAGACCTCGGCGACGGACTCTTCGCCCGCCTCATCCCCGCCGATCCATCGCTGGAGACGGACCTTTACGCCGCCGCCACTGATGTTCTGATACAGGTCCAATCCCATCACGCGCCCGCAGGCCTTCCCGACCTCTCCGCACAGGACTGGGCCGAAGCCGCCAGTTTTGCCCTGTCGTGGTACACCTTCGCCATCACCGGAAAATCCCCCGATCCGGCCATGTTCGTGACGACTCTCGCCGATCTCATGCGTCGATACGCTGACGGTCCGCGCACGATGATCCTGCGCGATTACCACGCCGAAAACCTGCTCTGGCTGCCCCAGCGTTCTGGCACCGCCCGCGTCGGTCTGCTCGACTTCCAACTCGCGCAGATGGGCCAACCGGGCTACGACCTCGTCTCGCTGCTGCAGGACGCGCGCCGCGACGTCGCGCCGGAAACCGAAGCCGCCATGATTTCCCGCTTCTGCGCGGCCAAGGGCATCGACCCCGCCGCCTTCGCCCCCGCCTATGCCACCCTCGGCGCCCAGCGCGCGCTGCGCATCCTCGGCATCTTCGCCCGCCTCTGCCTCAAATCCGGCAAGCCCGGCTATGTCACCCTCATCCCCCGCGTCTGGGGCCAGCTGCACCGCAACCTTGCCCATCCAGCACTCGCCCCCCTCGCCACGCTGTGCCGCGACCTCCTGCCCGAACCCACAGCCGACGCCCTGCAAAGGATCACCGCCCAATGCGGCCAGCACCCCCACCGTTGATGCTCTTCGCCGCGGGCCTCGGCACCCGCATGGGCGCGCTGACCGCCACGCGCCCCAAGCCGCTGATCGAAGTCGCAGGCAAACCCCTGATCGACCACGCCCTCACCCTCTGCGACGCCGCAGGCATCACCCGCATCGTCGCCAACACCCACTACCTCCCCGATCAGATCGAAGCGCACCTCGCCCCGCGCCGCATCCCGATCTCGCGCGAAGAACCGCGCATCCTCGAAACCGGGGGCGGGCTGAAGCGCGCGCTGCCCCTGCTGGACGGCAATCCTGTCCTTACCCTGAACACCGATGCCGTCTGGACGGGCGAAAACCCCCTGACCGAACTCATGGACGCATGGGATGGCACGCGGATGGATGGCCTCCTCCTACTCCTCCCGCCCGACCAGGCCACGGGCCATACCGGCACGGGGGATTTCCTGATGGACGATGCAGGACGCCTATCCCGCGCCAAGGGCGCAGCCGGACCCGTCTACCTCGGCGCGCAAATCCTCCGCACTGACGGCCTTGCCGCAATTGAAGAGGAAGCCTTCTCCCTCAACCGGCTCTGGGACCGCATGATCGCGGCAGGCCGTCTCTACGGGCTGGTTCACAGGGGCGGATGGTGCGATGTTGGTCGCCCCAAAGGCATTTCCCTTGCCGAAGCCCTTTTATCCCGATGATGTTCCCCGAACCCGGCCCACGCCTGTTCCACCTTCCCCCCGGCGTCGATGTGGCACCCGCCATCGTCGCGGGCCTCCGCACCCGACTGGCGGACGAACCGCCCGAGGCGATGGCCCGCGTCACCCTCTACCTCAACACCAACCGCATGCGCCGCCGTGTGATCGACGCGTTCCTCGCCTCCGGTCCCGGCATCCTGCCGCGCCTGCGCGTGCTGACCGACATCGCCGAAGGCCAGCCCCTCGCCGGACTACCCGCCGCCGTCTCGCCGCTGCGCCGTCGCCTTGAACTGACCCAACTCATCGCCGGTCTGCTCGACCGCCAACCCGACCTTGCCCCCCGCGCGGCGCTCTATGACCTCGCCGACAGTCTCGCCACGCTGATGGACGAAATGCAGGGCGAATCCGTCGCCCCCGCCACCATCGCCGCGCTGGACGTGTCCGACCATTCCGCCCACTGGGCGCGCACCCGCGAATTCCTGCGCATCGTTGCCCCCTTCTTCTCGGGGGCCGAGTCACCGGATGCCGAAACCCGCCAACGCCTTGCCGTCACCCGCCTGACCGACCTCTGGACAAGCCATCCCCCGCAGGACCCCGTGATCGTCGCAGGCTCCACCGGGTCGCGCGGCACCACCGCCGCCCTGATGCAGGCCGTCGCGGCGCTACCGCAGGGCGCGCTCATCCTGCCCGGCTTCGACACGCTTATGCCCGCCTCCGTCTGGAACCGGCTCGACGATGCCATGACGGGCGAGGATCACCCGCAGTTCCGCTTCCGTCGCCTGATGGACCGCCTCTCCATCACCCCCGACGCGATCCAGCCATGGACCGCCGCCCCTCCCCCGGCGCCGGACCGCAACCGCCT
>JBEEOG010000077.1:0-6431 GCA_041191745.1 Pseudomonadota bacterium | reverse complement strand
ATGCGGCGGAAAAGCTGGGCCGCGCATGGATCGGGATCGACATCACCCACCTTGCCATCGGCCTGATCGAAAAGCGCCTGCGTCAGGCGTTCCAAGGCGTGGCCTTCACCACCTATGGCGTCCCGCAGGACCTTGCCGCGGCACAAGACCTTGCCCGCCGCGGGCGGCAGGACAGCCGCTACTACTTCGAATTCGAGAAATGGGCGCTTTCCCTCATCGACGCGCAGCCCGGCAATTTCTCGAAGCGCGGGGCGGATGGCGGGGTGGACGGGAACCTCTATTTCGGCAAGACGGGCCGTGCCATCGTATCGGTCAAGGCGGGCGACAATGTGGGCCGCGCCATGATCGGCGACCTGAAGGGCGTGATGGACCGCCAGAAGGCCGACCTTGCCGTGTTCCTGACGCTGACGCCCCCCACCCAGCCGATGGTGGCCGAAGCCGCCAGCGCGGGGCAGGTCGAAGTCGAAGGCGTCATCGTTCCCAAGGTCCAGATCGTGACCATCGAGGATGCGATGCGCCTGCGCGACCGCGCCGTGCGCCTGCCTCTGCGCCGTGCCGACACCTTCCGCCAAGCGCCGCGTGAAGAACGTGGCGGGCGTCAGGCGGCCTTCGACCTGTAAAAAACCCCTCTGCCGCGGGGGCAGAGGGGGTCCGGCCCGCGCGTGGCTGTGCGCGGGGCCGGTCGCCGAAGGGACAGGTCACGCGGCGATGTCGAGCTTCACGAGCGTCTGGTTCAGCAGGATATAGGCGATCTCGCCAAAGGTGACGGGTCCGGTGAACTGGCCCGTCTTCTTTCCGGCCATGTCGCCGTAGAGGTAGTTCAGGATGCAGTTGCACGAGTGCTGCGACGCCCCGCCATCGGCAAGGCAGGCGCGGAAGGCCGTGGCGTAATCGGCCACGGGCGTGGCAAGGCGGTATTCGACGCCCGCCACGACGGGGGCGTAGAAGGTCACCTCGCCCTTTTCCGCGTCGGTCGTGCGGATCGAGACATTGACCATCGCGCCCGCATAGTTGGCCACGAGGGGCAGGCGGGTGTCGATCGCCGCATCGCGCAGCCATGTGGCGAAATCGACCTCGACCCCGTCCACGCGGGCGCGGGTGGCGGCAAAGCCCGTCTGCGCGAAGGTGACGGTGGCGGCGTTGCGGCCCTGTTCGAAGATGTTGACGATGTCGAGCGTGGCCTGCGCGCCCTCGGGCAGGGACAGGTGCATGACCATCGCGCCTTCGGTATGGCGGGTCGCGCCGCGCCCGTCATAGACGGCGGGGGTCGCGGTGCCGATCTCTTCGACGGGCACGCCCGTGACCCAGCCCATCAGCGGCTGGTCGAACAGGCCCGGATAGCCCGCGCCCTCCAGCGCAAAGGCGCTGTGGGCCTGCGAAAAGCCCGGCAGCAGGATCAGCGTCGCGCCGCCCGCAAGGTAGCCTTCGGCGATGGCGGGCAGGTCGGCGACGGGCAGGTGGCGCAGCGTCGCGCCATCGGCCATGGGGAAGGTCGTGCAGAAGACGCGATCCTCAACCCGCGCGCCGCCCGCATCGGTCAGCAGGTAGACGGTGGTGCCGCCGATCCAGTGGCCCGCAGGCAGCTGTGCCAGCAGGTGGTCGGGGCCCGCGATGGACAGGATGTCGCCGGCTTCGATCCGCAGGGCCGCTTCGGCGACGGTGAGAAGTTCGTTTTTCATGATCGCTCCGGTTCCGGTCACACGGTTGCAAGGTCGCTGAGGGCGAAGGCGTTCTTGGCGATGAAGGCCTTCAGTTCGTCCATCTTGGCGGCCAGCTGGGTGGGCTGGGCACGCACCTCGATCCGCAAGCGGCTGATGAAGATGCGTGTGGCAAGGCTCGCCTTTGCCAGATCGGAGGTGCTGGTGAGCAGCTCCCTCATCCTTGTGTCGTTCATGTCGTCTCCGGTTGTCTGCCGGTCGCGGCGGCAGGGCCCCGACCGTGGCCTTGCACGTTTCCGGATTGCTGAACGGCGGCGTGGCGGGCGGGCTTAGCCCCGCCATGCCATCGGCCGCCCGACCCATCCGGCCGGATGCGGCGGCCCGTCACCGCCCCGTCACGCCCCCGCCACGCCGCCCGCGCGTTGCCCCCTTTGCGCCGTGCGGCGCGATGCCCATATCGTAGCCAGCGCCGCGCCCGCCCCGTGCCTTGCCTTCGGTCAGGGCCGACTATAGGGTGCGCGCCGAAATGCGGGGTGGCAGCCCCGCGACAGAACAGTGAGGGGACTTCTGATGTTCGCAACTCCCGCCTTCGCGCAGGCAGCCGGTGGCGCAAGCGCCGGTTCGGCCTTTGCCTCTTTCGTGCCGCTGATCCTGATCTTCGCGATCATGTACTTCCTGCTGATCCGTCCGCAGCAGAAGAAGATGAAAGAGCACAAGGCCATGGTCGAGGCGCTGCGCCGTGGCGATCAGGTCATGACCGCGGGCGGGATCGTCGGCAAGGTGACGAAGGTGCAGGAAGACGGCCTGATCGAGGTCGAGATCGCCGACAACGTCAAGGTCAAGGTCGTCCGGCACACCATCACGCAGGTGATGAACAAGACCGAACCCGCAGCCGCCTGACCGGACCGGACCCATGTTGCACACCCCGCTCTGGAAGCGTCTCGTCATCCTGGCCACCGTGCTGGCGGGGATGCTTCTTGCCCTGCCCAACGCTTTCTACACGCAGGTAGAGCGGCACAACGACGCGCTGGCCGAGATCGAGAAGACCGGCGTGACCACCGCCGCGAACGAGGCGGATCTGGCGCTCTGGCCGGACTGGCTGCCGTCGGGGCTGGTCAATTTGGGTCTCGACCTGCGCGGCGGCGCGCATCTTCTGGCCGAAGTGCAGGTCGCCGATGTCTATGACGCGCGGATGGACGCGCTCTGGCCCGAGGTGCGCGACGCGCTGCGCGACCTGCGCGACCAGACCGGCGGCGTGCGCCGCCAGCCCGCCCCGCCGGGCGAGCTGCATGTCTCGATCCAGAACGCCGACGGCATGGTGGCGGCGGTGGAGGCTGTCTCGGCGCTGGCCTCGCCCATCGTGTCCTTCACCGGCGCGGGGCAGAACGACATCGAGGTGACGGGCGAGGGGACGACCATCATCGTCCGCCTGTCCGAGGCGGAAAAGACTGCATCCGACGGGCGCACCATCGACCAGTCGCTGGAGATCATCCGCCGCCGCGTGGACGAGGTGGGCACCCGCGAACCCACGATCCCGCGTCAGGGTCAGGACCGCATCCTGATCCAGGTGCCCGGCATCGGTTCGGCGGCGGAACTCAAGGCGCTGATCGGCACCACGGCGAAACTGGCCTTCCATCCGGTGGTGGGCCGCGCCGCGACCGCCAATGCCGATGCCCCGCCGCGCGCGAGCGTGCTGCCCTCGATCGACGAGGAGGGGGTCTATTACATCGTCGAGGACACCCCCGTCGTGACGGGCGAGGAGCTGGTGGATGCCCAGCCCTCCTTCGACCAGAACGGCCGCCCCGCGGTCAGCTTCCGTTTCGACGCGACCGGCGCGCGCAAGTTCGGCGACTACACGGCCGCCAATATCGGCGCCCCCTTCGCCATCGTGCTGGACGAAGAGGTGATCTCGGCCCCCGTGATCCAGAGCCACATCCCCGGCGGATCGGGCATCATCACCGGCAATTTCACGGTCGAGGACAGCACCCAGCTGGCCGTCCTTCTGCGCGCGGGCGCGCTGCCGGCCGAGATGACCTTTCTCGAGGAACGCACGATCGGCCCCGAACTGGGGCAGGATTCGATCGATGCGGGCCGCGTGGCGACGCTGGTCGCGGGTGCGGC
Source organism: Pseudomonadota bacterium (assembly GCA_041191745.1). Lineage (GTDB taxonomy): Bacteria > Pseudomonadota > Alphaproteobacteria > Rhodobacterales > Rhodobacteraceae > Paragemmobacter. The sequence goes on along the minus strand of JBEEOG010000077.1, from coordinate 2,652 downwards.
CGTCAGCGTGCTGATGATCGCCTCCTACGGGCTCTTCGGGGTCTTCGCGGTCGTGGCGCTGGCCATCAACATGGTGCTGATCTTCGGCGTCCTGTCGCTGATCGGCGGCACGCTGACGCTGCCGGGCATCGCGGGTCTGGTGCTGACCATCGGCATGGCGGTCGATGCCAACGTGCTGATCTACGAACGCATCCGCGACGAGTTGCGGGCCGGATCGAAGAACGCCGCCCGCGCCATCCAGCAGGGCTTCGAACGCGCGCTGCCCGCGATCATGGACGCGAACGTGACCACGCTGATCACGGCGGCGGTGCTGTTCTTCCTCGGCGCGGGGCCGGTGCGGGGCTTCTCGGTCACGCTGGCCGTGGGCATCCTCACCTCGGTCTTCACCGCGATCAACGTGACGCGGCTGATCGTCGAGATCTGGTACAACCGGCGCAAGCCGAAGACGCTCGTCGTCTGAAGGAGTCCCCGTCATGGCATGGCGTTTCAAGCTCGCTCCCGACAATCCGAATTGGGATTTCTTCCGCTGGCAGTGGATCACCTTCGGCGGCTCGTTGATGCTGTCGGTGCTGGCCATCGTCGCCTGGGCGGTGATGGGGCTGAATTACGGGATCGACTTCAAGGGCGGGACCACGATCCGCACGGAATCGACCCTGCCGGTCAACGTTGCGGAATACCGCGAGGCGCTGCAGACACTGCCCCTTGGCGACATCTCGATCACCGAGGTCTTCGACGCGAGCTTCGACGAGGACCAGCATGTCACCATGGTCCGCATCGCGGCACTGGACGAAACCCAGTCCGTCACGCCCGAGGAAATCGCGGCAGTCGAAGCGGCGCTGCGCACCATCGACCCCAACATGACCTTTCCCAGTGTCGAAAGCGTCGGGCCGAAAGTGTCGGGGGAACTGGTCTGGACATCCGTCCTTGCGCTGGCGGTCACCAGCTTTGCCATCATGGGCTACATGTGGGTGCGTTTCGAATGGCAGTTCGGCGTGGGCGCGGTGCTGGCGCTTTTGCATGACGTGATCATCACCATCGGCATCTTCGCGGTGTTCCAGATCAAGTTCGACCTGACCATCGTGGCGGCCCTGCTGACGATCCTCGGCTATTCGATCAACGACACGGTCGTCGTCTTCGACCGCCTGCGCGAGAATTTGCAGAAGTACAAGACCACCCCCCTGCGCGAGGTGATGAACATCTCGGTCAACGAGACGCTGGCACGCACGCTGATGACGGCGCTGACCACGCTGCTCGCGGTGGGGGCGATGCTGGTGCTGGGCGGCGACGTGCTGCGCGGTTTCAGCCTTGCGATCTTCCTTGGCGTGCTGTTCGGCACCTACTCTTCTGTCTATGTGGCCAAGAACATCGTGCTGATCATCGGGCTCGACCGGTCGGAAAAGAAGAAATCCGCCGCGCCCGACGATTTTGCCAATATCGACGCCTGAGAGGGGTCCATGCGCCTGACCGAGATCAGCTACGGACAGGCCCAGCCGGTCGAAGGCTATGGTCCGGGCTTCTTCCGCATCGGTGGGCATGTCCTGCAGGGGGCCTGCCTGATCACGCCATGGGATGCGGGGCCATGGGGCGGGCTGGACGATACCGCCGCGCCGCTGGCGCTGGCGGGGCGGATCGACGTGCTGTTCCTCGGCATGGGGGCCGATATCGCGCATCCGCCCAGGGCCTTCCGCGCCGCGCTCGAAGCCGCGGGGATCGGGGTGGAGGTGATGTCCTCGCCCGCCGCCTGCCGGACCTACAACGTGCTTCTGGCCGAAGGGCGGCTGATCGCGGCGGCGCTGCTGCCGGTGGACAGGCCATGACCGCGCGGGAAGAAGATTTTTCGTCCGAAAAATCTTCGCGGCCGAAAAATCTTCGGACGAAGATTTTTCTTTCGGGGGCGTCGCGGTGAAGGTCGCCGACCTGACCGTCGCGCGCGGCGGGATCGCCGTGCTCGAGGGGGTGTCCTTCACGCTGGATGCTGGGCAGGCGCTGGTGCTGCGCGGCCCGAACGGATCGGGCAAGACCACGCTTTTGCGAACGCTGGCGGGCCTGCAACCGGCCATGGCGGGCGAGGTGTCGCTGTCGCCCGAAAGCCTTGCCTATGCCGCCCATGCCGACGGGATCAAGGCCGTGCTGAGCGTGGCCGAGAACCTTGCCTTCTGGGCCGAGTTGCACGGGCAGGGCGGGGTGGGGGCGGCGATGGCGGCGATGAACCTGACCGCGCTGGCCACCCGCCGCGCCGCGCATCTGTCGGCGGGGCAGAAGCGGCGGCTGGGGCTTGCGCGGCTTCTGGTGACGGGGCGTCCCGTCTGGCTTCTGGACGAACCGACCGTCAGCCTCGACGCCGCGTCGGTCGCCCTCTTCGCGGGCGTGCTGCGCGGGCATCTGGCGCAGGGCGGATCGGCGGTCATCGCCACCCATATCGACCTCGGCCTGCCCGAGGCGGCGGTGCTGGACCTGACGCCCTTCAAGGCGCGCCCGCCCGCGGCCGGCGGGCGCATGGGCGCCTTTGACGAGGCCTTCGGATGAGGGGCGCCCGCATGACCGGCGTCCCGTCCGTGGCGGGCCGTGGCAGGGGGGCCGTCTGCCCCCCCGCGCCCGTGCCGGGCGCGCCCCCCCGAGGATATTTGTCCGAAGGGGATGGAGGGGTTCGGT
>JBEEOG010000076.1:0-3585 GCA_041191745.1 Pseudomonadota bacterium | reverse complement strand
CTCTGTTGGTGGGGTCCGTCTTTCTTGCGGGCCTCCGGTTGAATTCGTTTGTGCGCATCCGATTTTTGCTTTCATTTCAAGCACTTCGCGCGGTGGACAATAGCCACAACCCTAAGGTTGTGTAAGCCACCATCAGCGCGGTCATCGGCAGATGCGCGCGGGCGGGGACGTTCCCCGCCAGCTTCAGGCTCAGATACACCGCCAGCAGATGCGCCAGCAGGATGGCGGCGAATTGCGCGCCATAGATGGCGGGCATCACGGTCGGGTCGGTCAGGAAACCGAAGGAGACGAAGAATTCCGACAGGCCAAGAAGGCTGTCGCCACGGAACAGCGGGTCGTTCAGCGCGGCCAGCGTGTATTGCCCCGCGGTCAGAAGCGTCACGAGGTAATGCGCCGCGTGATAGCCCGCCGCGATGGCAAGGAAGGACAGCATGACGGGCCCCGTGCGGAACCGCCCGCCCATCGCCTGCCCCAGCCGGATCGCGCCGAGGATCGTCGCCGCCGTCAGCGCCCATGCCCCCAGCAGGCCCAGCGTGTTGACCCCCATCACCGCCGACCGGCCCGTCGGTTCCAGCGGGTTTTCCCCGATCAGGCCCATCCACCAGAACGTCTCCATCACCCCGTCGAAGGTCAGCGCCGCCAGCGCCAGCGTGACAAAGGCCGTGGCGGATGCGGTCAGCGGCTCCATCCGCAGCACCTGCGCGCCGGGCCAGCCCAGCATCAGGCGGGCGCGGGGGCCATCCACCTCCAGCCAGAGGGGCGCGACGCGGGCCAGCCAGCCCATCAGGACGGTCAGGAATTCCCCCTGTTTCAGCCAATCCTCGCCTTCCGCCACCGCGAGGGCGAAGATCACCAGCCAGTAGACCGCGGCGGTGGTCGCAAGGACGGCGGGATCGTCGGGTCGCAGCGACACCATCTGGAACCAGACGAAGCCCGCATAGCCGCAGACGGCGGGTAGATGGCCGAGACGGGACAGACCGACGCGTCCCGACCGCCCCATCAACGTGCGGACGATCCGCACGGGGCCGGTCCACGGGTTCAAGGGCCGCCACAGGTTGCCCACCAGCATGGACCCCAGCGGCAGCGCGATCCAGACCCCCGTCCAGAAGACCAGCGTCATCAGGTTGTGCATCGGATCGCGCGACCCGAACCAGCCGACAAAGAGAAGCCCCAGAAAGCCGAGGAAGGACAGATAGGATGTCACCGTTTCCGGCAGCAGCACCCGCCGCTCCATCAGCAGGCGGGGGTGCGGCTCCGGCAGGGAATGGGCGGCGGCCCCGAACAGCGCGGTCAGCGCTACCGTCAGCGCCGCGCCGGTCATGTACCAGCCGGTCGGAAGCGTCAGAACGACCGAAGGCGGCAGCGCGCAGGCAAAGGCGGCAGAGGGCAGCAGGAACATGGCAAGCGCCAGCGCAGGGGGCCGTGCCCCCCTTTGGGGACGAAATAATGTCGTCGCCTCTGGCTGCCGCCTGACTGTCACCGCAAGCCATCCTCCCCTTTCACCTGCCAGACCTCCAGCCCGCCCATCCGGCTGTGCACGCGGCCGCCCTTGGCCATGGCCAGCGCGAACAGCACCTCGTTCGCGCGGGGGGCATCCTCGGCCCTGACGGTGACCACGTCGAAGCGCGACCGCACATAGGCCGCGTTCAGATGGCCCAGCGGGATGTCCAGCGTCGACCCCAGCCCCCCCACCTTCATCGCCGAGGGCACGATGGCGCGGCATTCGCCCAGACGGTCGCGCATCCCGTAGCCGCCCGCCACATGCCAGATCGCGCCATGTTCGCTTTCGCCGTTCTCGCCCACGATCGCGCCCTTGCCATAGGCGTCGATCCCGTCGCGCCCACCCATGGCCGCGACCAGACGGTCGGTCAGGTCCAGCGCCAGCGGTTTGAGGTCGTCCATCGCGGCTTGCAAATCCTGCACATAGCGGCCCGCGAAGGGGTTGGCGCAGATGGCAAAGACCGCGCCGCGCAGGACGGGCGGGGTGGCGGCGGGGCCGCCTTCGTGGCGGATCTCCTCGATCTGGGTGGTGATGCGGCGGATGGGGAAGTCAGGCAAGTTCAGGCTCCTTCAGGCGCAGGGGGCCGAGGGTTCGGGTGTCATGGGCAAGGGTGATGGCGCAGGCCTCGATCAGGCCGCGCGCGCGGAAGGCCTGCGCCGTCGCGGCACCGCGAGCGAGGGCGGTTTCGATGTCGGATCGGGTCAGGGGACCGACCGCAACAGTGACCGGGCGGTGGCCAAGGTCGCTGTCGGCCTGAAGCTCGCAAGCGGGGCGGCGGGTGATGGCGGGGTGGCCGGGAAGATCCACCGCATTGGCGATCATGGTGGCTGCGGCATCGGCCTGTGCCGCGGTTCCGGCAAGAACAGTGACGGAATCCGCGATGCCCAAAGACCAGCTGCGCCCCCGCCAGCCGGAGGTGGCGATGCCGCGCACGGGGTCGGCGGCGTGGACGGTGATGCGGGTTTCGCTGCCCGCCACGGCGCAGGTCAGGCGTTCCCCCGCCGCCAGATGCAGCGCGATGTCGCCGCCGTTGTTGGCATAGGCGCGGCTGATCCCGTCGCGGACGAAGGCGCCAAGGATCGTCTGTGCCACCGCCCCCGCCACGGCGGCCATGGGTGTGATGAATTCGGGGCGGAAGGGGGCGACGGCACCCGCCATGACCCGCGCCACGGGGCCGGACAGGGGCGCAACTTCCGAACGCAAGGCAGGCAGTTCGGAGGCCAATTCGGCAAGGATCGTCTCGAATCTGGCCACCGCCGCCGCATATCCGGCGCGCAGGGCGGCGGGATCACCCCAGCCCTGCAGGATCAGGTCGATCGGCCCGTGATGGAGATGCAGCCGCCCCTCCGGCAGCCATGTCGCCTGTGCCCCGCTCATATCCCGTCGCTCCGCCAGGGTTCCAGCCGCGCGGCGGTGGGGTATTCGCCCCCTTCCTGCATCACCTGCGGGACGGTGCGGATCGCCTCTCCATGCCCGCCCATGGCCAGATAGGCCGCGCGGGGCAGGGTGAATTCAAGGGGCGCCACCAGCGCGGGCGTGGGCACATGGCCGAAGCTTCCGGCGGGCAGGTTCAGCACATCGACCATGAAGGTGATCCCGCCCCCCGGCCAGATGTAGCACTCCGCCCCGCCCGAGGTCAGGCGCGTTTCCCGCCCCTGCACCGACCGCGTCAGACGCACGGGGTTCTTGGTCACGCCCGCGCGCAGGCTGCCCCCCGCACCACCCATGAACAGGACGGTGCAGAGCGAGGGTTCGCAATTCTCGTCGATCAGCCGGACGGTGGGTTCCAGTTCGGGCGGCAGGGGCCGTTTCTGCGGGAGCAGAGCCTGATCCAGCACGAAATACCCGAATTGCTCGCCCGTGGTGGACACCATCAGGAGCGTCAGCCCCGGCCGCGCGCCGCGCTTGGCGTCCCACGGGCCGAGGATCTGCAACGGGTCGGTCAGCCGCGTGCCACCCCAGCCGAGGCCGGGTTCGGACACGCGGAAATAGCGGCCGGGGGTGGAGCGGTGGCCACGGATGCGGATGCCGGTGGGCTGCCAGCCGATCACCTTGCCCGCCTGATGTTCGCTGACGACGCCGGT
>JBEEOG010000075.1:0-3344 GCA_041191745.1 Pseudomonadota bacterium | reverse complement strand
AGCCCGCTGTCGCCCGCCCAGATCGGCGGCGTGCTGGACCTGATCGCCAGCGGAGAGATCACGACCAAGATGGCCAAGGACCTGTTCGAGATCCTCTGGTCCGAAGGCGGCGATCCGGCCGAGGTGGCGGCCAGGAACGGCATGAAGCAGGTGACGGATACGGGCGCGATCGAAGCCGCGCTCGATGCCCTGATCGCGGCCAATCCCGAACAGGTGGAAAAGGCCAAGGTCAATGCCAAGCTCGCGGGCTGGTTCACGGGGCAGGTGCTGAAGGCCACGGGGGGCAAGGCCAATCCGGCGGTCGTCAACCAGATGGTGGCCGCGAAGCTGGGGCTCTGAAGCGGCCTGATCACAGGCCCGTGCGGGGGGCAGGCCCGGCCCTTCCCCCGCACCTGCGCTTCCGCTAGGGTCCGTCGCGCAGACCGGAGGCCCAGATGCAGCGTTACGAATACAAGGTCATCCCCGCCCCCCGCCGTGGCGAGAAATCGCGCGAGGCGAAGACGACCGAAGACCGCTTCGCGCTGGCGCTGACCACCGTGATGAACCAGTTGGGCCGCGACGGCTGGGACTATGTCCGCGCCGAGACGCTGCCCTGCGACGAACGGTCGGGCTTTACCGGCGTCAAGACGACCGAACAGAACATGCTGGTGTTCCGCCGCGCCCTTGGCGGCGAAGCGGCAGCGCCGCTTGCCGCGCCGCGCGCGGCGGAGGTGCCGCGCCTTGGCCCCGCGACGGATGGCGGGGCAGGGGCTGCACCCGCGCTCGGCCCGGCAGAGCCCTTGACGGAAAAGGGCTGATCTATCCCCGCGCCGCGGCCAGCGCCTGCGGCAGCGCCGTCTCCAGCACCGCCAGATCGGCGGGGCGGCCCACGCTGATGCGGATGCAGCGGTCCAGCGGCGCCACGGCGGGCATGCGGACAAAGACATCCCGCGCGACCAGTTCGCGCAGCACGGCACGGGCGAAATCCCCGTCGCCCCCGCAATCCACGGCGACGAAATTTGTGGCCGACGGCAGGGGGGAAAGCCCGTTGGCGCGGGCGATCCCTCCAATAGCGTCGCGCGCCTGCGCCACCTGCGCGGCCACCTGCGCAAGCCACCCCTGATCGGCCAGCGCCGCCAAGGCACCCGCCTGCGCGACGCGGCCCATGCCGAAATGGTTGCGGACCTTGTCGAAGGCGCGGATCAGGTCGGGCGCGGCGATGGCATAGCCCACGCGCAGCCCCGCCAGCCCGTAGCCCTTGGAAAAGGTCCGCATCCGGATCACGCGCGGGTCGTCGGCGGGGATGTCGGGCACGGTGCCTGCGGGGGCAAGATCGGCATAGGCTTCGTCCAGCAGGAGAAGGCAGCCCTCGGGCAGGGCCTCGACCATCGCGCGGACGGTCGCGGCGGGGTGCCACGATCCCATCGGATTGTCGGGATTGGCGAAGTAGAGGAGCTTCGCTCCGGTTTCGCGCGCCGTGGCGACCAGCGCCTCGGGGTCTTCATGATCGCCCCTGTAGGGCACGCGGTGGAGCGTGCCGCCGAAGCCCGCGACATGGAAGGCGAAGGTCGGATAGGCGCCGAGCGAGGTCACGACCGCATCGCCCGCGCCGACGAGCAGCCGGACCAGCAGGCCCAGAAGCCCGTCGATCCCTTCGCCCACGACGACATGGGCCGGGGTCACGCCGTGATGGGCGGCAATGGCGGCGCGCAGGTCGGCCACCTCGGGGTCGCCATACATCCATGCCTCTGCTGCCGCCGCCCGCATCGCGGCGATGGCGCGGGGCGAGGGGCCGAAGCGCGATTCATTCGCCCCGAGCCGCGCGCGGAAGGGGCGGGCGCGGGCGCGTTCCTGCGCCTCGGGCCCGACGAAGGGGACGGTGGCGGGAAGGCTTGCGGCAAGGGGCGTGTAGCGCGGTCCGGTCATGGCGCGATCGGGCATGAAACGGGGGGCTTGTGCAAGGGGGCGAAAAATCTTCGTCCGAAGATTTTTCCGCGCGCCCGATCGGGCGTTGGAGAGGGGAAAATCTTCGGACGAAGATTTTCCGGTTCAGTCGCGCAGGAAGCGGCGACGCGCCTCTTCGGCCATGGCCTGCTTCATCTGCAATTCGGCCAGTTCCGCCATGGCCCTGCGACGGTCTGCGTCACCGGTCAGCTTCGCGAGTTCCTCCAGCTTGGCCGCGACCCGCTTTTTCAGCACGATCTCTTCGGGCAGGACGCCCGCCTGCGCCATGATGCGGAAACCCGCCGCATCGCCTGCGCTGATGAAGGCATCGCCGGGCCGGTCGGGCAGGGGTTTGCCTTCGCCCTCCAGCCCCTGAAGGTCGCCCTTCAGGCGGGCCTTCTGGATCTGGCGTTCGGCAAGGCGGCTGAGCCATGACATGGTCGGACCCTCCTGCCGCCAGTCTGCGCCCGCGGGGGACGAAAGGAAAGGGGGGCTGCTCGCCCCCCTCGCCCCCAAGGGGGCTCACCCCCTCGGGATATTTGGAAACAGATGAAGTCAGGCGAGTTCGGCGAGGCGGGCAAGGGCCGCCTGCAGTTTCGCGGCCTCTTCCTCGCGCGCTTCGAGGTTCGCGCGGGCTTCCTCCACCACCTCTTCGGGGGCGGAGGCGACGAAGGCGGGGTTGTTCAGGCGGCCTTTCAGGCCCCCGATTTCCTTGCCCAGCTTGTCGAAGGCCTTTTGCAGGCGCGCGCGTTCCTCGGCGATGTCGATGATGCCGTCGAGCGGCATGGCGAAGGCGGCACCTTCCGCCGTCACGGCCACCGACCCCTTGGGCGCGGTCGCCACCTCGGTCAGCGTTTCCACGCGGGCGAGGCGCTTGATCAGCGTCTCGTTGTTGGCCCATGCGGTGCGGGCCTCGGCCGACATCTCGGTCGCCACCAGATCGACCTTCAGGCCCACGGGCACATGCATCTGCGCGCGGGCGGAGCGGATCTCGTCGATCAGGCCCGTGACCCAGTTCATCTCGCGGTCCGAGGCGGGGTCGATCAGGTCGGTGCCATAGGCGGGCCAGTCGGTATGGACCAGCATCCCGGCGCGTGTGCCCGTGGTGGACCAGAGTTCCTCGGTGATGAAGGGCATGATCGGGTGCAGAAGGATCATGCACTGGTCCAGCACGAAGGCCATCGTGGCGCGGGTCTCTGCCGCCAGAGCGCCGTCGAAGAGGGGCTTGGCGAATTCGACATACCAGTCGCAGACCTTGCCCCAGACGAATTTGTAAAGCGCATCAGCGGCTTGGTCGAAGCGGTAGTCGGCAAGCGCCGCGTCCACCTCTGCCACCACTTTCGCGGTTTCGCCCAGGATCCAGCGGTTCACCGTGGCCTGTGCCTTGGGCGCTTCGGGGCGGGTCTGGTGGCCTTCCCACA
>JBEEOG010000074.1:0-3627 GCA_041191745.1 Pseudomonadota bacterium | reverse complement strand
AACGTGACCCACAAACCGTGAAGCTGACACCTACATCATCGGGTAACCCCTAGTAGGCCGATATGCTAGACGTCCGACGCCGATGCGCCCAAACCGCCCGCATATCCCTTCATTTCATCATGTTGTCAAAGAGCGTGGACACAAAATAAACGACGCGCTGATCTCTCAGCGCCATCGGTCGCCTTGCATCCAGAAGTTTCCGTCGCTTCGCTTCGGCGCTGCCGTTGCTCGTCTTCGGTGAGGGGCTATCTAGGGAGTTCGCCGTCGGGCCGCAAGAGGAAAATGACAGGGAGGTGACGAATTTTCGTCCCGCCCAATATTTCCTCGCTTTCGCGCGCTCACTTCACCCGACAGGACCGGCCTGCAAGCCGCGGGCGGCTGCGCGCCGGCCCGTCGGGCACGAATCGTCAGCGCCCCGCCCGCTTCGCGGCCACGCCTTGGGCCATCACGCAGAGCATCTCGAACATCAGCGAGATGCCCAGCCACGCCGTGCCCCCCGCCGGATCGAAGGGGGGAGACACCTCGACCAGATCGGCGCCCACGATATCCAGCCCCTTCAGGCCGCGCGCGACCTCCAGCGCCTGCCAGCTGTTCGGGCCACCGACTTCTGGCGTTCCGGTCCCGGGGGCAAAGGTCGGGTCCACGAAATCGATGTCATAGGTCACATAGGTCGGCCCCTGCCCCGCGATGGCGCGCGCTTCGGCCATCACGTCATCGGCGCCGCGGCGGTGGAATTCGCCCACGGGGATGATGCGGATGCCAACGCTTTCGGCAAAGTCCCAGTCCTCGCGCCCGTAAGCAGTGCCGCGGATGCCGATGATCACGTAGCGCTTCGGGTCGATCACCCCGTCCTCCACCGCGCGGCGGAAGGGCGTGCCGTGGGTGTATTTCGCCGTGCCGAAATAGACGTCGTTCAGGTCGGTGTGGCTGTCGAACTGGATCAGGCCCAAGGGGCGGTCCTTGCCCAGCGCGCGCAGGATGGGCAGCGTGCACAGATGGTCCCCCCCGCCCGTCAGCGGCAGGATGCCCCCCGCGCGCACCCGCGTGTAGAAGGCCTCCATCCGCATAAGGCTGTCCATCAGGTCGCCCGGATTGGGGGCGACATCGCCCAGATCGGCGCAGTTGGCCAGTTCGAAGGGCGCGACCCATGTATGGCCGTTCTGCGCGCGGATCATGGTCGAGAGGTCCCGCAGCTGGCGCGGCCCGTGGCGCGGCCCGGGGCGGTTCGTGGTCCCGCCATCCCAGGGCGCGCCGATCAGCCCGATCTCGACCTGCGAAAGGCGCGGATCGTCCAGCCCCACATGCGGCAGGCGCATGAAGGTCGGCACGCCCGCGAATCGCGGCAGGTCGAGGCCCGAGACGGGGCTGAAAAAGTCCTTGGCGGCGCTGTCGGTCATTGGCTGGTCCCTTTGCTGGCCCCCTGACGGGGACCGATTCCCGCGCCATTCGACCATCCGGCCCCCGCCCTGTCCCCTTCGGAACCGACATTTCGGCGGGCGGATGCAGGCTGGCGGCCTTCGGGCCTTGACCCTGCGGCGGCCATTCCGCTTTATCGGCGCGTGAGGATGAAGGGGGGACCAGTCCGATGTTCAGCAAGCCGAATGATGCGGCCCCGATCCCGCCGCGCGCGGGTGCGTCGAATGCGGGCAAGTCCATCCTGTCGTCCGACCTGAAGATCACGGGCGACATCACCTCCTCAGGCGCGGTCGAGGTGCAGGGCGAGGTCGATGGCACCATCGCCGCCCGCAACCTGACCATCGGGACCGAAGGCAGCGTCAAGGGCGACATCGCCACCGAGACGGTCGAGGTGAAGGGCAAGATCGAAGGCCGCGTGAAGACGCAGGATTTCGCCCTGCGCTCCACCGCCGAGGCCAAGAGCGACGTGACCTACAGCACGATCACCATCGACAGCGGCGCGCGCATCGAAGGGCGCTTCTCGCGCAACAAGTGATCCTCAGCGCGGCGGGATCGAATAGGTCAGCCCCGCGCGGGCGACCGGTTCGGCCACGCCCTCGCTGAACACCAGCACATCGCCCACGGCGAGCGTCCGGCCCAGCTTCAGCACCCGCGCCTCGGCCAGCAGATCGCGGCCTGCGGCGGGTTTACGCATGAAGTCGATGGAACAGTTCGTCGTCACCGCCAGCGCGACGGGGCCGATGCGCGACAGGATGGCCAGATACATCGCCACATCGGCCAGCGCAAAGATCGACGGCCCCGACACGGTGCCGCCGGGCCTCAGGTGACGCTCGGCCGTGACCAGACGCAGCGCGACGCCCGCGGCATCGGCCCGCGCCACCGTGAAATCCCGCGCGACCTGACCGAATTCCCGTTCCAGGAACGCGGTCAGCCCGTGGGCATCAAGTTTCAGCGCACCGCCCGCGTCCATCGTCACAGCCCGTAGATCGCGCCGAACTTGGCATCGAGATAGTCGAGCAGCGGCCCCTCGTCGGGCTAGTGCCCGCAGGCCAGCGCGATCGTCTCGCGCGGTTCGTAAAGCCCGCCGTGGCGCTGGACGGTGTCGCGCAGCCAGCCCGTCGCGGCCGAGGTGTCGCCCGCCGCCAGTCGCGCATCCAGATCGGGAACGGCCGCGCGCAGCGCGGCGTGCAGGCAGCCCGCATAGACATTGCCAAGGCTGTAGGTCGGGAAATAGCCGAACAGCCCGCAGGACCAGTGCACATCCTGCAACATGCCCAGCGCGGGGCGCGGCACGACCTGCCCGAAATCGGCGGCGAACCGGTCGTTCCATGCCGCTTCCAGATCGCCCACCGCCAGATCGCCCCGCATCAGCGCGCGTTCCAGATCGAAGCGCATCATCACATGCAGGTTGTAATGGACCTCGTCCGCCTCGGTCCGGATGAAACCGGGCTGGACGCGGTTCACCGCCGCATAGAAGGCATCGGCATCGCCCGCGCCCGCATCGCCGAACACCTCGCGCATGCGGCCGAACATCCAGCCGGTGAAGGCGCGGCTGCGGCCCAGCTGGTTTTCATAGATGCGGGACTGGCTTTCATGCACGCCCATCGACACGCCCGCGCCCAGGGGCGTCAGGCGGTAGTCGGGGTCGATCCCCAGTTCGTAGCAGGCATGGCCCACCTCGTGGATGGTGGAATAGAAGCAGTTGAAGGGGTCCGTCTCGACCACCCGCGTGGTGATGCGGACATCCGCGCCGGAGCCCGAGCTGAAGGGATGCACCGCCAGATCGAGGCGGCCCCGTTCCCAGTCATAGCCGAAGGCCGACGCCAGATCGCGCGACAGGCGCAGCTGCGCCTCTTGCCCGAAATGGCCCGCCAGCGGCGCGACCGTCCGGCCGGAGTTCAGGATGCGGGCGCGCAGGTCCACCAGACGCGGGCGCATCCGGTCGAACAGCGCGCCAACGGTCGCCGCGGTGGCGCCGGGTTCGTAATCGTCCATCAGCGCGTCATAGGGATCGCCGCCCGCCGCCAGACAGGCCCCCTCCTCGCGCTTCAGCGCCACCACCTCGGCCAGCGTGGGCAGGAAGGCGGCCACATCGTCGCGCGCCCGCGCCTCGGCCCAGATCCCCTGCGCGAGGCTTGGGACCCGCGCCAGGTCCTGCGCCCGACGGGCGGGCACCGTGACCATGCGGTCATCGCTGCGCCGGCTGTGGCG
>JBEEOG010000073.1:0-10395 GCA_041191745.1 Pseudomonadota bacterium | reverse complement strand
AGAGAAAACGGGGGCGCGGTCAGCCCCGCCGCTGCCCGCCCTGCTGCGGGCGGCGCGGATTTGCCCCCTCGGCGCGGCGCGGGGACTGGCTGCCGCCTGCAGGTTTCGCCCCTTGCGGGCGCTGACCCTGCGGCTTGGCCCCCTGCGGTCGGCCCTCGCCCTGCGGACGGGCGGGTTTGGCGCCCTGCGGTTTGCCCCCTTGCGGCTTGCCGCCCTGCGGACGCGGGCCGCGCTGTTGCCGGTTCTGGCCCGGCTTCGGGGCGGCGGCGACGATGTCGGCGGCCCAAGGCGCGCCACCCACCACGGGGATCGGCTTTTTCAGAAGCTTCTCGACCGCCATGAATTCGCCCATCTCGGCAGGCGCGCAGAAGGCGATGGCGTTGCCCTCGGCCCCCGCCCGCGCGGTGCGGCCGATGCGGTGGACATAGTTTTCCGGCACGTTCGGCATGTCGTAGTTGTAGACGTGCCGCACACCCGGAATGTCGATGCCGCGGGCGGCCACGTCGGTGGCCACCAGCACGTCAAGTTCGGCATTGCGGAATTCGGTGAGCGTCCGGTCGCGCTGGTTCTGGCTCTTGTTGCCGTGGATGGAGCCGACCTTGAAACCCCATGTCGCCAGCAGCTTGGCCAGCTTTTCCGACCCGTGCTTGGTGCGCCCGAAGACCAGCGCCTGCTCGCCCGGATGCTTGAGCAGGTAGCTTTCCAGCAATTTCGCCTTGTCGCCGTTGGGGATGAAATGCACGCCCTGCACGATCTTTTCGGCGGGCTTGCCCGGGGGGGCCACCTGCACGCGGACGGGATCGCGCAGGTAGGTGTCGGCGATCTCTTCGATGTCCTTGGGCATGGTGGCCGAGAACAGAAGCGTCTGGCGTTTGACGGGGATGTGCTTGGCGATGCGGCGCAGGGCATGGATGAAGCCCATGTCGAGCATGTGGTCGGCCTCGTCCAGCACCAGATAGCCGGTATCTTCAAGGCTCACGTCGCCGCGTTCGATCAGGTCGATCAGGCGGCCCGGCGTGGCCACGAGCACATCCGCCCCGCGCGCCAGCGACATGGACTGCTTGTTGATCGACGCGCCGCCCACGACCATCAGCACCTTGACGGGCGTGCCCTTGGTGAAGGTCGTGAGGTTGTCGTTGATCTGGGTGACAAGCTCGCGCGTCGGCGCGAGGATCAGCGCGCGCACGCGGCGAGGGCGGGGCGGGTGGCCGATGTCGAGCAGCCGGTGCAGCAGCGGCAGGCCGAAGGCCGCCGTCTTGCCGGTGCCGGTCTGGGCCAGACCCATCAGGTCACGGCCCTTCATGATCTGCGGGATGGATTGCACCTGAATGGGCGTCGGCTGTTTCAGCGCCGTCTTTTCGAGTGCGGTCAGGATCTTGGGCGACAGGCCCAGTTCTGCGAAGGTGGTCATGTATGTGTCTTTCGGGCGGGCTCGGGCCGCCTTGGGGCCGCAGGGTCTGCGGCAGGGCAGGTCGGGCGGCGCATCCTCACCCCGTCCTCGTGGACGAAGCCGTGTGCGACGCGGAACCCCTGCGTGAAGGTGGGAACCTTTGGCCCGATCCGTCTCCCCAAAGGGGGCTGCTCACGCGGCAGCGGAGGGCGGGCGTGAGAGGGACATGGGGGAAAGGGGGCGCGGAGTCAAGGGAAATGCCCCGTAGGGTGCGCATTCACTGCGCACCCCGATGGCGCGGAAGGTGCGCATGGAATGCGCACCCTACGGGATCACCCCTGCAACGTCCGCACCCCATACCCCTCTTCCCGCGCCGTCATCGCGGCCACCGCCGCAATCGACGCGGCGGCGGTGGTGAAATAGGGGATCTTGTCCATCAGCGCGACGCGGCGGATGTCGCGGCTGTCCGAGACGGCCTGATTGCCCTCGGTCGTGTTCATCACCAGCGCGATGTCGCCGTTCTTCAGGCGGTCCACGATGTTCGGGCGGCCTTCATAGACCTTGTTCACGGCCTCGGCCTTCACCCCTTGGGCTTTCAGCCAGTCGGCGGTGCCGCGGGTGGCCACGATCTCGAACCCCAGCGCGATCAGGTCCCTTGCGGCCCCTGCCAGCGCCTCGGTCTTGTCCATGTCCTTGACCGACAGGAAGACGCGGCCCGCTTCGGGCAGCATCGTGCCCGCGCCCATCTGCGCTTTCAGGAAGGCCAGCGCGAAGCTGCGGTCCCAGCCCATCACCTCGCCCGTGGAGCGCATCTCGGGGCCGAGGAGCGGATCGACACCGGGGAAGCGGGCGAAGGGCAGCACGGCCTCCTTCACGCTAAACCACGGGGTCTGGGGGTCGGCCAGCGTCAGCGGATCGGCCAGCGGCAGGTCGGTGTCGGGACCCACGCCCGCCGGATAGGGTGCGCGTTCAGGGAAGGACGAGAGCGCCTCGCCCGCCATCAGCCGCGCGGCGATGGAGGCGATGGCGCTGTCGGTCGCCTTGGCCACGAAGGGCACGGTGCGGGACGCGCGGGGGTTCACCTCCAGCACATAGATCGTGCCGTCCTTGATGGCGAATTGCACGTTCATCAGGCCCACGACGTTCAGCGCGCGGGCCATGACGACCGTCTGGCGCTTGAGTTCCGCGATGGTCGCGGCATCCAGCGAATGGGGCGGCAGGCAGCAGGCAGAGTCGCCCGAATGCACGCCCGCCTCTTCGATATGTTCCATGATACCCGCGACATGGACGGTCTTTCCGTCGGAGAGGGCATCCACATCCACCTCGATCGCGCCGGACAGGTAGCTGTCCAGCAGCACGGGGCTGTCGCCCGACACGCTGACGGCGGTGGTGATGTAGCGTTCCAGCTGCGCGTCATCGCGCACGATTTCCATCGCGCGGCCGCCAAGGACGAAGGAGGGGCGGATCACCAACGGGTAGCCCACATCCTTGGCCACGGCGAAGGCCTCGTCGCGGCTGCGGGCGGTGCCGTTGGTGGGCTGCTTCAGGCCCAGATCGTTCAGCAGACGCTGAAAGCGTTCGCGGTCTTCGGCAAGATCGATGGCGTCGGGCGTGGTGCCGAGGATCGGGATCCCTTCGGCATGCAGCGCATTGGCAAGCTTCAGCGGCGTCTGGCCGCCGAACTGCACGATCACGCCGTGCAGCGTGCCGTTCTCCTGCTCCACCCGCAGGATTTCGAGCACATGTTCCAGCGTCAGCGGTTCGAAATAGAGCCGGTCCGAAGTGTCGTAATCGGTCGACACCGTCTCGGGGTTGCAGTTCACCATGATCGTCTCATAGCCCGCCGCCGTCAGCGCGTAGCAGGCATGGACGCAGCAATAGTCGAATTCGATCCCCTGACCGATCCGGTTCGGCCCGCCGCCGAGGATGACGACCTTTTTCGCCGCCGAGGGCCGCGCCTCGCATTCCACATCGCCCATCGCGGGGGCCTCGTAGGTGGAATACATGTAGGGGGTCTGCGCCTCGAATTCCGCGGCGCAGGTGTCGATGCGCTTGAAGACGGCGGTGACGCCCAGATTGCGGCGCGCGCGGCGCACCTGTCCTTCGTCGCGGCCCGTCAGCTTGGCCAGACGGGCATCGGTGAAGCCCATCATCTTCAGGCGGCGCAGACCTTCGGCGGTGACGGGCAGGCCGTCCTTGCGGACCGCGGCCTCGGTGTCGATGATCTCGCGGATGCGCGACAGGAACCACGGGTCGAAGGCGGTGGCCTGCTGGATCTCGTCATCGCTCAGGCCGTGGCGCATGGCTTGGGCGATCACGCGCAGGCGGTCGGGGGTCTGCTGAGACAGCGCCTTGATGATCGCGGCCTTGTCCGGCGCGCCGTCGATGGCGATCTCGTCAAAGCCCGTAAGGCCCGTTTCCAGCGACGCCAGCGCCTTCTGCAGCGATTCATGGATCGTGCGGCCGATGGCCATCGCCTCGCCCACCGATTTCATGGCGGTGGTCAGGTTGGGCTGCGATCCGGGGAATTTTTCAAAGGCGAAGCGCGGGATCTTCGTCACGACATAGTCGATCGAAGGCTCAAACGACGCGGGCGTGACCTTGGTAATGTCGTTGTCGAGTTCGTCCAGCGTGTAGCCCACGGCCAGTTTCGCCGCGATCTTGGCGATGGGGAAGCCCGTGGCCTTGGACGCCAGCGCCGAGGAGCGCGACACCCGCGGGTTCATCTCGATCACCACCATCCGGCCATCGGCGGGATTGATCGCCCATTGCACGTTGGACCCGCCCGTTTCCACCCCGATCTCGCGCAGCACGGCGATGGAGCCGTTCCGCATGATCTGGTATTCCTTGTCGGTCAGCGTCAGGGCAGGGGCGACGGTGATCGAATCCCCCGTATGCACGCCCATCGGATCGACGTTCTCGATCGAGCAGACGATGATCGCGTTGTCCGCCTTGTCGCGGACGACCTCCATTTCATACTCTTTCCAGCCGAGCAGGCTTTCATCCACCAGCACCTGCGCGACGGGGCTGGCTTCCAGCCCCGATTTCACGATGGCCTCGTAATCGTCGCGGTTGTAGGCCACGCCCCCGCCCGTGCCGCCAAGGGTGAAGGCGGGGCGGATGATCGCGGGCAGGCCCACATATTCCAAGGCCTTCATCGCCTCGGCCACGCCCGCCGCCACGTCATACTTGCCCGTGGGCAGCTTCGGCGCGGCGACGATCGTGGCCTTGGGATTTTCCAGACCGATGCGGTCCATCGCCTCGCGGAAGAGCTTGCGGTCCTCGGCCATTTCGATGGCCTCGCGGTTGGCGCCGATCAGTTCGACGCCGAACCTGTCCAGCACGCCCATATCGGCCAGCGCGAGCGCCGTGTTCAGGCCGGTCTGGCCGCCCATCGTGGGCAAGAGCGCGTCGGGACGCTCTTTCTCGATGATCTTGGCGACGACTTCGGGCGTGATCGGTTCGATATAGGTCGCATCCGCCAGGCCCGGATCGGTCATGATCGTCGCGGGGTTGGAGTTGACGAGGATGACGCGGTAGCCCTCCTCGCGCAGCGCCTTGCAGGCCTGTGCGCCCGAGTAGTCGAATTCGCAGGCCTGTCCGATGACGATTGGACCCGCGCCGATGATCATGATGGAGCTGATATCGGTTCTTTTCGGCATGGTCCTGTCCCGCATGGTGGAACCCGCCTCCGGTCATGTCGGCTGGGTTCGGATTCGTGCTTCGCGCAAATTGACGGGGGTTTAGGGATTTCGCGGTCGCGGCGCAAGCGAATGTGGCAGCGCGGCGGACGGGGCGGGGGAAAGGCGGGGCGGCGGCCTCGCGCCATGCCGTTGGGCGGCCCCCCTCACCCTGCCCTCTCCCCCGCGGGGAGAGGGGGGCCCGCGGATCGGCTGCGCCCGGAACGGACCGGCCGCGTCTTGCGGGCGCGGCGCCGGCGGGCAGCGTGCCGCGCCACTTGCCCGCGGATGGGGCGGGCAGGGGCGAAGGGGGCGTGCCGACCCGTCCGCGACCCATGCGCCGGATCGCGCCGCAGGGCGCAAGGGCGGGGCAAGGTGTCGCGGCTGGGCTGTTCGGGGGGCGGCAGCGGTGCTATCTGGCGCGGCGGAAGCGGAGCAACTGCCCTTGATCCTGATCGAACACGGCCCCCGCGGCGCGCCCGCCCTTTTCGCCGACGCGCGCGACGTGATCGTCGCACGGCGCGCGCGCGAGGTCATGCCCGCGCTTCGCCGGGCCGAGGCCGCGCGCCGCGCGGGGGGCTGGATCGCGGGCTATATCTCCTACGAAGCGGGGCTGGCGCTGGAGCCGAAGCTTGCCCCCCTGATGCCGCGCCGCAGGACGGCCCCGCTTCTGGTGCTGGGGGTCTTTGACGGCCCGCAGGATGCCGCCCCCCTGCTGGCGCGGGCGGGGGCCGAGGCGGGCGCGGCGCGCCTGTCCGAACCGCGCCCGCAGGTCAGCCGCGCCGCCTATGACGCGGCCTTTGCCCGCGTGGCCGGCTACATCGCGGCGGGGGACTGCTACCAGATCAACCTGACCTTCCCGATGTCGGCGCGGCTTCTGTCGGGCACCCCCCTTGGCCTTTACGGCGCGCTTCGGGCGCGGCAGGCCGTGGGATACGGGGCGCTGGCCGATTTCGGGACGGGGCCTGTCGTCATCTCGCGCAGTCCGGAGCTTTTCTTCCGCGTGCAAGAGGGCGTGATCTCGGCGCGGCCCATGAAGGGCACCGCCCCGCGCGATCCCGACCCCGCCCGCGATGCGGCGCTGGCGGCCGAGTTGCAGGCCTCGGACAAGGCGCGGGCGGAAAACCTGATGATCGTGGACCTGCTTCGCAACGACATCGCGCGCATCTCTGCCGTGGGGTCGGTCCGGGTGCCGGAACTCTACAAGGTCGAACCCTTCGCCACCGTGCACCAGATGTCCTCGACCGTGACGGGGCGGCTGACGGAGGGCGCGACCCTGCCCGCGCTGGTGGCGGCTCTCTTTCCCTGCGGGTCGGTCACGGGGGCGCCGAAGATCCGTGCCATGCAGATCATCCGCGAGGTGGAGCCGCACCCCCGCGGCGTCTATTGCGGGGGCATCGGCTGGATGTCGCCCGAAGGCGACGGGGCATGGAACGTGGCGATCCGCACGCTGTCGCTTTTCCCCGACGGGCGCGTCACCTTGAACGTGGGCGGCGGGGTGGTGCAGGATTCGACCGCAGCCGGCGAATGGGAGGAGGCGCTGTGGAAAGCGCGCTACGCAATGGGTCTTTCGGGGATACCGAAGGCGTCCGGCTGATCGAGACGCTGCTCTGGGACGGCACGCGCTTTCCGCGCCTGCCCCTGCATCTGGCGCGTCTGGCGCAGGGCGCGGCGCGGCTTGGCTTTGCCTGCGATCCCGGCATGGTCGCGGCCGCCCTGTCGGGCGCGGTCGGCGCGGCGCCGCTGCGCGTCCGGCTGACGCTTGGCGCGGATGGCGGGGCCGAGGTCACGGTGGCCCCGCTGCCGCCTGCAAAGCCCGCATGGCGCCTGGGCCTTGCCGCGACGCGCCTGCATTCCGCCGATCCGTGGCTGGGGGTGAAATCCACCCGCCGCGCGGCCTATGATGCCGCCCGCGCCGCGCTGCCCGAGGGGCTGGACGAGGTGGTGTTCCGGAACGAACGGGACGAGGTCTGCGACGGCACGATCACCACGGTCTTCTTCGACCGCGGGCAGGGGATGCGCACCCCGCCCCTGTCCTCGGGCCTGCTGCCCGGTGTGCTGCGCGCCGAACTGGGCTGCGCGGAAGAGGTGCTGCCGGCGCGCGACCTGCCGCAGGTCCGGCTCTGGGTCGGCAACGCGCTGCGCGGGCTGATCCCCGCCGTCTGGGCCGGCTAGGCGGCGCGCGCGGGCGCGCAAGCCTTTCCTCTCGGCGCCGCGCAGGGTGCGCGGCCCCTCGGCGTCAGGGGGCGCTCGCGCCCCCTCTTGCTTTGCGGGCAAAGCAATTCACCCCCC
Source organism: Pseudomonadota bacterium (assembly GCA_041191745.1). GTDB lineage: Bacteria > Pseudomonadota > Alphaproteobacteria > Rhodobacterales > Rhodobacteraceae > Paragemmobacter. The sequence continues at coordinate 3,033 of JBEEOG010000073.1, read as the reverse complement.
GAGGATATTTGGCGAAGGGGATGGGCGGACTGCAGCTTCCCCTTTGCAAAAATATCCTCGGGGGGTGCGGGGGGCAGACGGCCCCCCGTTCCGGCATGTCGGTCAGCGCGCCAGACGGGATTGCAGCGCGGCGAGGTCATCCCGCGTCAGGCCATGACCCGCGCCGGGATGGATGCGGGTTTCCACCGTCGCGCCGAGGGCGGCAAGTGCCGTGGCGCTGTCGCGCACGCGGGCCAGCGGGATATGCGGATCGCGTTCATGGACCGAGAGCCAGACCCGCCCGTCGCGCCGTCCGCCATAGTCGAAGCGCTTGGGCTTGTGGCCATAGAGCGCGTCCGTGGCAGGACCCTCGGCATCGCCTGCCCCGACCAGCCCGCCCGAGAAGGCAAGGACGCCCGCCAGCCCGTCGCCCTGCCGCGCATAGGCCTCGAGCGCGAGGCAGGCGCCCTGGCTGAAGCCCGCAAGCCAGATGCGCCCGCGCGGCAGGCCGTCACCCTCCAGCGCGGCGATGGCCGCGGCGACCTGCCCGAGCGCGCGGGTCACGAAGGGCTCTATCTGCGCGGCGGGGGCGAGGAAGGAGGTGGGCCACCACGAATTCCCCGCCGCTTCGGGCGCGATGGCCGCGACATCGGGCAGGTCGGCGTGATCGAGCAGCGACAGGATATCCGCCGCCGACCCGCCCCGCCCGTGCAGAAGCACGAGTCCTGCGGCCGCGTCCCGCGCGGGGCCGCGGCGCATCATGCGGGCACCGTGATCGGCGGCAGCACCTGTTCGATCCGCGCGCGCAGATGTTCGTGCTGGGCGGGCAGCTTCAGCGCGGTACCAAGCGCATCTGGCCCCTCGTCCACGGCGAAGCCGGGCGGGTCGGTGGCGATTTCGAACAGCACGCCGCCGGGTTCGCGGAAATAGATCGCGTTGAAATACTGCCGGTCGATCGGCGGGGTGGTGCGATGGCCGAAGCGGCGCAGCGCGTCGATCCATTCCAGCTGCTCGCCATCGCTCTGGGCGCGGAAGGCCACGTGATGGATCGTGCCCGCGCCCGGCACGCCGGCCGAGGGGACATGGCTGCGCCAGAGGTCGATGATGTCGCCCCGCGCCGCGCCCGCCTTGGCGCGCAGGCGCAGACGGGTGCCGGCGGTTTCACGCTCCTCTCCCGTCACCTCGTAGCCGAAGGCTTCGGTCAGCAGGCGGGCGGTGGGGTCGGGATCGCGTTCCCACAGCGTGACGGAATGGAAGCCGTGGCTGTCCGTCGCGCTGGCGCTTTCCACCAGTTCCACCGCCGCGCCGTCGGGGTCGCGCAGGATCAGCACCCGTTCGCCGAAGCGCGTGGCGCTGCCCTGCACGGTCGCCCCGCGCGCCTGCAGCCGCGCTGCAAGCCCGTCGAAGCCCGCGGCGGGCACGGCATAGGCGAAGGCCGAGGCCATGCCGGGGCCGGGACGCCCCGGACCTGCCCCCACGAAGGGGAAGAAGGTCAGGATCGTGCCGGGCGATCCGGCGGGGTCGCCATAATACAGGTGATAGGTGCCGGGATCGTCGAAGTTGACGGTTTTCTTGACCAGCTTCTGGCCGAGCACGCCCGCGTAGAAATTGACGTTCTCCTGCGGCGGGCCCGAGATGGCGGTGACGTGGTGGATGCCGGGAATGGCGGGCATGGGTGCCTCCGTTCGGGAAGGGATGTCGCGGCCGATATGGCGGCGGTGCGGGCTTTCGGAAAGTCCGCCCGTGCGCGCGGGGTCTGTGCATGGCCGCACTTGGCCGTCGGGCGGGGGGCGGGCGCGGGGTGCGGGCTTGACTTCGCGCGGGACAAGGGGTGTATCGGCGCGGAAACCAAGGAACAGCCCGTGAAAGGGAGCGTCATGCACGCCTATCGCAGCCACACCTGCGCCGACCTGAACACCTCGCATGTGGGCCAGACGGTCCGCCTTGCCGGCTGGGTGCATCGCGTGCGCGACCACGGGGGCGTGCTGTTCATCGACCTGCGCGACCATTACGGCATCACGCAGGTTCTGGCCGACAGCGATTCCGCGGCGTTCAAGGAGATCGAGAAGGTCCGCGCCGAATGGGTGATCCGCATCGACGGCCGCGTGAAGGCGCGGGATGCGGCGCTGGTCAACCCCAAGATCCCGACCGGCGAGATCGAGGTCTACATCACCGGCATGACCGTCCTCGGCGCGGCCGAGGAACTGCCCATGCCCGTCTTCGGCGAGGTGGACTACCCCGAGGAGACGCGCCTGACCTACCGCTTCCTCGACCTGCGGCGGGAAAAGCTGCACCGCAACATGATGCTGCGCTCGAACGTGGTGCGGTCCTTGCGCAACCGTATGTGGGGGCAGGGGTTCAACGAATTCCAGACGCCGATCATCACGGCCTCCTCGCCCGAAGGGGCGCGCGATTTCCTCGTGCCGTCGCGGCTGCATCCGGGCAAGTTCTACGCCCTGCCGCAGGCGCCCCAGCAGTTCAAGCAGCTGATCATGGTGGCGGGCTTTGACCGTTACTTCCAGATCGCGCCCTGCTTCCGTGACGAGGACCCGCGCGCCGACCGTTCGCCCACCGATTTCTACCAGCTCGACGTCGAGATGAGCTTCGTCGAGCAGGAGGATGTCTTCGCCGCCGTCCAGCCCGTGATCCAGGGCCTGTTCGAGGAGTTCCGCCCCGACTGCAAGGTGCCGTCCGACTGGCCGCGCATCGCCTATCGCGACTCGCTTCTGTGGTATGGGTCGGACAAGCCGGACCTTCGCAACCCGATCAAGATGCAGGTCGTCAGCGAGCATTTCCGCGGTTCGGGCTTTGCCGTCTTTGCGAAACTGCTGGAAAACGAAGGCACGGAAATCCGCGCCATTCCCGCCCCCACGGGCGGCAGCCGCAAGTTCTGCGACCGCATGAACGCATTCGCCCAGAAAGAGGGTCTGCCCGGCATGGGCTACATCTTCTGGCGCGAGGCCGAGGACGGGTCGGGGATGGAAGCCGCTGGCCCCTTGGCCAAGAACATCGGACCGGAACGGACGGAAGCCATCCGCGCCCAGCTTGGCCTTG
>JBEEOG010000072.1:0-2552 GCA_041191745.1 Pseudomonadota bacterium | reverse complement strand
AACTTGGCACGACGATGGAACGCCGCGCGTCAACGGTCCTTCATTTTTCCCGGATCGCGATCGGCGCGCGTCGATCAGCGCAGCCTGATCGCCCGCCGCCCCAGCGCGCTGATCGACACGGCGACAAGGATGATCGCCCCCACCAGCACCTGCCGGACGTAGCTGTCGATCTGCAACTGGGTCAGCCCGTTGTCCATCACCCCCAGCGTCACCACCCCCGCCACGGTGGCCAGCACATGCGGCTGGCCGTCCCGCGTCACGGTCATCCCCAGAAACACCGCCGCGATGGCCGTCAGCATCAGCCCGTCCCCCTGCACCGGATTGGCCGAGGCGACGCGCGCGGCATACATCAGCCCCGCCAGCGCCGCGCCGACCCCGGTGAAGGCAAAGGCCGTCAGCCGCAGCCGCGCGACATTCACGCCCGCAAGCCGCGCCGCCTCGGCATTGCCGCCGATGGCATAGAGCCTGCGCCCATAGGTCGTATGCTCCAGCACGACCCAGACCGCCAGCGTCACCCCCGCGGCCAGAAGCGTCAGCGCGGGCAGCAGCACCGGCTTGCCCTCCACGCTCCACAGCGGCAGGCCCGAACGGGCGAAATCGGCAAATCCCTGCGGGATGTCCCGCCCGAAGATCGTCTTCCCGCCGGACACGAGGAAGGCCGCGCCTGAAAACATCGTCAGCGTCGCCAGCGTCGCGACAAAGGGCAGGATGCCCACGACGCTGACCAGCAACCCGTTCGCCAGCCCGCCCAGCAGCCCCACCGCCAGCGCCGCCGCCAGCGCCACGGGAACCGGCAGGTCCAGCGTGAAGAGGACCGCCGCCACCACCCCGGCCAGCGACGCCATCGCCCCCACCGACAGGTCGAAATCCCCCATCACCATGACCACCGTCATCGTCACCGCCACGACGACCAGCATCGACACCTGCTGGCTGATGTTCAGCCAGTTCCGCAGCGTCATGAAGGTGTCGGGCAGTGCGGCCCAGAAGAACAGCACGATGGCCGCCATGCCGATCAGCGATCCGTAATGCCGCAGGAACGATGCCATCGCTCAGATGTCCTTCTGATAGCAGGCCGCCAGCAGCGCGGCCTCGGTCAGCCCCGCCGCGGGCAGGGTCTGCGTGATCCGTCCTGCGTTCAGGACGGCGATGCGGTCGGACAGCCCGATCAACTCGGGCAGGTCGGAAGAGACGACGATCACCGCCGCCCCCCGGGCCGACAGGTCACTGATCAGCGCGTAGATGTCGAACTTCGCGCCCACATCCACCCCCCGCGTCGGCTCGTCCAGCAGCAGGACCGACGGCGCGCCGGCCAGCGCGCGGGCGAACAGCACCTTCTGCTGGTTGCCGCCCGACAGTTCGGCCACCGGCTGGTCCGGTCCCGTTGCCTTCAGCCGCACCTCGTCCGACAGCCGTCCGACCAGACGCAGCGTCGCGGCCTTGCGCAGGAAGCCCAACCGCGACAGGCGCGACAGATGGGGCAGGGCGACCGTCTCGGCCAAGGCGCGGCGGGGCATGACGCCTTCGGTCCGCCGTTCGCGCGGGACATAGGCCATCCCCTGCGCCCAGGCCCCCGCCGGGGTCGCGGCCAGCGCGGCCCCCTTCAGCGTCACTTCGCCCGCCCGCGGCACCGCCCCGATCAGCGCCCGCAGCAGCGCGCCGCGCCCCGATCCCGACAGCCCCGCGATCCCCAGCACCTCGCCCGCCGCCACGTCAAAGGCCACGGGGCCCAGCCCCGCCGCGCGCAGGTCGCGCACCGACAGGACGGCCGCGCCCGGCCCCCCCGCCCGGTCGGGGAACAGGTCCGCCAGCGCGCGCCCCGTCATGTCGCGGATGATCTCGTCGCGGCTGGTCGCGGCACGGTCGCGCGTGGCCACATGCGCCCCGTCCCGCAGCACCGTGATCCGGTCGGCCAGACGCATCACCTCGTCCATCCGGTGCGAGACATAGAGGATCGCCGCCCCCGCCGCCTTCAGCGCCGCCAGCGCCTCGAACAGACGCGCGGCCTCGGCCCCGGTCAGCGCGGCGGTCGGTTCGTCCAGCACATAGGCCCAAGGCGCGCGGCCGCCGTCCAGCAGGGTCGCCGCGATCCGGACCAGCATCTGGTCGCCGGGTCCCAGTTGCCCCATCACCGCGCGTGGATCGATATGCGTCACCCCCAGCCGTGCCAGCGCCCCCGCCGCCGCCCGGTGCAGCGCGGACCAGTGGACAAGGCCGAAACGGCGGGGATAGGGGCGCGAGAGGTGCGTGTTTTCCGCCACGCTCAGCGCGGGGACGACCTGCAATTCCTGATGCAAGAACCGGAACCCCGCCGCCTCGGCCAGCGCGGGCGTTCCCAGCCGCAGCGGCGCGCCGTCCAGCGTCGCCTCGCCCGCGTCAAGGGTCTCCAGCCCCGCAAGGATGCGGATCAGCGTGGACTTGCCCGCGCCATTCTCGCCCATCAGGGCATGCACCTCGCCCCCGCGCAGGGACAGCGCGGCACCGTCCAGCGCGCGCGCCGGACCGAAGGTCTTCACAAGGCCCGTCAGGCGCAGTTCCGGCATGGGGCAGGGCGC
>JBEEOG010000071.1:0-3775 GCA_041191745.1 Pseudomonadota bacterium | reverse complement strand
GCTGGACGCGGGCCGCGTCCGGATCGTCGGCGTGAACACCGCCAATCCCCGCGTCTGGAAAGATGGCCGCATCACCCCAGCCCAGCTTGACCGCATCCACCGCGCCTTTGACGCCGCGCCTGACCGCCGCCGCATCGTCGCCATGCACCACCCCGTCGAAGGCCCCCCCGGGGAGCCGCCCTCGCTGGCCGGGGCGGCCCTTGCGGCACGGGCCTTTGCCGAGATGGGGGTGGAGATCATCCTCTCCGGTCACCTGCATTTTACCTATGCCACGCCGCTGCGCCTTGCGCCCGCCGTGCTGTCAGTGCAGGCAGGCACCTGCATATCGACCCGCACGAGACAGGACGGGAACGCCTTTACCATGCTGGACCTTGGCGAGACTTCGGTGACGCTGACCCATATCCGCGCCCAGCCCGACAAGACCTTTCGCGCCGATGCCGACTGGACTTTAAGGCGGGAGGACGGGCGTTGGACGGGGACCGGCCTCTAAGGCAGCTTGAACCCTTTGCAGACCATGGCCCTTACAGCATCGGCCATGTCGCAGGGACATCGGAAACGCTGGTGATCGCCTTTTCCAGCATCGGCCATGATCCGACACGCCCGCCCTCGCCCGAATTCATCGGCTCTGCCATCGCCGGGGGCCGCCCCGCGCTGTTCGTGACCGATGCAGAACGGACCTGGACCCACGCCCCCGGCTTTGCCGAGGTTTTGCAGGATGCCGTGGCCACCCTGCGCGCCCGTCAACCGATCACGCGGATCGTCACCGTCGGCAAATCCATGGGCGCGTTCTGCGCCTTGGTTGCCGGGGAAATCCTGAAAGCCGATGCTGTGCTGGCCTTCAGCCCGCAATACCGCATCGACGATGGGCACGAGAAACGCTGGCGCGAATGGACCGACCGGATCAGCCCGAAGTCCCGGCCAGTGCCCCCCCTGCCAGAGGGGTGGGTGATCCTGTGCCACGGCCTTCAGGATGATGCGATCCACGCCCAGAGCTTTCCGCAGCGTGACGGCGTGGATCATCTCCTGTTCTTTGGCCACACCCATTCCGGCCTGACCGCGCATCTGAAATCATCAGGCCACCTGTGGGGCATCGTCGATGCCGCCGCGAAGGGCGACCGCCGTCGCCTGTTGCGCCTTGCCATCGCGGCGGGCGGCCGCCGCCGTCAGCTGCCGCGATAGGTCGAATAGGCGAAGGGCGAAATCAGCAGCGGCACGTGGTAATGCTGCCCCGCATCCGGCACGCCAAAGCGGATCGGGATCTGGTCCAGAAACAGCACATCCCCGCTCGCCTGCCCCGTGGCGCGCAGGTAATCCCCGGCGTGGAAGACCAGTTCATATCCGCCTTCGGTGAAAGCCGCACCTTCAAGGATCGGCCCGTCGACGCGGCCATCGTCATTGGTCACCACCTCGGCGATTTTCTTGTGTGAATTGCCGGTCACCCGGTAGAGCCAGATCTTCACGCCCGCCGCAGGTTTGCCGCGCGCCGTGTCCAGCACATGTGTCGTCAACTTTCCCATCGGACCCTCCATTTCCCACCAGAATAGGCACGAAGCGCGGCGCGGGCGACAGTCCCGTGCGGGCGAACAGCACCTTTCGGCATTTTTTGATAAACCCCGCCGCGACAAGGGCCTAAGGTCAGGGCAAAAGCATTGGGAAGGAAACCAAGGTGAACCGTTACCCGCGCGACTTTCGGGGCCACGGGCCCAATCCGCCAGATGCGAAATGGCCGGGGGGGGCAAGGATCGCCGTCTCGCTGGTGCTGAACTACGAAGAGGGCGGCGAGAACAACCTTCTGCACGGTGACGCGCAGTCCGAGGCCTTTCTGTCCGACATCGCCGGGGCCGCGCCCTGGCCGGGGATGCGCCACTGGAACATGGAGTCGATCTATGATTACGGCGCGCGGGCGGGCTTCTGGCGGCTACACCGCCTGTTCACCGAACGCGGCATCCCCGTCACCATCTACGGCGTGACCTCCGCCCTTGCCCGCAACCCTGAACAGGTGGCGGCGATGAAGGCGGCGGGGTGGGAGATCGCCTCACACGGCCTGAAATGGGTCGATCACCGCGACATGCCCGCCGAGGAGGAGGCCCGCCAGATTGCCGAGTCCTTCCGCCTGCATGAAGAGGTGGTGGGGCAGCCACCGCAGGGCTGGTACACCGGCCGCTGCTCCATGAACACGGTCCGACTGACCGCCGAGACGCGTCGACTGAAGTGGATTTCCGACACCTATGACGACGACCTGCCCTATTGGCTTGAGGTGGGGGATCATGACCAACTGGTCATCCCCTACACGCTGGAAGCCAATGACATGCGCTTCGCCACCGCGCCGGGCTATATCACGGGCGAGCAGTTCTTCACCTACCTGAAGGACAGCTTCGACACCCTCTATGCCGAAGGGGTCGAAGGCCGGGCCAAGATGTTCTCCATCGGCCTGCACAACCGCCTGATCGGGCGGCCGGGCAAATTCGCGGGGCTGAAGAAGTTCCTCGACTACGCGGCGGCCCATGAGGGCGTCTGGTTCCCGCGCCGCATCGACATTGCCGACCATTGGGCAAAAGCGCATCCCCACAAGCGGATCGAACGCCCCAGCCAGATGACGCGCGCGCGCTTTGTGGAACGCTTCGGGTCGATCTTCGAACATTCGCCATGGATCGCGGAGCGTGCTTTCGATCTGGAACTCGGCCCCGCCCATGATTGCGCCACGGGCCTGCACAACGCGCTGGCCCGCATGTTTCGCAGCGCGTCACCAGAGGAACGCCTTGGCGTGTTGCGCACCCACCCCGACCTTGCCGGAAAGCTGGCGCAGGCCAAACGGCTGACGGCGGAGTCGACGCAGGAACAGGCCAGCGCCGCGCTGGACGCCTTGACCGATCAGGAACGCGCGACGTTCGAGCGTCTGAACACCGACTACACCGCCAAGCACGGCTTCCCCTTCATCATCGCCGTGCGTGACAACACCAAGGACTCGATCCTGCGCGCCTTCCAGACCCGCATCGCCAATGACAGCGCGACCGAATTCGCCACCGCCTGCGCGCAGGTGGAACGGATCGCCGAACTTCGCCTGAAGGACATCCTGCCGTGACCGATTATTACGCCCCCCGCGGTGGCCTGCCGCCCCAGACACAACTGATGACGGGCCGCGCCGTTTTCACCAACAGCTACGCCTTCCTGCCCAAGGGCGTGTTCTCCGACATCGTCACCAGCTACCTGCCCGGCTGGGACAAAACCCGGCTCTGGCTGATCGCGCGTCCGATGAGCGGATTTTCCGAAACCTTCTCGCAATACGTCATGGAGGTGCAGCCCGGCGGCGGCTCTGACGCGCCGGATGCGGAAACCGGGGCGGAACACGTCCTTTTCGTCACCCATGGCGAGGCGACACTGACCATCGACGGCGTGGGCCATGATCTGGAGGCCGGCGGATACGCCTATATCCCCGCCGGTGCGAAATGGACCTTCCTCGCCGAAGGCCGCGAACCCGCCCGCTTCCACTGGGTGCGCAAGATCTACGAACCCGCGCCCGGCGTCGCCCGGCCCGAGGCCTTCGTGACCAATGAAAAGACCCTCTCGCCCATCGCGATGCCCGATACCAATGGCGTCTGGGCCACGACACGCTTTGTCGAACCGACCGACCTGCGCCACGACATGCATGTGAATATCGTCACCTTCCAGCCCGGCGGCGTCATCCCCTTCGAGGAGACGCATGTGATGGAACACGGGCTCTATGTCCTCGAAGGCAAGGCCGTCTACAAGCTGAACACGGATTGGGTGGAGGTGG
>JBEEOG010000070.1:0-4437 GCA_041191745.1 Pseudomonadota bacterium | reverse complement strand
GGCACGCGCGACCTCGCCGCGCGCGCTTCGGGCGTGCTCTACATGCCGCTGGTGACCGAAGCGGGGATCGGCTTCGGCGGGGCCTACGGGCGCGGCGCGCTGCGGATCCGCGACGTGACGGTGGATTACTACGCCGCCGCCAAGGCAAGCTTCGGCCTGCAGATCGGCGCGCAGCAATACGCGCATGCGCTGTTCTTCATGACCGAAGAGGCGCTGGCGCGCTTCCGTCAGGGCCCGGGCTGGGCGGCAGGGGCCGAGCTGAAATATGCCAGCCCCGAAGAGGGTGGCTCGCTCGGCAAGGAAACGACCGAGATCGACCCCGTCGTCGCGCTGGTCTTCGGCCAGCAGGGCCTGATCGCGGGGGCAAGCCTCGCCGGCGTGAAATACACGCGCATCATCCCCTGAGGCACGGGACCCCGTCCCGGGCCTGACCCGGGACCTCGGCCACCAGCCGTCCCGCCGCACAGAGGGAGGCCCCGGCTCAAGGCCGGGGCGGGGTGTGCATTACAGGATAAAACCCCGTCCCGGGCCTGACCCGGGACCTCTGCCGCCAGCCGTCCTGCCCCTCAGAGCGGGGTCCCGGCGCATGGCCGGGGCGGGGCGGACCTAACCCAGACGCCGGATCAGGCTGGAGGTGTCGTTGCGACCCCCGCCCATGCGCTGGACGTCCTTGTAGAACTGGTCCACCAGCGCGGTGACGGGCAGGCTTGCGCCGATCTCGTCCGCGGTGGCAAGGCAGATGCCCAGATCCTTCCGCATCCAGTCCACCGCGAAGCCGAAGTCGAACCGCCCCTCCAGCATCGTCTTGTGGCGGTTGGCCATCTGCCACGACCCTGCCGCGCCCTGGCTGATGACCTCGACCACCGCCGCGCCGTCGAGACCGGCCTTCTGGCCGAAGGCCAGCGCCTCGGCCAGACCCTGCACCAGACCCGCGATGGCGATCTGGTTCATCATCTTGGCCAGCTGCCCCGCCCCGCTGTCGCCCAGACGGCGGCAGATGCGGGCATAGGCGGCAATGATCGGCTCGGCGCGGTCATAGTCGGCCTGCGCGCCGCCGCACATGACCGACAGCGCCCCGTTCTCGGCCCCCGCCTGCCCGCCCGAGACGGGGGCATCGACGAAGCCCAGCCCCTGCCCCGCCGCGAGGGCGGACAGCTCCCGCGTCACCTGCGCCGATACCGTGGTGTGATCGACGAAGACCGCGCCCCGGCCCATGCCGGCAAAGGCCCCCGCATCGCCCAGACAGACGGCGCGCAGGTCGTCATCGTTGCCGACGCAGGCCATGACGAACTCCGCCCCTTCGGCCGCCGCCCGCGGCGTGGGGGCCGCGCGCCCGCCATGCCGTTGCACCCAGGCCTCTGCCTTGGCGGCGGTGCGGTTGTAGACCGTCACCTGATGGCCGCGGGCGGCCAGATGCCCCGCCATCGGAAAACCCATCACGCCCAGCCCGAGAAATGCCACCTTAGCCATTCGTGAAGTCCCCCGTCATTGCCCTTCGGTTGTCGATGGACTAGGAAACGAAGCCGAACCCGTCGTCAAGAACAGGCCCTCCGCATGTTGACGCTCTTCCGCTGGCTCATGCGGCTTCTGACCGCGCTGATCATGCTGGGCGTCGTCGCGCTGGTGATCGCCTACTGGTTCCTGTCGCGCTCGCTTCCCGACTATTCCGAAGGCTTCACGATCGAGGGGATCAGCGGCCCGGTCGAGATCGTGCGCAACAACGACAACGTCCCCCATATCTTCGGCCAGTCGGACGAGGATGTGTTCTTTGCCTTGGGCTTTGCCCATGCACAGGACCGGCTCTGGCAGATGACGATGCTGCGCCGCACCGCGCAGGGCCGCCTGTCCGAGGTCTTTGGCGAACGCACCGTGCGGATCGACGAGCTTTTGCGCCGCTACGACCTTTACACGCTCGCCCTGCAATCGGTGGCGGTGCAGGACGACCAGACGAAATCCGCGCTCGAGGCCTATGCCCGCGGGGTGAATGCGTGGATCGGGCAGGTCAATGCCGATGCGCGCGGCCGTGGCGCGCCGGAATTCTTCCTGTTCTCGAACGAGATCGCGGCATGGCAGCCTGCCGATTCCCTCGCCATCATCAAGCTGATGGCGCTGCAGCTGTCGGGCGGGATCGAATCCGAGGTGCTGCGCGCGCGCATCTCGCTCCTGCTGCCCGATGCGCGGGTGGCCGACATCCTGCCCGACGATCCGCAGGCCCCCGTCATGGCCCTGCCCGATTACGCGCAGATCGTGCCGGGGGCAGAACCCTCGCAGGCGCCCCTCCGCATGGCGGCCGAGGGGCCGCTCTCGCCCTTTCCGCGCCTGCCCTTCGCGGGGGCGTCGAATGCCTGGGCCGCGGCCCCCGCCCGTTCGGCGGCGGGCGGCTCGCTTCTGGCCAATGATCCGCATCTGGGCTTCACCGCGCCCGCGATCTGGTACCTCGCGCGGCTGGAGCTGTCGTCGGGCGGGGTGATCGGGGCAACGATCCCGGGCATGCCGGTCGTCCTTCTGGGCCGGTCAGAGCGGCTGGGCTGGGGGCTGACGTCAAGCTATCTCGACGATCTCGACGTGGTGATCGAGAAGCTGAACCCCGCCAACCCCGAGGAATACGAAACCCCCGAAGGCTTCAAACCCTTCGAGACGCGCCGCTCGATCATCACCATCCGCGACGCGGCCCCCCTGACCATCACCCTGCGCTGGAGCGAGAACGGCCCCGTCCTGCCCGCATCGCATTACGACCTCGGCTCGGTCACGCCGGCGGGGCATGTGGCGGCGATCCGCTGGACGGCGCTGTCGGGGGCCGACACCTCGATGACCGCCGCGATGCGGCTGATGCGGGCGGCCACCAAGGACGAGGCGCTGGCGGCGGGGGAACTCTTCGTCGCGCCCTCGCAGAACCTGATGCTGGCCGATCGGTCGGGCATCGCCATCCAGCTGATCGGCAAGATGCCCGCGCGCGATCCGGCGCACCAGTCGCAGGGGCGGATGCCCGCGCCGGGCTGGATCGCGGCGAACCGCTGGACGGGGATGCTGCCCTATGCCGACAATCCGCGCGTGGTGAACCCGCCCTCGGGGCTGATCGGGAACACCAACAACAAGATGGTGGACCGCCCCTTCCCCAACCATGTGGCCTTCGACTGGGGCGACACGCAGCGCATCCAGCGCTGGCTCACGCTGATGAAGACGCGCGAGGTGCATACCCGCGAAAGCTTCATCGAGGCGCAGCTGGATACGGTGTCCTTCGCCGCGCGGTCGGTGCTGCCGCTGATCGGCGCAGACCTGTGGTTCACGGGCGAGGCCGCGCCCGACGGCACCCCCGAACGCCTGCGCCAGCGCGCGCTGGAACTGCTGGCCGCGTGGAACGGCGAGATGAACGAACACCTGCCCGAACCGCTGGTCTATCAGGCCTGGGTGCGGGCGCTGAACGACCGGCTGATCCGCGACGAGCTTGGCCCGCTGGCCGACGAATTCACCCATCCCGATCCGGTCTTCATCGAGCGGGTGTTCCGCAACATCGGCGGGGCGGGCGTCTGGTGCGACATCATCCAGTCCGCACCGGTCGAGACCTGCACCGAACTGTCGCGCATCGCGCTGGACGAGGCGCTGTTGACGCTGACCGAAACCTACGGGCCGAACCCCGAAAGCTGGCGCTGGGGCGACGCGCATCAGGCCGCGCATGACCATCCCGTGCTGGGCGAGGTGCCGGTGCTGCGCTACTTCGTCAACCTGCGCCAGTCCACCAGCGGCGATGACCACACGCTGATGCGCGGCCGCACCAAGGGCACGGGGCCGGAGCCCTATCTGAACGTCCACGGCGCGGGCTATCGGGGGGTCTATGACTTCGCCGACCCCGACTCCTCGGTCTTCATCACCTCCACCGGCCAGTCGGGCCATCCCCTGAGCCGGTTCTACGACGATCTGGGCGAGCTGTGGCGGCGCGGCGAATATGTGCCGATGTCACTCGACCCCGAACTGGCGCGGGCGGCGGCGGTGGGGGTGACGCGGCTGGTGCCGGCGGGGGAGTAGGGCCTGACGTGGGGGCCGAAGATTTTTAGTACTAAAAATCTTCGGCGTGACCGACATGTGCGCCGGTCACGCCGCCTGAAACGCGATCCGCCGCCGCAGGAACTGCGTCGCCTTGTCCGACACCTTGGCCGGATCGCCCGTGGTCAGGAATTTCGACTCCGTCCCCGACCCCAGGAATTCCGGTCGCCGCACCAGATAGTCGGCAAGGCTTTCGGCCACCAGATCGGCCTGTGAATAGACCTTGACCCCCTGCCCCAGCGCGTCCTGAAAGACCTTTTCCATCAGCGGGTAATGGGTGCAGCCAAGGATCGCGGCCTCGGGCTGGGGCATGCGGCGCTTGAGCGCCTCCACATGCGACCGGACCAGCGCCTCGGCGAGGATCTCGTCGCCCTGTTCGATGGCATCGACCACGCC
>JBEEOG010000069.1:0-2779 GCA_041191745.1 Pseudomonadota bacterium | reverse complement strand
CATGACGGGGCCGTGGTTCCCCGAGACATGGCCCGAACGAGAAATCGGCTGGTCGGTCTGGAACCCGGCTGCCGAGGGCAAGGGCTTTGCCTTCGAGGCGGCCGGTGCGGCCCGCGACTTTGCCTATCGCGCGCTGGGCTGGACCACCGCCGTGTCCTATGTGGCGGCGGGCAATGCGCGGTCGCGCGCGCTGGCGCTGCGGCTTGGCGCGGTGGTCGATGCGGATGCGCCGTCGATCGGAGAGCCGCCCTGCCTTGTGTTCCGCCATCCCGCCCCTGACAGCCTGAGGACAGCATGACCGACGCCGCCCAACGTGCCGCCGAGATCCTGAAGGAGCATCGCCAGTCCATCGACCGGCTGGATGCGATCCTTGTCTATACGCTGGCGGAACGCTTCAAGCATACGCAGGCGGTGGGGCGGCTGAAGGCCACCCATGACCTGCCGCCCAGCGATCCGGCGCGCGAGGCGCGGCAGATGGCGCGGCTGGACCAGTTGGCCAAGGAGGCCGATCTGGACCCCGACCTGGCGAAGAAATTCCTGAACTTCATCATCAGCGAAGTCATCAGGCATCACGAGAAACTGCAGAAATAACCCATGAGGGGTGCGCGGGTCGCGCATCCTGCGAAACCCAAGGAGAGACTATCATGGCTATGAAGATCCGGCTTGCCCGTGGCGGTTCCAAGAAGCGCCCGCACTATTCCATCGTCGCGTCCGACTCGCGCATGCCGCGCGATGGCCGCTTCCTGGAGAAGCTGGGCACCTATAACCCGCTGCTGGCCAAGGATGACGAGAACCGCATCAAGATGGACCTCGACCGCGTGAAGCACTGGCTGGGCCAGGGCGCGCAGCCGACCGACCGGATCGCGCGGATGCTGGAAGCGGCGGGTGTCCTGCCGAAGAAGGCGCGCAACAACCCGAAGTCGGCCGTCCCCGGCAAGCAGATGGCCGAGCGCGCCGCCAAGAAGGCTGCCCGTTCCGCCGCTCCGGCCGAAGAGTAAGATCGGATGCGGGGGGCCGCCGTGGTGGCCCCCCGTCCCCTTCCCCAGTGGATGATCGCCCATGTCGCGCCCTGACCGTATCTGCGTCGGTGCCATCGCCGGATCCTTCGGCGTGCAGGGCGAGGTGCGCCTGAAGAGTTTCTGCACCGACCCGCTGGCCATCGCGGATTACGGCCCGCTCTGGACGGAAGACGGGGCGCGGTCCTTCACCGTCAAGCTGACGCGGTCCTCGGTGTCCGGGGGTGTCGGGGCGCGGCTGTCGGGGGTGGCGACCAAGGAACAGGCCGATGCGTTGAAGGGCGTGCAGCTTTTCGCGGATCGGGACCGGCTGCCGTCGCTGCCGGATGACGAATTCTATCATGCGGACCTGATCGGACTGGTCGCGCAGGATACCGGCGGGGCCGAACTGGGCCGCGTGACGGCGGTCCACAACCATGGCGCGGGCGACATGCTGGAGATCGCCGGGATGGGCCGGAAGGCGCCGCTGCTGGTGCCATTTACATTTGTGGCGGTTCCGACCGTTGACATTGGGGCTGGCCGCATCGTCGTGGACCTGCCCGAAGGGCTGGACTGAGGCTGCGGCGCGGCGCTGCGTCGTTCACCTTCGGAGTCCGCGTCCTTTCATGATCCGACCCTATCTGGCCATGGCCGCTTCGGTCCTGCTCTACCTCGGCCCCGTTCTGGCGGGCTGGGCGATGGCGCCTGCTGCGGCCTGGCCGGTGTTTCTTGGCGTCTTCCTGCTGTGGTCCGTGCTGATGCGTCCGGGTGATTGGCCGCGGGATGCAGGGCGCTGGCTGGAGGCAGGGGTGATTGCGCGGGCGCTGGTCACGGTGGTGGTGCTGGCGGGGCTGGCCGTTGCCTGTCTGGCGCTGGGCTGGATGCTGGGCAAGGTCACGCCCCTGCCGGAACTGGGACCGTGGCCCGGCGTGCTGCTGTCGCTGGTGGGACTGCTCTTTGCGCGGATGGTCTGGAGCCCGACGAGGGTGGTCCGGCGCGATCCGGCGGCCGAGACCGAACGGCGGCGGGCCGAGGCGGCGGCGGCGGAGGCGAGGCTGGCCGAGCGCCGGCGGCGCGGCGAGGAGATGGAGGTGGACAGCGTGATCGCCTTCACTGCGGACACGCCGCCGGAGCGAATTGCCGAGGTGATGGCAGATCTGTCGATGCGCTTTGCCCCCGGTCGGTTGGTGGAGGGATTCAAGCGGCTTTGGAAAGGCGGGCGGATGAATGCGGCGCAGAAGCGGGCGCTGATCCTGTTGGCGACGGACCCCGATCAGGCGCGGCGGCTTTCCGGGCATGAGGCCGGGGTTCTGGCGCTGCAGGTCTGCGCGGGTGAGACGTTGCTGACCGAGCAGTTCCTGCGCCGCTACGGCACGCTGCTGGATGTCGTGCCGGATGCGATGTCGGACGGGCCGTCGAACGCGCTGCTGCGGCAGGTGGAAAAAGGGTTCGAGGGAAAGCCCGTCGCGCAGATGGTGCGGGCGATGCGGGAAAAGCAGCTGCGTCTGACGCAGGGGGACAGGGCGCTTGCCGGGGGCGCGGAAAACTCCTAATCGGCTGGCATGAGCGATAGCCCCGACACGCCCGCCGACCTGCCATCCGAGCCGCCCGCCGAAAAGGCGGTGGCGGGCAAGTCCCACGGTCGCCTGAAGGTTCAGGTGACGCTTCAGCCGCGCGACCTGATGGAGGAGCCGCGCCGCGTGAAGGGCGCGTGGGAGGCGCGGATCGTGACGCTGTTCCCCGAGGCGTTCCCCGGCGTGCTGGGCCTGTCGCTGACGGGCAAG
>JBEEOG010000068.1:0-19462 GCA_041191745.1 Pseudomonadota bacterium | reverse complement strand
CGGGCTGGATGACATCGGCCTGACGCTGGAAAAGGCCGCCTCCATCGACGCCTTCGAGGCCAAGAACGCCACGCTGCGCCCCTGGGCCTGATGCCTTGGCGCCACGCCGCCCCCCGGGTGGCGTGGCGGTCCCCGCGGGCGGCTCGCCCCGGGCTTGCCCGTTTCCCCCTGGTGCCGCGAAGCGCCCCGCCCACAACATGTTGTGTCGTCAGGGGGCTCGGCCATCTTCTTTCCAGAATCTTGATGCAATCGCGCGACACCTTCTCCGCGAAAGTGCCGCATTGCCCTGCTTCCGTGGGTAGAGTGGTTGCGAGTTGGCAGAAAGTAGGCACAATTTGGGCAAGATTGAGGCAATCCCCCAAAGCGGGCGGAAATTGACCGGATCCAAGGGCCCGATGTCAACAGGGTCCGCCCGGTCGGAAGGTGGGAAGTCAGTGGTCACGCGGTTGAGCGGGGCAGTATTTCGTGCAACCCTGATGGTGGCGCTTGTCGCCATGCCGTCGGCGCTGTTGCCGGGCGTGTCGACCGATACCAAACAGATGGTCGCGCTGATCGCCCTGTTCGTGGGGGCGCTGACCTTTGTCGAATACAATGCCGATTACCCCGGCCTTGTCGAATTCCGCGACGCGCCGCCCTTCAACCGCTCGCGCTTCGTGCTGCTGGCGCTGACGGTCTTTTGCCTGTCGATGATCGAACGCGGCCATGTCGCGCCCTCGACCCTGACCGACTTCCTGACGGCGCTGGGCCATCTGGTCGGCACGGCGATGGATTTCGCCTATAGCCCCGTGCAACTGACCGTGATGATGCTGGGCGACGGGGCGACCGCGCCGCAGATCGCGGCGGTCCGCACCTCGGCGGGGATGGCCTATCTGATATCGCTGGTGGCGCTGGTCTGGTTCTTCCTGCGGATGCGCTCGGGCCAGTGGCCGCGTGCGGGGCAGCCCTTCAACGTCTGGATCAACCTGCCCACCTTCGACCCCACCGCAGGGGCCGAGATCACCGAGCGGCTGGACCGCGACGCGCGCATTAACATTGCGTTAGGATTCCTGCTGCCATTCTTGACGCCCATCGTGGTGCATTACGGGATGGACGGGTTCGAACCGATCGCCCTGACCGCGCCGCAAACGCTCGTCTGGACGATCACGGCATGGTCCTTCCTTCCGGCAAGCCTGTTCATGCGCGGCATGGCGATGGCCCGCGTGGCCGAGATGATCCGTGCCAAACGGCGCGAGGCGATGGCCGACGGCGCGGGCGCGCTCGCCGCGGCCTGATCGCCGCGCTGGCCGCACTTCTTTGCGCGGGCCTTCCCGCCGGGGCCGAAGGGCTGCGGATCGCCACATGGAATGCGGGCTTCGAACGCGACGGGCCGGGGCTTCTGCTGCGCGATCTGGCGGGCGGCCAAGACGCGCAGGTGGCGGCGGCGGTCGCGGTGATCGGCGCGCTCGACGCCGATGTGCTTGTGCTGACGGGGGTGGATTACGACCACGGCCATGCCGCCCTTGCCGCGCTGCAGGACAGGCTTGCTGCGGCGGGCCATCCCTATCCCCACCGCTTCGCGCTGCCCCCGAACACGGGCGTTGCCACGGGCTTCGACGTGGATGGTGACGGGCGGTCGCGGGGGGCGCGCGACGCGCAGGGCTGGGGGCGCTTCGCGGGGGCGGGGGGCATGGCGGTCCTGTCGCGCCTGCCTGTCGATGCGGCGGGGGCGGTGGACCATTCGGCCTTTCTCTGGGCCGACCTGCCCCGCACGCTCAGCCCCGATCCGCCGGAGCTGCGGGCGGTGCAGCGGCTGTCCACCACCGGCCACTGGCAGGTGCCGCTCCGGCTGGCCGAGGGGCGGGTGCTGACGCTGCTGGTCTGGGCGGCGACGCCCCCCGTCTTCGACGGGCCTGGGGATCGCAACGGCAGGCGCAACCATGACGAGGCCGCCTTCTGGCAGCACCTGATCGACGGGGAGCTTCGCCTGCCACCCCCCGCCGCGCCCTTCGTCCTGATCGGCGAGGCGCAGCTTGACCCCGTGGACAGCAATGGCCGGCCCGCAGCCCTGCGCGCGCTGCTCTCCCATCCCGCGCTGTCCGATCCGGCCCCGCGCGGGATGGCCGCGCGCAGCGATGCGGGGCAGGGCGGGGACCCCGCGACCGATACCGTCCTTTACGATTTCGGGGGGCTGCGGGCGTCCTATGTGCTGCCCTCGGCCGATCTGCGGGTGGGGGGGGCGGGTGTCCTCTGGCCCGATGCGGGCAATCCGCTGGCCGCGACGCTTGCCACGGCATCGCGCCACCGGCCGGTCTGGGTCGATCTTTTCACCCTGTCGGGGCCTGACGCGCCCCGATCGCCTGCAGCCAGTCCATGACCGCCGCGCGGCGGGTGCTGGCGACGCGCAACTCCGTGCCGTCGGCCAGCCTGACCAGCAGGTCGCGGCCGATGCGGCGGTGTGACACCACGGCGTCCGCCGCAATCCAGCAAGAGCGGCTGATGACCTGCCCCGCCGCTGGGGGCATCTGCGCCACGATCCGCGAAAAGGGGCCGGGATGCAGGTCGCGGCTGCGCGGCGTGACGATGCGGACATAATTCCCCTCGGCCTCGATCCGCTGGATATCGGCGACCAGATAGCGCCGGTTGCCCGCATGGATGGCCGCGATCCCGCGCAGGGGCAGGGGGGTGACAGTGCCGCCTGCGACCGGCGCGGCAGGAGGCGGCGGGGGCGCGGGCGGCGCCACCCCCGTGGCGGCGCGAAGGGCCACGGCAGGCGCGGCGCGGCGGCGCAACGGCCCCGGCCTGCGCGGCGCGGGTCGCACCCCGCGGATGCCGTCAAGCGCGCGCGGCACCAGATAGCCCACGACAAAGGCCATGCCGAGTTCCGCCATGAGCCAGTAGAACAGCACGAGCAGCAGCCCCTGCACGAACCCCATCGGCGGCGATGCGGTCGTGGCCATGGTCAGCGCCTCGCCCCCGAACAGGGCAAAGAGCGCCGCCCCGAACAGGACGGGCGTGCCATGCACCGTCACCATGCGCCCGATGCGTCCGGCCCGCCATTCGGCCAGTCTCAGGCAGCCGATCACGAAGCCCGTTCCCAGCGCCGTGCCGAACAGATAGACCGGCACGCGCCATTCCGGCGACAGGTCGCGCACGGTGCTGTTGGCGTTCATCGCCACGAGGAACAGCGTCAGGACAAGGTAGAAGGCCACCATCAGGGGATGGCGGCCGAGGCGCATCACCTCGCCCGGCCGGAAATGCACCTCGTCCAGACTGACGAGCTTGAACCTGACGACCGGTTCGCTGTGCAAAGCAGCCCCTACCCCCCGCACGGCCTGTGCGCCCCCGATCAAAGCTAGGGTCCGCGCCGCCGCGGCACAAGTCTCGTGCCTCGCATCCTGTGCCAGCGGCACGCTTGACCGGATGCGGGCAAGGGGCTAGGCCCACGGCAACGAAAACCGAACGTTTCAAGGAGCCGCCCCGTGGCCAACCCTTCCCTCCTCATCCTCGCCGGTGACGGCATCGGCCCCGAAGTCATGGCCGAGGTGAAAAAGATCATCGGCTGGTTCGATGCCAAGCGCGGCATCCGCTTCGACGTGTCCGAAGACCTTGTCGGGGGCTGTGCCTATGACAAGCACGGCACGCCCCTGCACGACGACACGATGGCCAAGGCGCAAGAGGTGGACGCGGTGCTGCTGGGCGCCGTGGGCGGCCCGCAATACGACAACCTCGACTTCAGCGTGAAGCCCGAACGCGGCCTGCTGCGCCTGCGCAAGGAGATGGACCTGTATTCCAACCTGCGCCCCGCCCAGTGCTTCGACGCGCTGGCGGATTTCTCGTCGCTGAAGAAAGAGGTGGTCGCGGGTCTCGATATCGTCATCGTGCGCGAACTGACCAGCGGCGTCTATTTCGGCGAACCCCGCGGCATCTTCACCGAAGGCAACGAGCGCGTGGGGATCAACACCCAGCGCTATACCGAATCCGAAATCGCCCGCGTCGCGCGGTCGGCCTTTGAACTGGCGCGCAAGCGCGGCAACAAGGTCTGCTCGATGGAGAAGGCCAATGTCATGGAATCGGGCATCCTGTGGCGTCAGGTCGTGCAGGAAGTGCATGACAAGGAATACCCCGACGTCCAGCTGTCGCACATGTATGCCGATGCGGGCGCGATGCAACTGTGCCGCTGGCCCAAGCAGTTCGACGTGATCGTCACCGACAACCTGTTCGGCGACCTTCTGTCGGATGCCGCCGCCATGCTGACGGGCAGCCTCGGCATGCTGCCTTCGGCCAGCCTCGGCGCGCCGATGGCCAATGGCCGGCCCAAGGCGCTGTATGAGCCGGTCCACGGCTCGGCCCCCGATATCGCGGGACAGGGCAAGGCGAACCCCATCGCCTGCGTCCTGAGCTTTGCCATGGCGCTGCGCTACAGCTTCGACATGGGGGACGAGGCGACGCGGGTCGAGAAGGCGGTGGAAAAGGTGCTGGCCGACGGCGTTCGCACTGCCGACCTGATGGGTCCCGAAGGCGGCGTGCCGGTGTCCACCGCCCAGATGGGCGACGCCATCGTTGCGGCGCTCGACGCGTCGCTGTAACACTCGGCCGGCGGGGGTGGATCACCTGCCCCCGCCCCCACCCCTTGGCCCCGTCGGGGCGGAGCGTCGGCCTTGCCCACGAAGCTGATCGGCACCCTTCTCGGCATTCTGGCCTTCGGGCTTTATGCGGTCTCCGACATTTCGCTGAAATGGCTGGGCGCGGGGCTGCATCCGTTGCAGATCCTGTTCTTCTCGGGGCTGTTCGCGCTGCCCCTGATCCTTGCCTACGGGATTGCGAGCAACCCGCATCAGGCGCTGCGCCCGCGCCATCCGGGCATCAGCGCGATCCGTGCGGGCCTGACGGTCGTCAACAGCATGGTGGTGATCTATGCCTTCGGGGCGCTGCCGCTGGCGCAGGCCTATGCCATCTTTTTCACCATGCCGCTCTTCATCGCGGCTCTCGCCGTCCCGATGCTGGGAGAGCGGCTCGATCCGGTGACGGGCGGGGCGATCCTTCTGGGGCTGGCGGGCGTGGTCGTGGCGCTGCAACCGGGCACGATGCCGCTGGAATGGGGGCATCTGGCGGCGCTGGCCGGGGCGCTGACGGGCGCGCTGAATTCCATCCTGATCCGCAGGACGCGCGAGGAATCCTATCTGGTGCTGTCGCTTTACCCGATGGCCGCGCAACTGGCCGTGGCGGCGGCGGCGATGCCCTTCATCCATGTGCCGATGCAGGGGCGCGATCTGGCGGTGACGGGCCTGCAGGCGCTGGCGGGCGTGGCGGGGACCATCGCCTTCATCGAAGCCTACAGGCGCGCCACGGCGGCGACGGTCGCGCCGATGCAGTATTCGCAGATCATCTGGGCCACGATCCTTGGCTACCTGATCTTCGGAGAACGCCCCCTGACCGTCACATGGATCGGAATCGGCCTGATCGTCGCGGCGGGGCTGGTGGTGCTGGCCCGGCAGGGCGGGGACGC
Source organism: Pseudomonadota bacterium (assembly GCA_041191745.1). Classification (GTDB taxonomy): domain Bacteria; phylum Pseudomonadota; class Alphaproteobacteria; order Rhodobacterales; family Rhodobacteraceae; genus Paragemmobacter. The sequence goes on along the minus strand of JBEEOG010000068.1, from coordinate 13,977 downwards.
GCCGCCCCTGCCCCCCGATGCCAGCCTGACCGGGGCTGCCGCCTTGCGTCCGTCGCGTCTTTCGCCCAAAAGGTGGGTGCGCTGACGAACGTCTCGTGGCGATCCCCTCTCGGGCCCTTACATCATGGCGATTTCCAGAACGAACCTGCAGGGCGCCGCCCTTTCGCTTGCCGCTTTCGGCATCTATGCCACCCATGACGTGGTGGTGAAGTTTCTGGGCAGCGACTATTCCGCCGTGCAGATCATCTTCTTCTCGGGCCTTCTGTCCTTTCCGCTCGTCACGGTCATGCTGCTGGGCGACAGGCGGGACGAAAACCTTGTCCCGCGCCATCCGTGGTGGAGCCTTGCGCGTGCCGTCTCGGCCGTGCTGACAGGGGTGGCGGGGTTCTTCGCCTTTTCGCAGCTGCCGATGGCGCAGGCCTATGCGATCTTTTTCGCCATGCCGCTCTTGATCACGCTGATGGCGATCCCGCTTCTGGGCGAGAGGGTGGGGATGCGGCGCGGCGTCGCCGTCGTGGTGGGGCTGGTGGGCGTGCTGGTCGTCTTGCGTCCGGGCGGGGCGGAGCTGGGCCTTGGCCATCTGGCGGCGCTGTCGGCGGCGCTGACAGGGGCGCTGACATCGGTGATCGTCCGCAAGATCGGGGGGCAGGAACGCTCGGCCGTGCTGATGCTTTATCCGATGGTGGGCAACGTGCTGGCGATGGGGGCGGCGCTGCCCTTCGTCTATGTGCCGATGCCCGTGGCGCATCTGGGGCTGATGGCGGTGATCGCGCTGTTCGGCTTCATCGCGGGGCTGCTGATCATCAAGGCCTATCGCATGGCCCCCGCCGTGATCGTGGCCCCCATGCAGTATTCCCAGATGCTCTGGGCGATCCTTTTCGGCGCGCTGCTCTTCGACGAGCGGATCGACCTGTCCACCGCCATCGGCAGTGCGATCATCATCGCTTCGGGCATCTATATCGTCTTGCGCGAAGGCACGCCGCGCGTGTCCGAGAACCGCCCCGTGCTGGAAACCAAGAGCCGCCCCGAAACGGGTGCCATGCCGCGCGTCAGCGTGATGATGCGCCGCATGGGGATCGACGAACGGCGCGCGGAGTAAGGGGCCAGACCCGCGCAAGGGGGGCCGCTTTGCCCCTTGCAAATGCTGGCGGGGGGCTGTAGTCCACCCCCCACGGTCGGAGCGTAGCGCAGCCTGGTAGCGCACCTGCTTCGGGAGCAGGGGGTCGGAGGTTCGAATCCTCTCGCTCCGACCAAATTTCCCGAACATCCCCCTTCAATCCGCCCTGCCAGTGGTGTCACCTGCTTCCTAGTTGCGTGCGGGTGTTCGGATGGTTCGAGTCGTTGCCTTCTTTCTGTGCCTTCCCCTGTTTCTTGCCCCGCCTGCGGGGGCGGTCGTGGTGCTGGACAGCACATGGGCCGGGAATGGCGGTGCCGAAGGGGCCGAGGCCGAGGGGTTCGCCGCCCATATCGCGCTGGCCGAGGCGCCCGAATTCGCCGCGATCATCGGGCTTTGGGATGGCACGCAATATGGCGGGTCGGGCACATGGATCGGCAACGATGCCGAAGGGTTCGGCTATGTCCTGACCGCCGCGCACAATTTCGACGGTGACGCGGACCCCGCGCGCTGGACCTATTACACCCGCGACGGGGCAGAGTTTCAGGGGCTGGAGCTGTTCATCCACCCCGACTATGCCGACGCGGGCGAGGATTTCGGCGGGGCCGACCTTGCCGTGGTCAGGCTCGACGGGCCGGTGACGGATGCGGGTCAGGCCCCCTTGCTCTATGGCGGGCGGGACGAGGTCGGGCGCGTCGCCACGATCACGGGCTTCGGATCGCGCGGGATCGGGTCGGCGGGCGAGGCGGACGAATACTATGCCGACGAGGTCGCCGCCGCCGCCCGCAATGTCATCGATGCGATCGAAGGCAAGGGCGGACTGGACCAGCTTCTGGTCGATTTCGACAGCGAGGCGGGCGATGCCAACGCGCTCGACGGGGATGCCCTGCCGGTGGACGAATACGAAGGCATCCTGGGCTCGGGCGACTCGGGCGGATCGACATGGATCGAAACCGCGCAAGGCTGGGTCATCGCCGGCGTCAACAGCTGGGGCGACGACGCGGTTTACGGGTCGATCTCGGCCATGACACGGGTGTCCACCCAGATCGAATGGATCACATCCGTCGCGCCGCCCGCGCGCTTCACCGACTGACCGAGCGCAGGATATAGGCCGCCGTCATCAGGTCGAGATGCGCGCCGCCGCCGTTCTTGGCGATGGTGATCTCGTCGTCGGACCGCCGCGCGAAGGTGCCGTCCGCGATGTCGTAGAAATCGGCGATGATGTCCGCTTCGGTGATCGCGCCGGATGCAAGGGGCGCCATGATCTCGCCGATATGGCCGATGGTGGTGGCGCGGCTGTCCACGAAAAGGCGCGCGCGGGCCATGGCGTCGTCATCCACCTCGCGCATGGAGGGGTTGTAGGCGCCGATCAGGTCCAGATGCTGGCCCGCCTGCAACCATGCGCCACGGATCAGCGGTTCCTTCGACATGGTGGCGGTGCAGATGATGTCGGCCCCGCGCACCGCGCGTTCCAGATCGTCGGCGGGCGTGATGCGCGCGTCTTCGGCAGCCATCCGCGCCGCGCCTGCGGGGCTGCGGTTCCAGACGGTGAAGCGCGCTTCGGGAAAGACGCTCGCATAGCCCTGAACCATCGACCGCGCGACCGTGCCCGCCCCGACGAGCAGGATGCTGCGGCTGTCCCTGCGCGCCAGACGGCTGGCCGACAGGAGCGAATCCCCCGCCGTCTTCCATTTCGTGACCAGATGGAAATCGACGATGGCGGTCAGGATGCCGGTCTTGTCATCGAACAGGTTCACCGCGCCGTTGATCGTGGGCTGCCCCAAGGCCCCGTTGTCGGGAAAGACCGTCGCCACCTTCACCAGTTGCGCCAGCCCGTCGATCCATGCCGCGCGGTTCAGAAGCACGTCCTTGCCGCGGTAGAGGAACAGGTCCTTGATTTCGGCCCGCGGCAGGCGGTGGCCTGCCTCGATCGCCTGCATCAGGCCTGCCCATGTCAGATGCGCCTCGGCCTCGGGTCCGATGAATGTGGGGGTCATAGCCCTGCCTCCGCGTCGCTCAGCAATCCTTCGGCGACCAGCCGCCTTGCCCAGCCCTGCCAGCTTTCGAACTGGTGGGTGCGCCAGCCGCGCCGCGCGGCGGCGGTGATGTTGTCGGCGCGGTCGTCGGTGAACAGCAGCAGGTCGGGGCGGATGCCGCAATCCGCCTCGACCATTTCATAGATGAGCGGATCGGGCTTGATCACGCCCATCCGGCCCGAGACATAGAGCCGGTCGAAATCCGACAGGAAATCCATCTTGGGCAGCGCTTCCTCGAAACTGTAGCGCCCGAAGTTGGTCAGGGCAAAGACGGGGACGCCCTTGGCGCGCAGCGCGCGTTGCAGGCGGATCGACCCGTCGATGCGGGGCGAGGCAAGCTCGATCCAGCGGTCGTACCACATGCGGATTTCGGGCGCCCATTCCGGCGTCGCGTCGGCCAGTTCATAGATCGTCTCGCGGAAGAGCGCGCCTTCGTCCACGCGGTCGTTCATCCCGTGCAGGTCCACGGCGGCAAAGAGCGCGCGGCGGCGGTCCTCGCCGATCACGCGGTCGTAGAATTCCTCGGGCTGCCAGCGCGTCAGCACATTGCCGATGTCAAAGATCACTGCTTCGGGGGTCACCAGTCGGGTCCTTCTTGCGGCGCGTCTCGCGCCAGAGCGTATAGAGCCCCGCCCCGCAGATGAGCGCAATCCCCGCCGCGGCGGTCAGGTCGGGGAAGGTGCCGAAGATCACCGCCCCCCAGAAGATCGCCAGCGGCATGGAGGCATATTCGAAGGGCGCGACCAGCGCGGCTTCGAGCATCCGGTAGGCCTGGCTCACCATCAGCCCGCCGATGGCCACCGCCAGCCCCGTGGCAAGGAAGGCGGGCCAGTCATGGGCGGGCGGCCAGACCCAGTCGCGCAGCAGGAAGGCGAGCGAGGGGTCGGATGACCCCGCCAGATGCCCGTCGCCCACCGTCAGGCCCATCGTCGTCGATACCGCCAGAAACCCGCATTGCACGAAGAAGGACAGCGTCACCGCGCTTTCGGTATCCTTCATCCGCCGCGTCATCATGTGGCTGGACGCATAGCAGAAGGCCGAGATCAGGACGAGCACCGCCGCAGGCTGGATCGCCCCCGATCCGGGGCGCAACAGGACGATCACCCCCAGCATCCCCGCCGCCACCGCCGCCCAGCGGCGCGGGCCGACCTTTTCCCCAAGCACCAGCACCGACAGCGCGGTGACAAGGAGCGGAGAGATGAAGGCGATGGCCACGGCATCGGCCAAGGGCAGCGCCGCAAGGCCGAGGAAATAGGTGACATTCGACACCATGACAAAGGCCACGCGGATCAGGTGATCCCCCGGCCTGCGGGTGGTGAACTGGCGGAAGGTGCCGCGGGTCATCAGGACGAAACCCACAAGGAACAGCATCCCGATGCTGGCGCGGATCAGGATCACCTGATGCAGCGCGTAATCCCCCGACAGGAACTTGATCGCCACGTCGTTGACCGACAGCGTGGCCGATCCGCCAAGCGCGAGAAGGATGCCTTTTAGCGTCGTGCGGGCGTCGGCAGGCGGGGTCAGGGGGCGCATGGGTGGCACCCTGAATCCGCCCGCGCGCCCCGTCTGTTCCGCGTGCGACAGGGCAGGGGGGTCATGTGGCGGATTTCGCCGCCCTGACCGCCTGTTCCATCGCGTCGAGGAAGCGCGAGCGGTCGGCCTTGGAAAAAGGCCGCCCGCCGCCCTGCCGGAACGGGTCGGCCGACCGCAGGTCCTGCATCAGGTCGCGCGTGGCCAGCGCCATGCCGATGTTGACCGCCGTCAGCTTGTCGCCATTGGGCTTGACCACCACCGCGCCGCGTTCGACGACCTTCGCCGCAAGGGGAATGTCGGTCGTCACCACCACGTCGCCCTTGCCCGCGCGGTCGGCGATCCACTTGTCGGCCTCGTCGCTGCCCGAGGGGACAAAGACGCTTTCCACCAGCGGATTGCGCGACGGGCGGATGCCGCCGTTCGAGACCAGCCACATCTTCAGCCCGTGGCGGGTGGCGACACGCTCGGCCTCGTCCTTCACGGGGCAGGCGTCGGCATCGACGAAGATCTCAGACATTCAGCGCCGCGGCATGGAAGGCCACATGCTCCTCCATGAAGGTCGAGACGAAGAAGTAGCTGTGGTCATAGCCCTTCTGCATCCGGAAGGCCCCGCCCTGACGGCGCGCGGCCATCGCCTCGGCCAGCGCCTCGGGCCTCAAGAGGTCGATGAACTGGTCCGCGGTGCCCTGATCGATCAGCATCGGCCCGTCGAAGCCGTATTTCCGCATCAGAAGCGTGGCGTCATGGCCCGCCCAGTGGGATTCGTCCCTGCCCAGATAGGCGGTGAACTGCTTCCGGCCCCAGTCGCTGGCGGTGGGGTTGCAGATCGGCGCGAAGGCCGACACGGACCGGAAGCGTCCCGGAAAGCTCATGGCGATGGTCAGCGCGCCGTGCCCGCCCATGGAATGGCCGGTGATGCCCTGCGCGACCTCGGCCAAGGGGAAGGCCGAGAAGAGGACATTGGGCAATTCGTCGGTGATGTAGTCCCACATCCGGAAATGCGGGGCCCATGGGTCTTGGGTCGCGTTGACATAGAAGCCCGCGCCTTGGCCCAGATCATAGGCCGCGTCATTGGCCACGCCGTCCCCGCGGGGCGAGGTGTCGGGAAAGACCAGCGCGATGCCCGCCTCGGCCGCCCAGCGCTGCGCGCCGGCCTTGACCATGGCGTTCTCGTGCGTGCAGGTCAGGCCCGACAGGTACCACAGCACCGGCACCGGCCCGTCCTCGGCCTGTTCGGGCAGGAAGAGGCCGAAGGTCATGTCGCAGTCGCAGGCCCCCGACGGATGGGTATAGACCCCCTGCACGCCGCCGAAGGCACGGTTTTCCGAAACGGTTTTCATGGCATCTCCAAGAGCGCGATGACCGCCGTCACCGTCAGCACGGAAAAGGCGGTCGAGATCAGGATGGCGGTCGAGACCCGCTGCGGGGCGACCCCGTAATGCTGGGCAAGGATGAAGACATTGCCCGCCACGGGCAGGGCGGCGGCGGCGATCATCACCCCTGCGGCGAAGGGTTCGACGTCAAAGACCGCCAGCGCGGCCACCGCCACGGCGGCGGGGTGCAGCACGAGCTTGGCGAAACTGAGCCAGCCCGCGAGCAGCGGACGGTCCGGCCTGCGCCCCGCAAGCGACGCGCCGATGGCAAAGAGCGCGCAAGGCGTGGCCGCGGCCCCGAGCAGAGTCATGAATTCCTGCACCGGCACCCAGAGATCGCGCCCCGTCGCGCCCCACATCAGGCCCAGCGCGGTCGAGACGATCATCGGGTTCTTCAGCACGCCCATCACCAGCAGCCGCAGCGTATCGGGGCCGACACGGCCCGACCGGAACAGCGTGACGAGCAGCGTCAGGATCGAGGAGAACACGATCAGGTCGATCGCCAGCACCAGAAGGACCGGCCCCACCGCCCCGGGGCCCAGAAGCAGCGCGAGCATCGGGATGCCCAGAAAGCCCACATTGCCGATCACGCCGCAATGCGCCTCGAAGAGCGCCGCCTCGCGCCCCGTGCCGCGCATCAGGCCCACGGTCAGCACCAGCGCCCAGACCAGTGTCGTGGCCGACAGATAGGCAAGGACGAAGGGCAGGCTGAACAGCTCGGCCAGCGACAGGTTCGCGGAAAAGCCGAAGAGCATGGCCGACAGCGCGAAGTAGAAGACGAATTTCGTCAGCTGCCCCGTCGCCTCGGGCGTGATGAAGCGGGCGCGTCCGGCAAGGAAGCCGGTCGCGATCACGGCGAAGAAGGGAAGCGTCTTCAGCAGGATCGGCAGCATGGGTCCGATGTGTCATGCGAGGGTGAAAAGGGCAAGCGATGCGCGACGTGGCGGGCGTCGGCGATTGGGTGTCTGCGGGCGGGCGTCGGCGGGCGGGGGGCCAGCCCCCCGCAGCCCCCCGGGATATTTGGGAACAGATGAAGAGCGCAGAAGGTCAGGGCAGGATGCTGGCGATGCGGTCGAAGGGCTTCTTGCGCTTGGCGACCGCCGGAACCGTGGCATCGGCGGCGGGCCAGCCCACGGGCAGGATCATCACGGGCTTTTCATGGTCGGGCCGCCCGAGGAGGGGGCCGAGGAATTTCATCGGGTTGGGCGTGTGTTCCAGACAGACCAGCCCCGCATGGTGCAGCGCCGCGATCAGGAAGCCCGTGGCGATGCCCACGCTTTCGGGGACGTAGTAGTTCTTGTAGCGGGTGCCGTCCTCGGTCGTGCCGTAGCGCTGGGCAAAGACCACGATCAGCCAGGGCGCGTCGGTCAGGTGGGGTTTCGCCACCCCCGTGCCGATGGGTTCCAGCGCGGCCAGCCATTCGTCGCCCGCCCCGCCCGAATAGAACTGGCGTTCCTCCTCCTCGGCCCCGTCGCGGATGCGGGCCTTCAGCGCCGGATCGCCCACGGCCACGAAATGCCACGGCTGGTGGTTCGCCCCCGAGGGCGCGGTGGCCGCCGTTGCGATGCAGGCCTCGATCACCGCGCGCGGGACGGGGCGTGGGTCGAACTGGCGCACGGAATGGCGTTTGCGCATGTAGTCGAGGAAGGCCCCCGCATCGGCCAGCGCCTGATCGTCGGGTTTCTGCACGCGGTCGGGCAGGGGAAGGGGTTCGTATCTCACCTCGCCCTTGCGATACATGCCTCAGCCCCCTCCGATCAGCGCCCCTGCGGCAAAGACCAGAGCACCGCCGACGACGACCTGCAAGACCGCGCGCAGGAAGGGCGTCTCCATGTAGCGGTTCTGGATCCAGGCGATGGCCCAAAGCTCGACGAAGACGACGAGGATGGCGATGGTCGTCGCGGTCCAGAAATCGGGGATCAGGTAGGGCAGGGCGTGGCCCATGCCGCCCAAGGTCGTCATCACGCCGGAGGCAAGGCCGCGCTTCCACGGGCTGCCGCGCCCCGACAGCACCCCGTCGTCATGCGCGGCTTCGGTGAAGCCCATGGAGATGCCCGCCCCGATGGAGGCGGCGGTGCCGACAAGGAAGGTCGTCCACGTATCCTGCGTGGCGAAGGCCGTGGCGAAGATCGGCGCGAGGGTGGAGACCGAGCCGTCCATCAGCCCTGCAAGGCCCGGCTGGACCCATGTCAGGATGAACTGGCGACGCGCGGTCAGATCCTCGTCGCTGCGGGCGTCTTCGGTCAGATGCGTCCGCTCCAGCGCTTCGGCCTTGCGTTCGTGGCCCGCCTCGGCGGCGGCGAGATCGCCCAGAAGCTTGCGCGTGGCGGCATCCTGCGTCGATTGCGCGGCGCGGGTGTAGAAGCGCTGGGCCTCGGCCTCCATCGCGGCGGCTTCGGCGCGGATGGTGTCGAGCGACAGGTTCGCGGCCAGCCAGACGGGGCGGCGGGCGTAATGGCCCGCCACATGTTCGCGCCGGATGAGCGGGATCACCTCGCCGAAGCGGGCGCGGTGCAGGTCGATCAGGCGCTGGCGGTGCTGGTCCTCTTCCGCGGCCATGCCGTCGAAGACGGCGGCGGTCGCGGGGTAGTCGGCGCGCAGCCTTTCACCATAGCTGCGATAGATGCGGGCATCGTCCTCTTCGGAGGAGATGGCGAGGGCGAGGATTTCCTGTTCCGCCAGATCGGAAAAGCGGCGGCGGGTGGAAAGACCGGGGATCATGTCAGCAACCAGTTTGGAATGATTCTAAGGTAAGCAGTGCAGAACCGGATGCAAGCCGAAAAAATGAACCGACCGGTTCAGTTTTGCCTTGCGACTCGCGCGGGTCGGGCGGTAAAACTGAACTGTTCAGTTTGAAAACGGAGTATCCCTCATGACCCGCCTTCTGCCTGCCGCGATTCTCTCGGCCCTGCTGGCCGCCCCCGCATTTGCCGGCGGCATCAGCATCGCCCTGCCGAGCCTGACCTTCCCCGATGCGGCGACCACGCTGTCCACCAAGGGCTGCGCGGCCGACGCCAGGGCCGAACCCTGCGCCCCGCGCAACTGACACCGCGACCGACACCGCCGCTTGCCCGTCTTTGCCCGCACGGGCTATGGTCGCGCCTGTAGGGGAGTGACCATGACCGTCGCGGTGGCCGAGGTCCGCAAGGGCCGGAAATTCGATCAGGTGCTGGACGGCGCGCGGGAGGTGTTCCTGCGCGACGGGTTCGAGGGTGCCTCGGTCGATGACATCGCGCGGGTGGCGGGGGTCAGCAAGGCCACGCTTTACAGCTACTTTCCCGACAAGCGGCTCCTTTTCCTCGAAGTGGCCAAGGCCGAATGCCGCCGTCAGGCGGACGAGGCCGAGGCGCTGATTTCCGACGACGCGCCGGTGGCCGATGTCCTGCGGCTGGCGGGGGAACGGATCGTAGGCTTCGGCCAGTCCGAATTCGGGCAGAAGATCTTCCGCATCTGCGTGGCCGAAAGCGAACGCTTCCCGCAGCTGGGGCATGAATTCTACCATTCCGGCCCGCTTCTGATCCGCGAGAGGCTGTCACTCTACCTTGCCAAGGCGGTGGCGCGGGGCGAGGTGGCGATCGACGATCTGGCGCTGGCCGCCGACCAGTTCGCGCAGCTCTGCAAGGGCGACCTGCATGACCGCGCGATCTTTGGCGTGGATGGCTGCTGCACGGCGACCGACATGCGGCGCGTGGTCGATGGCGCGGTGGCGATGTTCATGGCGCGCTACGGGGCCTGAGCCCGGATTTTTCTGCGAAAAATCCGGTTGGCGATCCTTCTGCGAAGGATCGGTCGTTTCCCGATCTTTCGCAGAAAGATCGTCCCTCGCGTTCTTCGCAGAAGAACGCGCCCTGTGCCCTAGCCGTTCTCGCGCAGGATCGCGCCCGCAAGGTAGAGCGAGCCGCAGATCAGCACCCGCGCGTCGGGTGACGTGGCCGCGATGGCCGCCAGCGCCTCTGCCACCGAGCCTGCCGCCACGGCGTCCATGCCGACAGAGGCTGCGGCATCCCGCGTCACTTCGGCCGGAAGGGTGTTCTTCTCGCCCGGGATCGACACGGCGTGAAGCCGCGTCACCTGCGGGGCGAGCGGGGCCATGTAGCCCGACACGTCCTTGGTGTTCAGCATGCCGCAGATCAGATGCGTCTCGCGCCTGGGCATGCGGGCGAGCGTTGCGGCGACCGCCTCGCCCCCTGCCGGATTGTGCCCGCCGTCCAGCCAGAGTTCGACCGTGGGCGCCATGTCCACCAGCGGCCCGTGGCGCAGGCGCTGCATCCGTGCGGGCCAGAAGGCGCGGGTGACGGCGGCCTCGCAGGCGGCCTCGTCGCGGTTCAGGAAGCGCAGCGCGGCGATGGCCGCGCCCGCGTTCTGGATCTGGTGGGGACCGGGCAGGTTCGGCAGCGGCAGGTCGAGCAGCCCGCGCTCGTCCTGAAACAGGAGCCGCCCGCGTTCTTCCCAGACATGCCAGTGCTGGCCGAAGGCAAGGACGGGCGCGCCGAGCCTGGCCGCCTGCGCTTCGATCACGGCCAGACCGTCCTCGTGCTGGGGGCCGACGATGACGGGGATGCCGCGCTTGATGATGCCGGCCTTTTCGCCCGCGATCTTGCCGATCGTGTTGCCGAGAAAGGCCTCGTGGTCCATCGACACGGGCGTGATGATCGTCAGGCGCGGGTCCGTCACCACATTCGTCGCGTCGAGCCGCCCGCCAAGGCCCACTTCCAGCAGCGTCCAGTCGGCGCGCGTGCGGGCAAAGGCGAGGAAGGCCGCGCAGGTGGTGATCTCGAAAAAGGTGATCTCGTCCGGCCCGTTGGCCCGCACGCATTCGTCCAAGAGATCGGTCAGCGCGGGTTCGGAAATCAGCTCGCCCGCCAGACGGATGCGTTCGTGGAAGCGCGCCAGATGCGGCGAGGTATAGGCGTGGACGGCATCGCCCCCCGCTTCCAGCCCCGCGCGGATCATGGCCTGCGTGCTGCCCTTGCCGTTGGTGCCCGCGATGTGGATCACGGGCGGGATCGTGCGTTCGGGATGGCCCAGTGCCGCCAGCAGGCGATGCACGCGGTCAAGCGTCAGGTCGATGACCTTGGGATGCAGGGTCATCATCCGTTCGAGGATGGCGTCGGACGTGCGGGTGGTCACGGTCAGGCCCCGGCTTCGGCGGTCGTGTCGGGGGCGGTCAGCTCGCCCTTGATGGCGGGGGGCTGGCCCGTCAGCATGCGGATGATCGTCACCAGTTCCTCGCGCAGGGCCTTGCGATGGGTCACGCGGTCGAGCATCCCGTGATCCAGCAGGTATTCCGCGCGCTGAAATCCTTCGGGCAGCTTCTCGCGGATCGTCTGTTCGATGACGCGGGGGCCGGCAAAGCAGATCAGAGCGTTCGGTTCGGCGATCTGGACATCGCCCAGCATGGCGTAGGAGGCGGTGACGCCGCCCGTGGTCGGATGGGTCAGCACGACGATATAGGGCAGCCCCGCCTCGCGCAGCATCTGCACGGCGACGGTGGTGCGGGGCATCTGCATCAGGGACAGGATGCCTTCCTGCATCCGCGCGCCCCCCGCGGCGGAAAACAGCACGAGCGGGCGCTTCACCGCGACCGCGCGCTGGGCGGCGGCGATGATGGCGTTGCCCACATACATCCCCATCGACCCCGCCATGAACGAGAAGTCCTGCGCCACGGCGACGATGGGGGTGCGGGCGACCTCGCCCTCGGCCACCAGCATCGCCTCTTTCTCGCCCGTGGCCTTTTGCGCGGCCTTCAGACGGTCGGGGTATTTCTTCTGGTCACGGAAATGCAGCGGATCGACCAGCGCGTCGGGCACCTTCACCTCGGTGAAGATGCCGCCGTCGAACAGCGCCTTGAAGCGCTCGCGCGGGCTGATCGCCATGTGGTGGTCGCACGAGGTGCAGACGTTCAGATTGGCCGAAAGCTCACGGTGGAAGAGCATCGTCCCGCATTCGGGGCATTTGGTCCACAGGTTCTCGGGCACTTCCCGCCGCGAGAAGAGGGAGTTGATCTTCGGGCGGACGTAGTTCGAGATCCAGTTCATCGCGGGCGTGGCCTTTCGGTCGCGTAAAGTGAGGGACAGATAAGCCCCGTGGCGCGGAAATGCAAACCCCGCGGGCCGTTCAGCCGGCGGGGACGGAGTAGAGGATGAACTCCGTCCGCGGGGCATAGCTGTCGTAAAGCGCCCGCGCGGTCGTGTTCCCCTCTTGCGTCAGCCAGCGGACAGAGGGCAGGCCGCGGTCCCTTGCAAAGGCGCGGACATGGTCGATGAGCGCGCGGCCCGTGCCCTGCCCCCGTGCCTCGGGCAGGGTGAAGAGGTCCGACAGGTAGCACACCATCGACCCGCCGAGCGACCGGTGCATGAGCTGGTACTGCACGAAGCCCAGCACGCGCCCCGCCTCATCGGTCGCCAGATCGCACCAGAAGGGATTGGCGGGGTCGTGGATCCAGCCCCAGACCCGATCCGCCGCGCCGTCGGGCAGGGTGACGCGGTAGAACGCGGCATAGGCGGCAAAGAGGCCGTCCCATGCGGGACGGTCGGCGTCGGTGACGGGGCGGATGGGCATGGCGGGGTCCTGTGCGGTTTTGCGTGACACTATCCTTTCGCACCTGCCTTTCCCGTCTGTTTTCGACACCCGCCCGCCTTGCCGAGAGCGGACAGCGACACCACCTGATCCGGCAACGAACAAACAGGGAGAGGGACGACATGACCCGTTTCGACAAATCGCGCCTGCCGAGCCGCCACGTGACCGAAGGCCCCGCCCGCGCCCCGCAGCGCAGCTATTTCTACGCCATGGGCCTGACGGACGAGGAAATCCACCAGCCCTGGGTCGGCGTCGCCACCTGCTGGAACGAGGCCGCGCCCTGCAACATCGCGCTGGCCCGTCAGGCACAGGCGGTCAAGGTGGGCGTCAAGGCGCAGGGCGGCACGCCGCGCGAATTCACCACGATCACCGTGACCGACGGCATCGCCATGGGGCATGAGGGGATGCGCTCCTCGCTCGCCAGCCGCGATGCCATCGCGGATACGGTGGAACTGACGATGCGCGGGCATTGCTACGACGCGCTTGTCGGTCTGGCGGGCTGCGACAAGTCGCTGCCCGGCATGATGATGGCCATGGTGCGGCTGAACGTGCCTTCGGTCTTCATCTATGGCGGATCGATCCTGCCGGGCAACCTGAACGGGCAGGACATCACCGTGCAGGACGTGTTCGAAGCCGTGGGCAAGCATCAGGCGGGCAACCTGTCGGATGCGGAACTGGCGATCATCGAACGCGTGGCCTGCCCGGGCGCGGGGGCCTGCGGGGCGCAGTACACCGCCAACACCATGGCCTGCGTGTCCGAGGCGATCGGTCTTGCGCTGCTGAACTCCTCGGGCGCGCCCGCGCCTTACGAAAGCCGCGACCGGTTCTGCGAACAGTCGGGCGAGGCGGTGATGCGCCTGATCGAAAAGAACATCCGCGCGCGTGACGTCGTCACCCGCAAGTCGCTGGAAAACGCGGCCCGCGTGGTGGCCTGCACCGGCGGCAGCACGAATGCCGCGCTGCACCTGCCCGCCATCGCGCACGAGGCGGGGATCGACTTCGACCTGTTCGACGTGGCCGACATCATGCGCGACACCCCCTATTTCGTGGACCTGCGGCCCGGCGGCAAATACGTGGCCAAGGACCTGCACGAGGTGGGCGGCGTGCCGGTGGTGATGAAAGAGTTGCAGAAGCTGGGTCTTCTGCACCTCGACTGCATGACCGCATCGGCCCGCACGCTGGGCGAGGAACTCGACGAGATCCGCGGCGAGGCGGATGGCCGCGTGATCTACCCCTCGGCCGCGCCGCTGTCGAAGACGGGCGGGGTCGTGGGCCTGCGCGGCAACCTCGCCCCCGACGGCGCCATCGTCAAGGTCGCGGGGATGAGCGAGGCCGAGCAGGT
>JBEEOG010000067.1:0-8506 GCA_041191745.1 Pseudomonadota bacterium | reverse complement strand
CAGGCCCAGCCATTTCGCCTGCGCGCCCGTGGCAAGGATGACGGCATCGGCGGTATAGGTCGTGCCGCTGTCGGCCTGTGCCGTGAAGGGGCGCTTGGACAGGTCTAGGTTCGTGATGTAGTCGCTGATGATCTCGGCCCCCATGGCGCGGGCGTGTTCCTCCATCCGCACCATCAGGTCGGGGCCCTGCACATGGCTGTCGCCGGGCCAGTTCTCGACCTCGGTCGTGATGGTCAGCTGACCGCCCGGTTGCAGGCCCTGGATCAGGATGGGCTCCAGCATGGCGCGGGCGGAATAGACCGCCGCGGTATAGCCCGCAGGGCCCGACCCGATGATGAGAACCTTTGTATGCCGATGCGCGCCCATGGCCGATTCCTGTCCGTTCCTGTCCGGCGCACAGGCATATAGGCAAAGCGGGGCGAAGGAAAACCCCGCCCTGCCTGCATTGCGCGGGGGCAGCGCCAGTTGAAATCTGCGGCATGTCCACGGTCTATGCCGTGAAATAATATTGCGCGGCGCGCGGGGCGGGCCTACATAGGCGGGAAAAGTCCGGCATGGTCCCGCAGCCGGAGGAAGGACAGCACATCATGGCCGGATCGAAGCTTGACCCGATCGACCGCCACATCCTTGCCGAATTGCAGGCGGATGGGCGCATGACGAATGTCGAACTGGCCAAGCGCGTGGGCATCAGCGCGCCGCCCTGCCTGCGCCGCGTCCGCACGCTGGAGGAAGAGGGTTTCATCACCGGCTACCACGCCGAGATCGACGCCCGCGAACTGGGCTTCGAGGTGCAGGTCTTCGCCATGGTGCGCCTGCAAAGCCAAGCCGAAGCCGACCTTGCCACCTTCGAGGAGCGCTGCCGCAACTGGCCGCTCGTGCGCGAATGCCACATGCTGAACGGCGAGATCGACTTCATCCTGAAATGCGTGGCCCCCGATCTATCGACCTTCCAGGGTTTCCTGACGGGCGAGCTTCTGAAGGCCGAGAATGTCTCGACCGTGAAGACCAGCCTTGTCATCCGCTGCGCCAAGGACGAACCGGGCGTGCCCTTCGACGTGCTGGAAGCGCGGCTGGCCCGCAGCGCCTGAGGACGGCCCGGAAAAGAGGAAAAGCGGCCCCTGTGTCTGGTGTGCAGAGGGTCACACCGGGGGCCGCCTGTCCGAGCAACATGTTCCGCCCCCTCTGCCCGTCCGTGACCTTGACGGCGGGCTGTCGTTGCGGAACGACCATGCCCGAAACATGGCAAGCTTGTGCCGCGCTGTCAAAATCGGGCGGAAACTGTTGCGGCGGCGGGGCATAAAGGGCGGGACGTTCCGCCATTGTCGCCGCCCTGCGGGCAAGTCCCGCCACAATTGCCCATCGCCCTGATTCGGCTGCGGAAAAGGAAAAGGGCCGGACATCCGTCCGGCCCCTGTTCCTGTCGGTCTGCCCGCGATCAGCGCGCGGCCATCGCCGCCTTGGGCTGCGGTGCTGCGACGGGCTTCATCGCGGCGGGACGGCGACGGTTGCCACGCTGCCACGGCAGCGCGACCTGCGGCTCGAGGCTGGCGGCGATCACGGATTTCAGCCAGCGGCGCTCTTTCTTCATCGGTCCGTCCTCACTTGGTCTCGGGTCTCTGGGCGTCCTTGCCCGTTGAAGCCAATTTCGCCCCCCAATGCGGCGGGCTTTTGGCGTGGCTTGGGGCAATTTTCGGGCAGAAGGCGCGATCCTTGGCCGAATTGTGGCAGGGTTCCGGCGGCGTGATTGCCGGTGCCACAAGCCCGAATTGTTGGCGCTTTGACGACAATCGGGGCGAGTGGGCGCGATTGTTTCGCCCCTCGCGCCGCGTGGCGGTCCCGACCGTGCCGGATTTTCGCCCCAATCAGAGGCGGATCACCGAAATCAGGCGGCCGTAATCGGCCTCTTTCGCGTGGGTGGTGCGGCGGTAGCTGAAGAATCGCTCGGGGTCGCGGTAGGTGCAGTGGCGCGTCCATTCCGCATGGCCCACCCCCGCCGCGCGCAGGCGCGACAGGCCGAAGGCGGGCAGGTCGAAGAGATAGCGCCCCTCCTGCCCCGCGATGAAGAAGCGCGCGTTGTCGCGGTCCTCGTCGGTGAAGGTTTCGAAGAATTCCGGCCCGACCTCATAGGCGGTCTGGCTGATGGTGGGGCCGATCACGGCGCGGATCGCGCCCCGCGACGCGCCCAGCGCCTCCATCGCATGCACCGTCGCCTCGAGCACGCCGTCGAAGGTGCCGCGCCAGCCCGCATGGGCGGCCCCGATCACGCCCGCCGCGGCATCGGCGAAGAGGACGGGCTGGCAATCCGCCGTCAGGATGCCCAGCGCGATCCCGGGCGTGGCCGTCACCATCGCATCGGCGCGCGGACGTTCGCCCCCAGCCGCGCCCCCCGCCGCCGCACCCGTCACCGTCACCACATCGGCGGAATGGACCTGATGCACGGTCAGCAGCCGGTCGGGGGCCACGCCCATCGCCTCGGCCACGCGGGCGCGGTTGATCGCCACCACCTCGGACAGGTCCGACGATCCCGGCCCGCAATTCAGCCCCGCGAAGATGCCCGAAGACGCGCCCCCCTTGCGGGTGAAGAACCCGTGGCGGACAGGCAGGGCATCGGAGCGCAGGATTTCAAGCATTCTGGGACTGGTCAGCGGGGAAACCGGCAGGGCGGGGGCCATCGGCGCGAAACAGCGCGAGTGCCTTGAACAACGAACCCATTTCGGCGGGGTCGGTCAAGCGGCGATGCGCGGCAAGGTGCGATTCCAGCGCCGCCCCCGATAGTCCCGCCGCCAGCCGCGCCGCGCGGGCATCGATGCCCAGCGCCTTCAGCACCTCTCCCTGCGTCGCATAGGCATGGGCCAGCGGCGTCGCGCGGACGAGCGCGGCGAAATCGACATGCGCCGTCAGGTCCGCCGCGCCCGGTTCGGCGAAGGGATCGGCAAAGGCATGGGCCTTGAGCGCCTGAAACGTATCGCCACGGCTGACCCAGCCGCCGTAATCGACGACCAGCGCCAGTCCGCCATGCCGCCCGATCCGGCCCGACAGCGCGGCGAGGGGGGCCAGCGCGGCGGGGCAGGTCTCGACCACCGTGCCCGCCGGTTCCGACGGGTAAAGCGCGTCGAGGTCGGGGCGCGGGGCGGCATCGGTCAGGCCGAAGGCAAGCCGCCCGTCGGTCAGGCCCACCACATGTTCGCGCCAGCCGCCCCTGTCCTTGCGGAACTGCCGGATCGGCAGCGCGTCGAAGAATTCGTTGGCAACCAAGAGCAGGGGCGCGTCGGGCAGGCTGTCGGCCGTGTCGTGCCAGACCGGCGCGCATGCCTGCAGCCGCGCCGCCTGTTCCGCCCGCAGGCGGGGCGAGGCTTCGACAAGATGCACCGACACCGCCGCATGGAACCCCGCAACGCCCCGCGTCGCGCGCAGGATATCGGCCATCAGCGTGCCGCGCCCGGGGCCAAGCTCGGCCAGCGTCACGCCCGCGGGCCTGCCCATGTCCAGCCAGAACTGGGCAAGGCAGAGGCCCAGAAGCTCTCCGAACATCTGGCTGATCTCGGGTGCGGTGGTGAAATCGCCTGCCGCGCCCAGCGGGTCGCGGCGGGTGTAGTAGCCATGCGCGGGATGCAGCAGGCATTCGGCCATGTAGTCGGCCAGCGTGATCGGGCCGGTCTGGGCGATGCGGCGCGCCAGAATCTCGGCCAGCGGGGTCATGCCGCGCGCCTTGCCCGCAGGATGAACCACAGGCCCGCCGCGATCATCGGCAGCGACAGGATCTGCCCCATGGTCAGCCCGTAGCCGCCCATCTGCAGCGCAAGGCCCAGCGGGTTGCCGTCGCTGACGAATTGCGCGTCGGGCTGGCGGACGAATTCCACCACGAAACGGCCAAGGCCATAGCCCGCAAAGAAGACCCCCGCCACGCCGCCGGGCGCGCGCAGCCAGCCCCTGCGCCAGATCAGGTAGAGGATCACGACGAAGAGGATCAGCCCTTCGAGCAGCGCTTCGTAAAGCTGGCTCGGATGGCGGGCGCAGATGCCGGTGACGGCGGTCATGCTTGCGGGGCAGGTCTGTGCCGCCTCGCCCGGGAAGGCCACGCCCCAGGGCAGGGTGGTGGGGCGGCCCCAGAGCTCGGCATTGATGAAATTGGCGATCCGGCCAAGGAAGATGCCGACGGGCGCGACGGCGGCCATCAGATCGGCAAGGGACAGCATCGGGATGCCCTCGCGGCGGCAGAAGATCGCGCCCGCCACCGCCACGCCGAGGAAGCCGCCGTGAAAGGACATGCCCCCTTCCCAGACGCGCAGGATGTGCGACGGGTTCGCCAGATAGTAGCCCGGCTGGTAGAACAGCACGAAGCCCAGCCGCCCGCCGAGGATCACCCCCACGATCACCCATGTCAGCAGCCGTTCCACCTGTTCGGCGGTCATGGGTGCCGCGCCCTGCCACAGTCGCGGGGTGGTCACCATCCGCGCGATCAGCTTCCAGCCGGCCAGAAGCCCCACGATATAGGCCAGCGCATACCAGCGCAGCGCCAGCGTGAACCCGCCCAGATCCACCGAAAAGATCTCGGGGCTGATGTTCGGAAAGGGGATATAGGACATGCGGACCCTCGCGCGGCGTGCGCTGCGGTTTTCCGGGCTGGGGGCGGGGAAGTCAACCGACCGCCGATCAACCCGCCGCGAAGGCGCGCGCAGGAAAATTTTTCTCCGGAAAAATTTTCGGCCCCCCGCCTGCGACGCCACGTCCGGCCCGCCGCGCTTGTGGATGGCACATCGGCGGGCCATATAGGGGGCAACGCAAAGGATGACGCCCATGCAGACGCGCAACAAGTTCCTCGACGACATCTCGCAACTGATGACGAATGCGATGGGCGTGGCGCAGGGCGCCAAGACCGAAGCCGAGACCGCGATGAAATCGCTGGTCGACCGCTGGATGGCCGACCGCGACTTCGTCACGCGCGAGGAGTTCGATGCCGTCCGCGCCATGGCCGTCAAGGCCCGCGAGGAGAATGAGGCGCTGACCGCCCGCCTTGCCGCGATCGAAGCCGAACTGGCCGCGAAACCCGCGAAGAAAAAGGGTCAGGCCGACGGGGCCTGACCGCTTTCGGCTTCCGGTTCGGGAAAGCCGTCGCGCAGGAAGGACACGAGCCGCTCGAAGTCGAGCGGCTTTTTCATCACCACATTGACCCCCGCCATGCGGAAGCGGTCCATCTCTTCGCCTACGACGGCCGCGGTCAGGCCGACGATCGGGCGGTCATAGCCGCCGCAGCGCAGGCGGCGGGCCAGATCGTCCCCGTCGAGTTCGGGCATGAAGAGGTCGGTGATCACGATGTCGGGCTGCTCGGCGCCCACCAGCGCCAGCGCCTGCCGCCCGTCGCCCGCGACGCGCACCGTGGCGCGGATGCGTTCCAGCCTTGCGCGCGTGATTTCGGCGACAAGGGGGTTGTCCTCGGCCAGCACGACCGTCCACGGCCTGTCCGGCATGTCCAGATTGCGCGCGGGGCTTTCGGTGGGGGCGATGGGTTTGGCCTCGGCTTCCGGCACGCGGATGACGAAGCCGGTTCCCCCCTCTGCGGGCTGGTAATGGTCCAGCGTGCCCCCCAGCATGACCATCGCGCTGCGGGCGATGTAAAGGCCAAGCCCGCTGCCATCGGCCCGCTTGCGGGCATCGGGCCCGCCGCGCACGAAGGGTTCGAAGACCCGTTCCACCTCGTGCGGTTGCAGGCCGATGCCGTCATCCTGCACCCGCCATTCGGTGACGGGGATGCCATCCTCTCCCGCCGGCAGCACGGCGAAGCTGATCCGCACGCTGCGGCCGCCGCTGTGCAGGATGGCGTTGCGTACGAGGTTCGTCAGCGCCTGCCGCACGCGCACCACATCGCCGGTGCGCGGCTTGCCCGCCCGCGCGCCCAGCGACAGGTCGATCCGGATGTCGTTCTGCCGTGCCGTCAGGTCCATCGCGTTGCGGATGCCTTCGGCCAGATCGGCAGGGACATAGCTGACCCGCCGGATGGGCAGGTTCTTTTCGGGGTTCACGGTCTGGCGCATGTCGTCCAGCACGCTCATCAACTGGTCGCGCGCCTCGCGCAGCTGGCGCAGGCGGGGCGTGGTGCCATCCTCGGGCAGGTCCTCGATCAGCATCGACAGGACCGAGGCGGGGGTCCGCAATTCGTGCGAGATGATCGAGAAGAGCTGCCTCTGGCGCTCCTCGCGCAGCGACAGCGTGTCGAGCGCCTCGCGCAGCCGGGCCTCGCGCTCCTCGGCATCGGTGATGTCGATGATCAGGCCATAGGCCGCCCGCGCGCCGGTGGGCGTCGTCTCGGCCCAGACCCAGATCCGCAGCACCACCCGCTCCCCGTCGCGCTGGGCAGGCAGGGTCAGCGTCGTCGAATGCCCCGTCTGCGAGGCCAGCGCCTCGACCAGCGGGCCGCCCGTCCCGAAGACGGCGACGAAATCGGCCAGCGGCCCCTCGGCCGGCAGCCCGAGGATGCGCTGCGATGCCGCGTCCAGCCGGAAGCGCCGCGCGTCGCTGTTGGCGGCAAAGAGCCCCACCCCCGCGAAATCCCGCGCGCGGCTGAGCTTGCGGATCGAGGCGTCCTTTTCCGCCAGCACATGCGCGGCATAGCTGCGGACCGCGAAGATCAGGTTCACGATCACCAGCCCGATGTTGGAATAGTGGACCAGCACGATCTGGTGCGCGTCGCCAAGAAGCCGGTCATCGAGGAAATTCCCCGTCAGCGCGGCATAGGCGGCCACGCCCGCCGTACAGGCCGCCACCGCCACGCGCACCGGCACCAGCATGGTCAGCAGGATCGCCAGCAGCACCGTGTCGATGGTCGGGTGCAGCACGAAGCCGTAACTCTGCGCCAGCGCCAGCAGCGGAAACAGGCAGGCCAGCAGGATCGTCCGGCCGATCTGGTCGCGGCGGGGATATTCCACCGTCAGCAGCAGGAAGACCGACAGCACGACTCCGCTTCGGGCGATCCGGCGCAGGGCCGCGATGGTGTAATCGTCGGTGAAGCCCCAGGCGGCGCGCGCGGCCTCGGGCAGGGTGGTCGCCAGCCACAGCATCGCGCCGAACTGCAGGAAGGATGTGGCGATGATCGAGAAGAAGGCGATCGCGCACAGGCAGAGGTCCAGCATATGGGGCCGCAGCCGCCCGCGCAGCGCCATCAGCGAAAGACGCAGGAAGATCCCCGTCGCCACACCCGAGACGAGGTTGATGCCGAACAGCGCGGCCATCCGGCCTGCCGACATCCCGGGCAGGTCGCCCCATTGCATGCCGCCGGTGAAGGGCTGGTAGAACTGGTAGAGAAAGACCGCCAGATAGGCGGCCAGCGCAAGCGGCAACAGCCGCCACGGATAGAGGAACACCCCGAGGATCACCGTGAAATGCGCCACATGCGGCGTCAGGTTCACGGCAAGCGAGTCATCCCCGCGCAGCGCGGTGCCTGCCGACATGCCGATGGTCCACAGGAACACCGCCAGAAGGAAAAGGATGGAATAGGGGCGCGGGTTGGCCGCGATGGCATGGCGGATCGCCACGATCCGCGAGCTTTCGAAGTCGCGGAAGACGTGGCTGCCATCCGCCGCCCCGACATCGGACGCCGCCTGAGCTTTTGGGGAAGGCCTGAGACCCATTCTACACCATCGTACACGCGCAATGATTAGGTCCGATCTTCGGGCGCGAAGAAAGCAATCCTTTCGGATGGGTCGCGCCGCCCGCCCTGTCCCGCGCGGGGCGGGACTTGTCCACAGAAGATTTCGCAAGAAAAGGCTTTACAGCCTTCCGCTTTGGCCACACCATATCTAGTAAGGGTTGCGTCAGGCAAACGCATATCCTTGCCAGACACCCAGCTTCTAGTGGGTCACGGCCTGCCGGAAGCCTTATGATGAGGCCGGGCTATGTCGCTTTCCGAAGACTTTCTCTCCACCGACGATCTGCATCCGATCGACATCGTGGAGACGCTTGCCGAACACCATGACTGGGAGTTCGACCGCGTGGGCGACGACCAGATCGCGATGGCGGTCGAAGGTCAATGGCGCACCTATTCGCTGACCCTCGCCTGGTCGCCGCAGGATGAAACGCTGCGCCTGATCTGCACCTTCGAGATGGAGCCGCCCGCCGACCGGATGGCCGCGCTCTACGAGGTGCTGAACCGCGCCAATGACATGGTCTGGACGGGGGCCTTCACCTTCTGGGACGAACAGAAGCTGATGGTCTGGCGCGCGGGCCTGCCGCTGGCGGGCGGGCAGACCGCCAACCCCGAGGTGATCGACCGCATGATCGGCCATGCCGTGATGGCGGCGGAACGCTTCTACCCCGCCTTCCAGATGGCCGTCTGGGGCAACCAGACGCCCGCGCAGGCGATGAAGGTCGCCATTGCCGAGGCCTACGGTCGCGCCTAACCTCCGCCCCTGACGAAACAGGGGATGGTGATGGCGCTGGAACGCGTGGCCCGCGAAGGGCTGGTTCTTCTGGGATGCGGCAAGATGGGGACAGCCCTCTTGCAGGGCTGGCT
>JBEEOG010000066.1:0-18793 GCA_041191745.1 Pseudomonadota bacterium | reverse complement strand
AGGCCCGTCGCGGCTGACAGGTTTGGAATGAATATTCCATAGGCGCCACGATTCCGCAGATACGTTCCGCAGTTTCCGATCGGAAACCCGGACTGGCGCATTTGGCAGTGAAGGTGTCGCTATCCCGCCTTGTTCCGTTCCGCCGCGTCGGTATTCAACGGTGCACACGAGGGAAATCTCCCCGGGAGGGACCGACCATGGCATTCAAAACCGACATCGAAATCGCCCGCGAGGCCAAGAAGAAGCCGATCATGGAGATCGGCGCAAAGCTGGGCATCCCGGCGGAACACCTGCTGCCCTACGGCCATGACAAGGCCAAGATCGGGCAAGACTTCATCAAGTCGCTTTCCGACCGTCCCGACGGCAAGCTGATCCTTGTGACCGCCATCAACCCCACCCCGGCGGGCGAAGGCAAGACCACCACGACCGTCGGTCTGGGCGACGGCCTGAACCGCATCGGCAAGAAAGCCGTGGTCTGCATCCGCGAAGCCTCGCTCGGCCCGAACTTCGGCATGAAGGGAGGCGCTGCGGGCGGCGGCTACGCGCAGGTCGTGCCGATGGAGGAGATGAACCTCCACTTCACCGGTGACTTCCACGCGATCACCTCTGCCCACAACCTGCTGTCGGCGATGATCGACAACCACATCTACTGGGGCAACGATCTGGGCATTGACGAACGCCGCGTCGTGTGGCGCCGCGTGATGGACATGAACGACCGCGCGCTGCGTGATATCGTGGTGAGCCTCGGCGGCGTGTCGAACGGCTTCCCGCGCCAGACCGGCTTTGACATCACCGTGGCGTCGGAAGTCATGGCGATCCTCTGCCTGTCCAAGGACCTGACCGACCTGCAAAAGCGTCTGGGTGACATCGTGGTGGCCTATCGCCGCGACAAGACCCCGATCTACTGCCGTGACATCAAGGCCGATGGCGCGATGACCGTTCTTCTGAAGGACGCGATGCAGCCGAACCTCGTGCAGACGCTGGAAAACAACCCGGCCTTCGTGCATGGCGGCCCATTTGCCAACATCGCCCACGGCTGCAACTCGGTCATCGCCACCACCACGGCGCTGAAACTGGGCGAATATGTCGTGACCGAAGCCGGTTTCGGTGCTGACCTCGGCGCTGAAAAGTTCTTCGACATCAAGTGCCGCAAGGCTGGCCTGAAGCCCGCCGCCGCCGTGATCGTGGCGACCGTGCGCGCCATGAAGATGAACGGCGGCGTCGCCAAGGCCGATCTGGGCACCGAGAATGTGGATGCCGTCAAGAAGGGCTGCCCGAACCTTGGCCGCCACATCGCCAACGTCAAATCCTTTGGCGTGCCGGTGGTCGTGGCGATCAACCACTTCTACAGCGACACCGATGCCGAAGTGCAGGCTGTGAAGGACTTCGTTGCCGAACAGGGTGCCGAAGCCATCCTCTGCAAGCACTGGGCGCAAGGCTCGGCCGGGATCGAGGATCTGGCGAAAAAGGTCGTGCAACTGGCGGAATCGGGCGCGTCGAGCTTCGCGCCGCTCTATCCCGACGAGATGCCGCTCTTCCAGAAGATCGAAACCATCGCCAAGCGCATCTACCACGCGGACGAGGTTCTGGCCGACAAGTCGATCCGCGACCAGCTGAAGGCATGGGAAGCGGCGGGCTACGGCCATCTGCCGATCTGCATGGCCAAGACGCAGTACAGCTTCTCGACCGACCCCAACCTGCGCGGCGCGCCCACGGGCCATTCGGTCCCCGTGCGCGAGGTGCGCCTGTCGGCGGGCGCGGGCTTCATCGTGGCCATCTGCGGCGAGATCATGACCATGCCGGGCCTGCCCAAGGTTCCCAGCGCGGAAGTCATCCGCCTGAACGATCTTGGCCATGTCGAGGGGCTGTTCTAATCGGTCGCGTTGCCCTTTCCGGCCGCCTTGCCTATGTCGGGGGCGGCCGCTGAAGGGGAGAGAGTGATGCGCAAACCCGCCGATTGCACGACCATGGCCCATATCCGGGCCGAGATCGACCGGCTGGACGAGGAGCTGGTCCGCCTGTTCGCAGAACGGGCGGGCTATATCGACCGCGCGGCCGAGATCAAGGCCGGTGTGGACCTTCCGGCCCGCATCGACACGCGCGTCGAGGAAGTGGTGAAAAACGTGCGCCGCCATGCCGAAACCCACGGGCTGCCGCCCGAACTGGTGGAGAAGCTCTGGCGTCGCCTGATCGACTGGTCCATCGCGCGCGAGGAAAGCCGCCTTGGGCCGGACAGCCTGCGGAAGGGATGACGGGCCCGCCTGTCGTCGCGCGGTGCTGTCCAAGCCATACTGCCATGACGCGCGCAGGCCGCGTCTGATCGGGGAAGACGGAACGGATGACCGCGACGCTTATTGACGGCAAGGCCATCGCGGCGCGCATGCGCGAGGAAACGCGGGCCGAAGCCGCCCGTCTGGCGGATGCGGGCTGGGCGCCGCGGCTGGTGTCGATCTCGGTCGGGGATGTGGCGGCGGCGGAGCTTTACGTCCGCAACCAGCAGAAACAGGCCGAAGCCGCGGGCGTGGGGTTCGAGGCGCGGAACTATCCCGACACGATCAGTCTCGAACAGCTGGCGGGCGTGGTGCAGGGCCTGAACGCCGATCCGCGCGTCAACGGGATCATCATCCAGCGCCCGCTGCCCGCGCATATCCCCGTCAAGGCGCTGCAAAAGGCCGTGCATCCGCTGAAGGATGTGGAGGGGATGCACCCCTCCTCGATCGGCAACATCGTCTACAACGACCTGACGCTGGGCCCCTGCACGGCGGTCGCGGCGGTCGAGATCCTCAAGACCCTGCCCCTGCGGATGGAGGGCCTCGATGTCTGCGTCATCGGACATTCTGAAATCGTGGGCAAACCCATCGCCTTCCTGATGATGGGGCTGGGGGCCACCGTCACCGTCTGCCACCACATGACGCGGCAGGTGGCGGTCCATTCCCGCGCGGCAGATGCGGTCTTTGTGGCCGTGGGCAAGCCGGGGCTGGTCAGGGGCGAGATGCTCAAGCCCGGTGCGGCGCTGATCGACATCGGCATCAACCGGGTCGAGGGCCGGACGGTGGGCGATGCCGACTTCGCCAGCTGCGCCGGCGTGGCGGGCTGGATCACCCCCGTTCCGGGCGGGGTCGGTCCGGTGACGGTGGCGATCCTGATGAAGAATGCGGTGCTGGCGACAGGCCTGCAGATGGACCATTACCGCAGCGCCTTTGCGGCGGCGGTGTAACGGAGGAACGGAAGTGACGGCCAAGGTGATCGACGGCAAGGCCTTTGCGGCCAATGTGCGCGCGCAAGTGGCGGCCCATGTGGCGCGGCTGAAGGAAACGAACGGCCTGACGCCCGGTCTGGCCGTGGTTCTGGTGGGCGAGGATCCCGCCTCGAAGGTCTATGTGAAGAACAAGCATGCCTCCACCATAGAGGTGGGCATGGCCTCTTTCGAACATCGCCTTCCCGCCGAAACGGGCGAGGCCGAGTTGCTGGCCCTGATCGACGCGCTGAACGCCGATCCGCAGGTTCACGGCATCCTCGTGCAGTTGCCGCTGCCGGCGCATCTGGATTCGGAACTGGTGATCAACCGGATCGACCCCGCCAAGGATGTGGACGGCTTCCACATTTCGAACGTCGGCCTGCTGGGCACGGGGCAGAAGTCGATGGTCCCCTGCACGCCGCTGGGCTGCCTGATGATGCTGCGCGACCATCACGGATCGCTCGCGGGGATGAATGCGGTCGTCGTGGGGCGGTCCAACATCGTGGGCAAGCCGATGGCGCAACTGCTGCTGGGCGACAGCTGCACCGTGACCATCGCGCACAGCCGGACGCGGGATCTGGCCGAGGTCTGCCGCCGCGCCGACATCCTTGTCGCCGCGGTGGGCCGGCCCGAGATGATCCCCGGCGACTGGGTGAAGCCCGGGGCCACGGTGATCGACGTGGGCATCAACCGCATCGAACGCGACGGCAAGGCCAAGCTGGTGGGCGACGTGCAGTACGACAGCGCCGCCGCCGTGGCGGGGGCGATCACGCCGGTGCCGGGCGGGGTGGGGCCGATGACCATCGCCTGTCTCTTGGCCAATACGCTGACCGCCTGCTGCCGCGCGAACGGCCTGCCCGAACCCGAAGGCCTGACCGCCTGACGGGCGGCCCGCACCCCTAGGGGCGCGGCAGGGGGGCCATGACGGGGCGCGGGCCGATCAGGATCACCCGCGCCTCGGGCCCCATCAGGGCCTGCAGCGCGGCATCGGTGCAGTCGAGCCCGCCCGTGTAATGGCCATAGGCGGGCAGGATCACGCGGTCGCGGTCGATCAGGAAACAGGCCCGCGCCCGCCCGCCGATCCGCGCCTTGGGGTGGTAGTGGCCCGACACTTCGGCCCGCGCCCCCTCTTGCGCGATGTGGCGGAAGGTCAGCGGGCCCAGCGCCATCTCGGCGCGATGCGTGCCGCCGATATCGACGGGGCCCGCATCGTGGTTGCCTTCGATCCAGGTCCACTCCCGCCCCGCCATCATGCGGGCAAGCCACAGGCGGTGCTTTTCGGCCAATGCACCGGCGGCCTGCAGGTCGTCGAAACTGTCGCCCAGACAGATCACCCGCGCGGCCCCCGTGGCCTCCAGATCGGCATCGAGCTTGGCCAGCGTCTCGTCCGTTTCATAGGGCGGAAGCAGGCTGCCGCCGCGACGGGCGAGGCGTTCGGACTTGCCAAGATGCAGGTCCGACACGACGAGAAGCCCTACCTCTGCCCAGAAAAGCGCCCCCGACGGGCGGGCGTGCAGCAGGGCACCGTGAAGCGTGAACGGAAGGGCGGTCATGCCCGCGTGATCGCCCATCGCGCGCCGCCGCGCAAGCCGCCTGCCGTGACCGGATCGCGCGCGCGGGCGGGCCCGCGCGCATCCCCTTCCCCTCGGCTGCGCGCCTGCGCGCTCCGCCTCGGCGTGCAGGGGGCGCTCGCGCCCCCTCTGGCCCCGCGGTCGCGGGGCCATTCACCCCCCGAGGATATTTGGCGAAGGGGAAGGGGGGTCAGGTCAGGCCTGCGGCTGCCATCAGGCGGCGGGCGGCATCCTCGACCAGCCGTTCGCGCCCTTCGCCATGGATCGGGAATTTCGACGGTTCGAGGAAAAGGGGCGCGGCGAGCGGCGTCACGCGGGGCAGGCGGATCAGGTCGATCCGGCCCGCGATGCGGGCGAGCATCTCCTCGATCCGGCCGAAATCGACGAGGCCGCGTTCCGCCTCTTCCCGTGTCACATGCAAAAGCAGGTGGTCGGGGTCGTATTTCCGCAGCGTGTCATAGAGGATGTCGGACGAGAAGGTCGCCTGCCGCCCCGATTTGCGCCGCCCTTGATGGCTGCGTTCGATCAGTCCCGCGACGATGGCCACGTTGCGGAAGGTGCGCTTCATCACCGCATTTCCGGCGAGCCATGTCTCGAGCCCCTCGCGCAGGGTGGCAAGGTCGAAGAGGGGGGCGGGGTCGGTGACGGGTTCCAGCCCCCAGATCAGCGTGGCGTAATCGGTCGCGGTGAAGCCGAGGGGGGCAAGGCCCTGTTCCTCCATCGCCTTGGTGACCAGAAGGGCCAGCGTCTGCATGGCGTTGCGGCCGGCGAAGCCGTAGATCACCAGATGTTCGCGCCCGTCATGGGGAAAGCTTTCGCAGAGCAGGCGGTCGGGTTCGGGCAGGCGCGACACCTGCCGCTGGAGGGCGAGCCACGCGGCGGTGTGGTCGGGCAGGTCGGGCCAGCGGTCATCCTGCAGTTTCGTCAGGATGCGCTGGGTCAGCAGGGTGGAGGTGGCGAATTTCGTGCCGTTGAAGGTGGCGACCTTGGGGTCGCGCCCGGGCTGGCGGGTGACTTCCACCGTCATCTCGCGCAGGCCTTCGTAGCGCACGATCTCGCCCCCGATCAGGAAGGTGTCGCCGGGGGTCAGGGTGGCGGCGAAGCCTTCCTCGACCTCGCCCAGGGGCATGCCGCCCATGCGGTTCCTGAGCCGCACCTTCAGCGTTTCGGTGTCGATGATGGTGCCGAGGTTCTGGCGGATCACGACGCCCGCGCGCGGGTCGCGCAGGTGCCAGAGGCCGCCCGTCTGTTTCAGCCGCTGCCAGCGGTCATAGGCGCGCAGCGCATAGCCCCCCGTCGCCACGAAATCGAGGCAGGCATCGAAGGCCGGGCGCGTCAGGCCGGCATAGGGGCCGGCTTCGGTGACTTCGGCATAGAGCGCATCGGCATCGAAGGGGCCTGCGGCGGCGGTCATCAGGATATGCTGGCAGAGCACGTCGCGCGGGCCGGGACCGCGCGGTTCGCCGTCCAGCGTGCGGTCGCGCACCGCTTCCAGCGCGGCGCGGCATTCGACGACCTCGAAGCGGTTGGCGGGGACGAGAAGCGCCTTGGACGGCGCGTTGTAGCGGTGGTTGGCCCGCCCGATCCGCTGGACGAGGCGCTTGACGTTCTTGGGCGCGCCGACCTGGATGACAAGGTCCACATCCCCCCAGTCGATGCCCAGATCCAGCGATCCGGTGCAGACCACGGCGCGCAACTGGCCTGCGGCCATCGCGGCCTCCACCCTTTCGCGCTGTTCGCGGGCGAGGCTGCCGTGGTGGATGCCGATGGGCAGGGCGTCCTCGTTTGCCAGCCACAGGTGGTGGAAGAAGATCTCGGCCTGCGCGCGGGTGTTGTGGAAGATCAGCGTCGTGCGGTGGCGGCGGACCTGTTCGAGAACGGCCGGAATGGCATAGCGCCCGCCGCCGCCGCTCCACGGGGGGGGCGCGTCGGTGTCGAGCATGGCGATGTCCGGCTCCGGCCCCGGATCGGCGGTGAGGATGGCGCAGCCCTGCGGCGCGAAGAAGCGGGCCAGCGCGGGCGGGTCCTCGACCGTGGCCGAAAGGGCCACGCGGCGCAGGCCGGGGGACAGCCGCGCGAGGCGGGCAAGCAGAAGCATCAGCTGGTCGCCGCGTTTGGATTCCGCCAGCGCGTGGATTTCGTCCACCACCACCCGCCGCAGACCGGCGAAGATGCGGGGCGCGTCCTCGTAGGACAAGAGGAGCGCAAGGCTTTCGGGCGTGGTCAGCAGGATATGCGGCGGATCGGCCCGCTGGCGGCGGCGCTGGGTGTAGGAGGTGTCGCCGGTGCGGTCCTCGATCCGCACGGGCAGGCCCGCCCCTTCGACCGGCGCGCGCAGGTTGCGGCGGATGTCGGCGGTCAGCGCCTTGAGGGGCGAGATGTAGAGCGTGTGCAGGCCGCTGTGTGTGCCGCCCGCCAGTTCGGCCAGCGTGGGCAGGAAGCCTGCCAGCGTCTTGCCGCCGCCTGTCGGGGCGATCAGCAGCGTCGCGGGATCGCCCGCGCGGGCGAGCATGTCCTGCTGATGGGGATGCAGCGACCAGCCTTTGGCGGCGAACCAGTCGGAAAGGGGGGCGGGCAGGGCGGTCATGCGGCGAAGGTAGGGGGCGCGGGCGGGGTGGGCAACCGGCCTTTGTCCCTGTTTGCCTGCGGGGGGCGTCCCCCCCCTCACCCTGACCCTCTCCGCCGTAGGAAAGAGGGAGGGGGTGAGGGGGAGAGGAAGGTGTTGGGGGGGGCCGCGCGACGACCTTCGGCCATCCCCGACCCTGCCCGTCGCATTCAGGCTTGCAGGCCCCCCCGCACGGGTCTAGGCCAGCGGGCATGAAACTCCTCTTCCTCGGCGATGTCATGGGACGGTCGGGCCGCGCGGCGATTGCCGAGCGGCTGCCCGCGCTGCGCGCGGCGTGGGGCCTCGATTTCGTCGTGGTGAACGGCGAGAATGCGTCCTCGGGCGTCGGGCTGACGCCGGAACATGCGCGGCTGATCCTGCAGGCGGGGGCCGATTGCATCACGCTGGGCGACCATGCCTTCGACCAGAAGGAGATGCTCTCCTTCATCGAGACCGAACCCCGCATCCTGCGGCCCGTGAACTTTTCCAAGGTGGCACCCGGCAAGGGGTTCCGTGTGTTCACCGCCACGCAGGGCCGCAAGGTCCTTGTCGCGCAGGTGCTGGGGCAGGTCTTCATGAAGCGCCCCTTCGACGACCCCTTCAGCGCGATCGAAGCCATCCTGAAGGCCCATGCGCTGGGCGCATCGGTGCAGGCCGCCATCGTCGATGTCCATGCCGAGGCGACGTCCGAGAAGATGGCGATGGGCCATTGGTGCGACGGGCAGGCGAGCCTTGTCGTGGGGACCCATACCCATGTGCCCACCGGTGACGCCGTGATCCTGCCCAAAGGCACCGCCTATCAGACCGATGCGGGCATGTGCGGCGATTATGACAGCGTGATCGGGATGGAGAAGCTGGAGCCGATCCGCCGCTTCATCACCGGCATGCCCAAGGCCCGCTTCGAGCCTGCCACGGGGCCTGCCACCCTGTCGGGCGTCTATGTCGAGACCGATGACCGCACGGGGCGCGCCCTGCGCGTGCGGATGATCCGCGATGGCGGGCGGCTGGAACAGGCCCATCCATGACCGAAAGGACGCGCTTCCGGCTGATGCTGCTGATCCTCGGCATCGGCTGGGGATCGACGCAGCCCTTGGGCAAGATGGCCACCATGACGGGCCACCAGCCCTTCGGCCTGATCTTCTGGCAGCTGGTGGTCTGCACGGCCGTGCTCGGCACGCTCAGCCTGATGCGCGGCAAGGGGCTGGTGCTGACGGCCCCTGCGCTGCGTTTCTATGTGGTGGTGGCGATCCTCGGCACGCTGGTGCCCAACGCGACCTTCTACATCTCGGCGGCGCGGCTGCCGTCGGGGATCATGTCGATCATCATCTCGGCCGTGCCGATGCTGGCCTTTCCCCTCGCGCTTGCGCTGGGGATGGAGCGCTTCGCCGCGATCCGTCTGGTGGGCCTGCTGATGGGGCTGGCGGCGGTGGCGATCCTTGCCGCGCCGGGGGCCGCGCTGCCCGATCCGGCGATGGCGGCGTTCCTGCCGGTGGCGCTGATCGGGCCGCTGTTCTACGCGATCGAGGGGCTTTATGTCGCGCGCTACGGCAT
Source organism: Pseudomonadota bacterium (assembly GCA_041191745.1). Lineage (GTDB taxonomy): Bacteria > Pseudomonadota > Alphaproteobacteria > Rhodobacterales > Rhodobacteraceae > Paragemmobacter. Next base: position 9,828 of record JBEEOG010000066.1, on the reverse strand, counting down.
GGGCGGGATGGATGCCGTGCAGGCGATGTTCGGCGCGTCGCTGACGGGGCTGCTGCTCTGCACGCCGATCATGCTGGGCACGGGGCAGTGGATCGACCCGACCGCCGGTTTCGGCAGGGCCGAGGGCGCGCTGGTGCTGTCTTCGGTCGTCCATGCGCTGATGTATGCGGGTTACGTGTGGCTTGCGTCCCGCGCCGGTGCGGTCTTTGCCGCACAATGTTCCTATATCGTGACCGGAGCGGGGATTTTGTGGGCAATGGCGCTGCTGGGAGAACGCTTTTCACCTTTTGTCCTTGTCAGCCTTGTCTTGCTTCTGGCGGGTGTGGCATTGGTGTCCCCGCGCGATACCGGCCGGGCGACTGCTGCCTGACCACAGGCAGCGCGCGGCGGCCGCAGCCCGGGAGGCGGAATGTTTGGTCTGGAAATCGCAGGGGCGGTGCAGCCTTGGGTTGCGCTGGCCATCCTGATCGTGATGTTCGTCCTGTTCGTGCGGGAGACCTATCCCGTCGAGGTGACGGCCATCGGTGGCGCGGCGGCGATGCTCGTCCTCGGCATCCTGCCGGTGAAGGAGGCGGTGTCGCAACTGTCGAACCCCGCGCCTTGGACCATCGTGCTGATGTTTCTGGTCATGGGCGGGCTGGTGCGGACGGGCGCGGTCGAAATGGTCATCCGCGCCGCCGAACGCCATGTGGGTGACAGGCCGAGACTGACGATCGTCGTGCTTTTCGGGTTCATCGCCGTCGCGTCCGGCTTCATGAACAACACGCCGCTCGTCGCGGTGATGATCCCCGTGGTGATGCAGATCGCGATCCGGCTGGGCACCGCGCCGTCGAAACTGCTGATCCCGCTGTCCTATGTCACCGTGCTGGGCGGCATGATGACGCTGATCGGCACCTCGACCAACCTGCTGGTCGATGGCGTGGCCGTCGATGCGGGGCTGGAGCATTTCAGCCTGTTCGAGATCTTCCCCCTCGGCCTTGCGCTGACGGTGATCGGCGGGGCCTTCCTCGCGCTGACGGCAGGACGCCTTCTGCCCGTGCGGCAGTCGATGGGCACGCTGCTGTCGGACCGGCGCAAGATGAAGTATTTCACCGAGGTGGCCGTCCCCGAGGACAGCCCCCTGATCGGGCAGGCGGTGCTGGAGATCGACCTGTTCAAGCGCGACGGCGTGCGCCTGATCGACGTGCTGCGCGGCGATGCCTCGCTGCGGCGCGACCTTGCGCCGGTCAGGCTGGAAGCGGGCGACCGCGTCGTGCTCAGGACCGAGATGACGGAACTTCTTGGCCTGCAGGGGCGCAAGGACCTGCATCTGGTGGACAAGCTCTCCTCGACCCGGACCGAGACGGTGGAAGTCCTGATCTCGCCCGGCTGCCGGATGGAAGGGCGCCGTCTGGGCGAGTTGCGCCTGCGCCGCCGCTACGGCGTCTATGTGCTGGCCGCGCATCGCCGCAACCAGAACATCGGGCGGCAGCTGGACGATCTGGTGGTGCGCGTGGGCGACACGCTGCTGCTGGAAGGCGCGATCGAGGATATCCAGCGCCTTGCCGCCGACATGGACCTTGTCGATATCTCGCGCCCCTCGATCAAGGCGTTCCGGCGGTCCAAGGCGCCGATCGCCATCGCCGCGCTGGCGGGGGTGGTCATCCTGTCGGGCCTTGACGTGGCGCCGATCCTGCCGCTGGGCTTCCTTGCCGTGGCGCTGATCCTGATCACCCGCTGCATCGACGCCGAGGAGGCCTTCTCCTTCATCGACGGCCGGCTGATGGCGATGATCTTCGCCATGCTCGCCGTGGGCGAGGGGCTGGACCAGTCGGGCGCGGTGGCGCTGATCGTGACCAATGTCGCGCCCTATCTGGCGGACCTGTCGCCCTTCCTGATGATCCTTGCGGTCTATTTCCTCGGCCTGATCCTGACCGAATTCCTGTCGAACAACGCCGTGGCGGTGATCTACACGCCCATCGCCATCGAACTGGCGCTGAACCTCGGCCTCGATCCGCGGCCCTTTGTCGTGGCGGTGATGTTCTCGGCCTCGGTGGCATTCGCCACGCCGGTGGGGTATCAGACGAACATGATGGTCTACGGACCGGGCGGATACCGTTTCTCGGACTACATGAGGGTCGGGATTCCGCTGAACATCCTGACGGGGCTGGTCGCTTCGGCCCTGATCCCGATCATCTGGCCCCTGTGAGGGGAAAGGTCCTGTCCATGCGCGCCGCGTTTCTTGCCCTTCCGTTGCTTGCCGCCTGCGCCCTGCCGCAGCCCGCCCCCGTGCCGCAGGCCGCGCGCCTGTCCGCGACGGTGCTGACCGTCACCCTGTCGGATGCCACGGTCTGCCGCGCCGACTGGGCGGCGTCGGGCGGGGCAGGGCGGCTCGACGGCTGCGGCGCGGGCTATGACTACCGCGTGACGCCGGTCGAAAATCCCAACATCCTGCGGCAACTGGTCGAGGGTGTCTTTGCCGCGCTGGGGGCAGAGGGCGTGTCGCCGCCCCTTGCCACGGTCGTGCTGACCGGTGCGGACGGGCGCGCCTTCACCTTTGCCTCGCCCCCGCCGGTGGAGTGACGGCCCCGTGACTCATCAGGACCGCAAGGACCGCCGCGCGCTGACGCGGGTGGCCGATTTCGTGGCAGAGGGTCTGGCACCCTCTGATGCCGCGCCGGAACTGGACAGGGTGGCGGCGGGCTTCAAGCTGCGGATGACGGGCGCGATGCGCGATGCCGCGCGGGTGGCGGGCGATCCGGTGGCGGCGCAATTCGTGCCGGATGCGCGCGAGCTGGCCGAACGCCCCGAACAGATGGCCGATCCCATCGGCGACGACACCTTCCGCGCGGCACCCGGCCTGACGCACCGCTACCCCGACCGCGTGATCCTGCACGCCACCCACACCTGCGAGGTCTATTGCCGCTTCTGCTTCCGGCGCGAGGTGGTGGGCGAGGATGGCCCCCTGTCCGATGCCGACCTTGATGCCGCACTCGACTACATTGCCGCCACCCCCGCGATCTGGGAGGTGATCCTGACCGGCGGCGATCCCCTGTCCCTCTCGCCCCGCCGCCTGACGGCGATCATGGCGCGGCTGTCGGCGATCCCGCATGTCGATGTCGTCCGCCTGCATACCCGCGTGCCGGTCGTGGCGCCCGAACGCGTCACCGAGGCGATGGTGGCGGCGCTGAAGGCGCGGCCCGTGACCTATGTCGTCGTCCACACCAACCACGCGCAGGAAATGACCGATGCCGCCCGTGCCGCGCTGGCGCGTCTGGCCGATGCGGGCATCCCGCTCCTGTCGCAATCGGTGCTGCTGAAGGGGATCAACGACAGCGTCACCGCGCTCGAGAATCTGTTCCGCACCCTGATCCGCAACCGCGTGACGCCCTATTACCTGCACCACTGCGATCTGGCCAAGGGCACGCACCACTTCCGCACCAGCATCGCCGAAGGGCAGGCGCTGATGGCCGCGCTGCGGGGGCGGCTGTCGGGCATCTGCCTGCCCGCCTATGTGCTGGATATCCCCGGCGGGCATGGCAAGGTGCCGATCGGGGCGGGCTACCTGCAGCCCGCGGGCGACGGGCAATGGCGCGTGACCGACTGGCGCGGACAGGTGCACGACTACGCCGACCCGTCCTGATCCGGCGGCGGGGTTGCCCCCGCCCGCGCGCCTTGTGTATAGGGCTGCATCACCCCCGAAGGGACGAACGGAGCACGGGTCATGGCAGGCCATTCCAAATGGGCGAACATCCAGCACCGCAAGGGCAAGCAGGATGCGATCCGCTCGAAGATGTTTTCGAAGCTGGCGAAAGAGATCACCGTCTCGGCCAAGATGGGCGATCCCGACCCCGAAAAGAACCCGCGCCTGCGTCTGGCGGTCAAGGCGGCCAAGGCCGTCTCGATGCCCAAGGACGTGATCGAACGCGCGATCAAGAAATCGCAGGCGGGCGATGCGGCGGACTACACCGAGATCCGCTACGAAGGATACGGCCCCAACGGCATCGCCATCATCGTCGAGGCGATGACCGACAACCTGAACCGCACCGCCTCGAACGTGCGTTCCTACTTCACCAAGGCGGGCGGCAACCTCGGCCAGACGGGATCGGTCAGCCACGGCTTCGACCGCGTGGGCGAGATCACCTATCCCGCATCGGCCGGTGACGCCGACACGGTGATGATGGCCGCGCTCGAAGCGGGGGCGGACGATGTGGAAAGCGATGACGAGGGGCACTGGATCTATTGCCCGGTCGAGTCGCTCTCCGAAGTGTCGGACGCGCTGGAAAAGGCGCTGGGGGAATCGACCGAGTCGAAGCTGATCTGGCGGCCCCAGTCGCGGACCGAGGTCGATCTCGACACCGCGCAGAAGCTGATGAAGCTGATCGACCTCTTGGAAGAGGATGACGACGTGCAGACCGTCACCCACAATTTCGACGTGCCCGAGGCGGTCGCGGCGCAGCTCGGCTGACCGGCGGACCGCTTGGCGGAAAAATGCGGCCCCCGTTTCGGGGGCCGCAGGTGTTTCGGGGATCCGCGAAGATCGCACCGAGGGAGCGGGCCGCACGTCAGGCCACGCGCCGCCGCAAGACGGGCGGCGTCCGCGCGCAAAGGGGGGAACGGGCGTGGCAGGGCCGGTTCCGGATGACCCGAAAGGCTGGAAACCGGTCGCGTCTTTGTCAACATGACAGAAGGCGGGCGCAGCGCCGCATGTGTTGCGGGACGTCTTGCGATCCCCTAGATTTCCCGCCTGTGTTTGTGCCTGCAGGTACGCGTGTCACGGGTTCTTTTTTAGAGTGGTAAACAGGTGTGAATATCAAGAGCGTCGCGCAGCTTCGTGCCCTGCTGCTGGAGATGGAGACCGCGATGGGTCTGACCGACCTTTCGCCCAACGAACGGGACGTCCTTTACGCCATAAACGAGGTGGGGACCGGATCGCCGCGCGCCGCGCGGTCGGATGCGATCCGCGCCCATCCCCTCGCCGCGGCCATCCCGCAGGCGACCTATCATCGCGCCCTGAAAAGCCTTGTGCATCGCGGGCTGGTCGCGCATGCGCCCGAAACGAAGGCGGGACACTATGTTGTGCCCGGCACCTGACTGCGCTAGCGATTGCTAGGCCGACAGGACAGGGCAGGGATCATGGAGCATCGGATCGCGCAGCCGGTCATCCATTTCGGGATCGGGTCCGCGATGATCCTTGGCGCGCACGGGCTATCCGGTCTGCTCGACCGGGTCATCCATCCCCAGCTTGTCTTTGACATGTTCGGCACCTTCAAGCTGGTCTACCTGCCCCACGGGGTGCAGATCCTGCTGACATGGGTCTATGGCTGGATGGTCGTGCCGATCGCCCTGCCGGCCGCGCTTCTGGCGACCTATCTCGTCGTCGGGCCGGACGGTTTCGGGGCCGCCATGATCCTGCTCGCCACGCTGAAGGTCATCGTCCTGCCCCTGACCTTCGAGCTGTTCCGCATGACGGGCATCGACGCGCGGGGGCAGGCGATGGCGCTGAACTGGAAGGTGCTGTTCCTGATCGGGCTTGTCGCTTCGGTCTTCAACAACCTCTTGCGCTTCTGGCTGGCCTGCTGTGGCGCGTTGTCGTCGCAGGAACTGCTGCTTTCCTACACGGGGTCGATCATCGGCGACATGGTCGGCGTCGCGGTCGTCATGCTGGGTGCCATGGCCTTTTTCCGCGCGCTGCGCGGCTGATCAGCCCGCAACCGCCTGCACGAGGGCACGCGCCGCCAGAACCGCCAGCACCAGCGGCAGCAGCGCGGCGAGGGCGCGCACGCGGGTCAGGCGGCGGCGCGCGTCGGGCGATGGGTCGTCCGGATGCAGGGCCGGTCTCCGTTTCGTGGCCGATGCGGCGGACGATATGCCGGCGCGCGGTCGGGCGCAGGGCGGGAAATTCCCGACAGGCAATCTCCCGCCGCGCCGTCAGGGGGGCAAGAGCGCGGCGCGGGCGGCGGTCTGCATCGCGCGCGTCAGCGGCGCGAGCGCGTTGGCGGTCAGGCGGGCGAATTGCCAGTGCAGCGGCACGTCCAGCGGGCGGTCGGCCACCAGTTCGCACAGCCGCCCCGCCTGCAGGTGCCCCGCCACCAGCGGTTCGGGGTTCAGCGCCCAGCCAAGGCCCGCAAGGCAGGCATCCACGAACCCCTGCGACGAGCCGAGGCGATGGGCCGGAAAGCCCGTCCGCGTCACCCCCGCCCCCACGACCGAGGCGACCCAGCGGTCCTGCAGCCGGTCCTTGTCGGAAAAGACGAGCGCGGGCGCACGCGACAGCGCCTCTGCATCCACCCCGCCCGCGAACCAGCGCGCGGCATAGGCGGGGTTGGCCGTGGCGCGGTAGCGCAGCCGACCCAAGGGCAGCGTGTCGCAGCCCTGCAGGGGGCCGGAATGGGCGGTGACGGCGGCGGCGACCTCGCCCCGCCGCAGCCAGTCCTGCGAGACATCCTCGTCATCGATCACGATGTCGAAGAGGAAGCCTTCGGTCGCGGCCAGCGCGGGGATCACCCATGTCGCCAGACTGTCGGCATTGACCGCGATACGCAGGACGCTGCGCCCCGCCGTCGCGGCGGGCAGGTCGGCGGCCAGCGCCTGTTCCAGCAGGACCACCTCGTCATGGTGGCGGATCAGGCGCAGGCCCGCCGCCGTGGCGGTGCAGGGCTGGCCGCGCCGGATCAGGAGCGTGCCGATCCGCTCCTCGAGCGCCTTCAGCCGCTGCGACACGGCGGATGGCGTGACATGCAGTTCCGCCGCCGCAAGGTCGAAAGACCCGCGCCGGTGGATCGCGGCAAGGGCGGCAAGCTGGGCGGCGTCTAGCATTAGCAAAACTGATCCGGTGACAGAATCTTTAACTGGATTGAACCGGACGGGGCTGGCAGGTCAAGCGCGCAATCGAAAGGACACGCCATGACCGAAGCCTTGCTCAAGGGATTTCTCGTCTCGATCAGCCTGATCGCCGCGATCGGGGCGCAGAACGCCTTCGTCCTGCGGCAGGGCCTGCGGCGCGAGCATGTGGCGGCGGTCGTCGCGGTCTGCGCGGTTTCGGACGCGCTTCTGATCACGGCGGGGGTGGCGGGCTTCGCCGTCGCCAGCCGCATGGTGCCATGGCTGGCCGATGCGCTGCTCTGGGCCGGTGTGGCCTTTCTGCTGGTCTATGGCGCGCTGCGCTTCCGCGCGGCATGGCGCGGGGGCGAGGCGCTGGTGCCCGCCGCAGGCAGCGCGGCGCCCTTGGGCAAGGTCATCGCCACCTGCCTTCTGCTGACATGGGCCAATCCGCATGTCTATCTGGATACGGTGGTGCTGCTGGGCGCGGTGTCGTCGCAATATGCCCCGCATGGCACGGCCTTTGGCATCGGCGCGGCGGCGGGGTCGCTTGCCTTCTTTTCCGCGCTGGGCTTCGGCGCGCGGCTTCTGGCCCCCGTCTTTGCCCGCCCGCAAGCCTGGGTCGTGCTGGAGGTGGTGGTGGGCCTGACGATGTGGGCCATCGCGGCGGGGCTGGTGCTGTCCTGAGCCTGCGCGTCGCGCCTTCGGGCGCGGGCTTGCGGCGGGCGGGACGATGGGCTTTGGTCGCGCCATGACCATGACCGCGTCCCCCGCCGCCGCCCGCCCGATCGAAGGCATCCTGTGGATGCTGGCCACGGGGCTGTGCTTCGTCGCCGTCACGGGCATCGTGCGCCACCTCGGCACCGATCTGCCCGCCGCGCAGTCGGCCTTCATCCGCTTTGGCTGGAGCGCGGCCTTCCTGATGCCCTCGATCATCGCGATCCTGCGGCGGGGCCTGCCGGAGCGGAGCCTTGGCCTTTTCGCCGCGCGCGGGGCGGTGCATACGGCAGCGGTGATCTTCTGGTTCTACGCCATGGCCCGCATCCCCGTGGCCGAGGTGACGGCCATCGGCTACCTGAACCCCGTGCTGGTCACGCTCGGCGCGGCGCTTCTGTTCGGCGAGCGGCTGACGCTGCGCCGGATCGGGGCGGTCTGCATCGCACTGGCGGGCGCGCTGATCGTCCTGCGCCCCGGCCTGCGCGAGGTGACGCCCGGCCACCTGTCGCAGCTTTGCGCCGCGACCTGTTTCGCGGGCAGCTACCTGATCGCCAAACGGCTGAGCCAGATCGCCCCCGCCTCGGTCGTGGTGGCGCTGATGTCGCTGACGGTGACGGTGGGGCTTCTGCCCTTCGCGCTTCTGGTCTGGGTGCCGGTCGGGCTGTCGCAATTCCTCTGGCTGGGGCTGGTCGCGGCCTTTGCCACGGCGGCGCATTACTGCATGACGCGGGCCTTCGTCGCGGCCCCGATGGCGGTGACGCAGCCCGTCACCTTCCTGCAGCTGGTCTGGGCCACGATCCTTGGCGCCGTCGTCTTCGGCGAGGCGGTGGATGCCTTCGTCCTGATGGGCGGGGCGGTGATCATCGGCGCGATCAGCTGGATTTCATGGGTCGAAGCGCGGGCGCGGCGCGACGCCCCCGCGCCCGATGGCGCCATCGGCTGACATTCGCGGCGAAGGCCGCAAATCCGCCATGCCCCGCCGCATCGCTGCCACAAAGCGGCGAGGAAGGCTTAACCCCGCCCGCCCAACCTGACGGGGCCGAAAGGCTGGGTGTGAGGTGGGGAATGCTGCGTTTCGACCTGCTCGGAACGCTCGGAGGTGTGCGCTTCCGGGCTCCGGCGGCGGATGCCTGTCTGGTTGCGGCAGGCAATTCGCTGACCGTCATCAATGCAACGTCGGGCGAGACGGTGCCGCTGTTCCTCGGCGCGGGGGCGCTGCCCGTGGCGGGCGAGGCCACGGCGCATGGCGCGCGCGTGACGGTCACGGTGGATGGCGTCACGGGCGGGCTCTTGCCCGACCTGATCGCCGCCGCGCGGCTGGCGGGGGCCGAGGGGCATTCCCTGCGCGGCGGGCTGGCGGCGGGCGGCGGTTTCGCGCAGGCGGTCGAGGTGATCGCCGTCACGCTGCCGTCGGGCGCAAGCCTGCTTTACGCCGCGCGGCCCGCGGGTTCGGGGATCGACCGCTTCGCCCTTGGCCCCGACGGCACGCTGGCCTTCCTCGGCCGGATGGCGGACGGCGCGGGGGTGCCGCTCGCCTCGGTCGCGGCGATGGCAACCGTGCAGGTGGGCGGGGCCGGCTACCTGCTGGCCGGATCGCAGACGGAGCACGGGCTGACCGCGTTCCGCATCGGGGCGGACGGGGCGCTGGCGCAGGTCGCCACGCTGACGCAGGGCGACGGCCTGCCCGTGCAGACCATCACCGCGATGCAGACCGTGGTGATGGGCGGGGCGAGCTTTGCCATCGTCGCGGCGGCGGGGTCGTCCAGCCTGACGGTGGTCCGCATCCTCGACGGCGGGGGGATGGTCATCACCGACCAGCTGATCGACGAACTGGGCACCCGCTTCGCCGGCGCGACGGTGCTTGACGTGGTCACGCATCAGGGCCGTGTCTTCGTCGTGGCGGCGGGGTCGGATGACGGCATCACGCTTCTGACCCTGCTGCCCGACGGCACGCTGCAGGTGCTGGATGTGCTGGCCGACGGGCTGACGACATCGCTGGCCGATATCTCGGCGGTCAGGGCCGTGGTGGTGGGCAACGAGCTGCAGGTGGCGGTCCTGTCCGGCATCGATGCGGGGCTGACGGTCCTGCGGGTCGATCTGTCCACGCTGGGCGCGACCGGCACGGCGACGGCGCTGGACGATGTGGTTGCGGCCCCTGCAGGGGGCGGGTCCGTCGCGGCGGGGGCGGGGGCGGACATCGTGCTGGACAGCGCGGGGTCCGACCTTCTGTCGGGCGGCGCGGGGGGCGATCTCTTCGTCCTTGGCCGCGACGGGGTGGCGGACACGATCCTCGACTTCGATCCTGCGGTG
>JBEEOG010000065.1:0-12556 GCA_041191745.1 Pseudomonadota bacterium | reverse complement strand
ACGCGGCCTGTCTGCGCGGGGCCAGAAGATGCGCCACGGGATCGCGCCCGCCCCATGTGCCCGCGCTGCCGATCAGGCGGAAGCGGGCGTAGAGTTCCTCGTTGAACCAGTTGCCGTCGCGTACGGCGCGGATGGCGCGGCCATGCGGGCCGTTGCCGCGGGCGAAGTTCGCCATACTGGCGCGGTCGGGCCAGACCGAGAAGGTGACCTGATGCAGAAGCGGCACCTCGCCGATGCCGATCTTGAAGACCACGTTCGGGTCCGCGCCGATGACGCTTTCGATGCCCGGCACGCGGTTCCAGAAGCGCAGGGCGCGGGCGGGTTTCACCGTGGCGCGGGTCAGGGCGGCAAGGGGGCCGTCGATGTCGGGCATCTGGCTGTCGGGCAGGAAGGGATTGACGCCCGACCATGCCCCGCGGGCCGAGACGGGCTGCAGGTGCAGTGTCCAGCTTTCCTGCGCGCGGGCGCGCCAGCGGGCCCAGACGGGGCCGCTTTCGGTGCGGGCGCGGGCGGTCGCCTCGTCCGGCCAGACCGACAGGATCGCCCAGACGCCCCAGTTCGGGCGCGGGGTGAAGCCTTCGCCCGTGCCCGATCCGCAGAGTTTCCAGAACAGCGCGCGGCGTTCCGAGCGCAGCGCAAAGCGGGCCGCGCCCATCTGTCCGATGATCCACAGACGGTCGGCCAGCCGGTCGAACCGGAAGAGGCTGAGGCTGGCGACGGGAATGGCGGGACCCTCCACTGGGATTGGGTGTAAACTTAGACTGACATCAATCGGCGGCAAGGGAAAGCAAAAAGGCGAACAGGGACAGGGTGACGCAGATATTGTAAATCAAACTAGACAGTCTATCATCCGCGATATGGAACAGACTCCGCACCCCCGCAAAGACGCCCCTGCAGATGCAGGCCATGCCATCGTGATCGGCGCGGGGCTGGGGGGCCTTGCCTCGGCCATGCGGCTGGGGGCGAAGGGCTGGCGGGTGACGGTCATCGACCGGCTGGACCGCGTGGGCGGGCGGGGATCGTCGATCACGCAGGGCGGCCACCGCTTCGACCTTGGCCCGACCATCGTGACGGTGCCGCAGGGCTTGCGCGACCTCTGGGCCGCCTGCGGGCGGGATTTCGACCGCGACGTGCGTCTGGTGCCGATGGAGCCGTTCTACGAGATCCGCTTCGATGACGGATCGACCTTCACCGCGCGCAAGGACATGGAGGCCATGCGGGCCGAGGTGGCGCGCCTTTCGCCCCGGGATGCAAAGGGGTACGAGGCCTTTCTGAAGGACAGCGAGGCGCGCTACTGGTTCGGCTACGAAGACCTTGGCCGCCGCCCGATGCACAAGTTGCTGGACCTGATCAAGGTCCTGCCGAAATTCGCGATGATGCGGGCGGACCGGTCGGTCTATGCCCATGCCGCGGGGCGGGTGAAGGATGACCGGCTGCGCTTCGCGCTGTCCTTCCATCCGCTGTTCATCGGGGGCGATCCGTTCAACGTCACCTCGATGTATATCCTCGTGAGCCACCTCGAATCCGCGTTCGGGGTCCATTACGCGATGGGTGGCGTGCAGGCGATCGCGGAAGCCATGGGCCGCGTGATCGCGGCGCAGGGGGGCGAGGTCGTCCACAATACCGAAGTGGACGAGATCCTGACCGAAGGCGGCCGCGCCTCGGGCGTGCGGCTTATGTCGGGCGAGGTGATCCGCGCGGGGCTGGTGGTCAGCAATGCCGATGCGGGGCATACCTATACGCGGCTTCTGCGGAACCTGCCGCGCAAGCGCTGGACGGATGCGCGGCTGAAGCGGTCGCGCTGGTCGATGGGGCTTTACGTCTGGTATTTCGGGACCAAGGGCACGAAGGACATGTGGCGCGACGTGGGCCACCATTCCATCGTCGTGGGGCCCCGCTACCGCGAGCATATCAAGGACATCTTCATCCGCGGGCGTCTGGCCGACGACATGAGCCTTTATGTCCACCGCCCCAGCGTCACCGACCCGTCGGTCGCGCCGGAGGGGGATGACACCTTCTACGCCCTCTCGCCCGTGCCGCATCTGGGCTTTGACAACGGGGTGGACTGGCAGGCGGAGGAACCGCGCTACCGCGAGAAGATGGCCAAGATGCTGGAGGACCGCCTGATCCCCGGCTTCCGCGACCGGATCACGGAAAGCCTGACCTTCACGCCCGAGACGTTCCGCGACCGGTATCTGTCGCCCCTCGGCGCGGGGTTTTCGATCGAGCCGCGCATCCTGCAATCGGCCTGGTTCCGCCCACACAACGTGTCGGAGGAACTGCCGGGCCTGTTCCTTGCCGGCGCAGGCACCCATCCCGGCGCGGGGCTGCCCGGCGTGGTGGGCACGGCCGAGGTGTTGGGGATGCTGGTCCCCGACGCGCCTTCGCGCGCCGAGACGCCCGCGCCGCTGCGGATGGCCGCCGAATGATCGCGCCCGCCGATATGGACGCCTGCCGTGCGGCGATCCGCACGGGGTCCTATTCCTTCCACGCGGCGAGTTGCCTGTTGCCGCCCCGCGTGCGGGACGGGGCGCTGGCGCTTTATTCCTTTTGCCGTCTGGCCGATGACGCGGTGGACGAGGGCGCGGACAAGGCGGGGGCGGTGCTTGCCCTGCGCGACAGGCTGGACCTCGTCTATCGCGGCATCCCGCGCGACAGCTTTGCCGACCGTGCCTTTGCGGGCGTGGTCGAGGTCTATGACATGCCCCGCGCCCTGCCCGAGGCGCTGCTGGAAGGCTTTGCCTGGGATGCGGTCGGGCGGCGCTATGGCGATCTGTCGGGGGTGCTGGACTATTCGGCCCGCGTGGCGGCGGCGGTCGGCGCGATGATGTGCGTGCTGATGCGGGTGCGCGAGCGCGATGCGCTGGCGCGGGCCTGCGATCTGGGGCTGGCCATGCAGCTGACGAACATCGCCCGCGACGTGGGCGAGGATGCGCGGATGGGGCGCCTTTACCTGCCGCTGGACTGGCTGGCCGAAAGCGGGGTCGATGCGGACGCCTTCCTTGCCGCGCCGCGCTTTTCGCCCGCCATCGGGCAGGTGACGCGGCGGCTTCTGGCCGAGGCGGAGCGGCATTACATCCGCGCCGAGGCGGGCGTGCCGCGCCTGCCCATGGCCTGCCGCCCTGCCATCCATGCCGCGCGGCTGATCTATGGCGGGATCGGCGGACAGGTGGCGCGGGCAGGGCATGACAGCGTGTCGCGGCGGGCGCGCACGGGGCGGGGGCAGAAACTGCGCTGGCTGGTGCAGGCCATGGCGCGCACGGCCATGTCGGCCCTGATGCCCGCCCCCGCGTGGCTGCATGCCGACCCCGCGCGGGAAGTGGCCTTCCTTGTCGATGCCGCGGCGCGCGCGCCCCTGCGGGCGGGGCGGAGCGAGGCGTTGCTGGCGGTTCTGGCGCAGCTGGAAGCGCGCGACCGCGGGGTGGCCTGAGGCGCCCCGCCTGTCTTTGGCCGCGCCACTGCGGCGGCTGCGCCCGCGGGGCGTGGGGCACGGATTTTCCTCTCGCATCCCCCGTGCCCCTTTGCTAGAAGGACGCGGAATTTTCAGGGCACACCCGGCCCCTTCGCTTGGGGGCGGTCGGGTGTGCCTTGGGTAATTTGCGGGTGTGGCGGAATTGGCAGACGCACCGGATTTAGGTTCCGGCGCCGCAAGGCGTGGGGGTTCAAGTCCCTCCACCCGCACCATGGGATGTGAAAGAAGGACGCAAACATGCAGGTCACCGAGACCCTGAACGAAGGTCTGAAGCGCGGCTACACCATCACGGTGACCGCAGCCGAGCTTGAAGCCAAGGTTCAGGAAAAGCTGGTCGAGGCGCAGCCCGAGATCGAGATGAAGGGCTTCCGCAAGGGCAAGGTGCCGCTGGCGATCCTGAAGAAGAACTTTGGCCAGCGCCTGCTTGGCGATGCGATGCAGGACGCGATCGACGGCGCGATGAAGGACCATTTCGCCAAGTCCGGCGACCGTCCCGCGCTGCAGCCCGACGTCAAGATGGTCGATGGCGAGAACTGGAAGGAAGGCATGGATGTCGTGGTCGAGATGACCTACGAGGCCCTGCCGCCGATCCCGGATGTCGATGCGTCGAAGGTCACGCTGGAGCGTCTGGTGGTCAAGGCGTCCGACGCCGATGTGGAAGAGGCGCTGAAGAACCTTGCCGCGACCGCGCAGTCCTTCGAGGACCGCAAGAAGGGATCGAAGGCCAAGGACGGCGATCAGGTGACGATCGACTTCAAGGGCTCGGTCGATGGCGAGCTGTTCGAAGGCGGCTCGGCCGAGGACTATCCGCTGGTGCTGGGGTCGAAATCCTTCATCCCCGGCTTCGAGGACCAGCTGGTCGGTGCCAAGGTCGGTGACGAGGTTTCGGTCAACGTGACCTTCCCCGAAAGCTATGGCGCCAAGCATCTGGCCGGCAAGGCCGCCGTTTTCGCCTGCACGATCAAGGCCGTGAAGGAACCGAAAGCGGCCGAGATCGACGACGAGCTGGCCAAGAAATACGGAGCCGAAGACCTCGCCGCGCTGAAGGGCCAGATTTCCGAGCGGCTGGAGGCCGAATACAAGGGCGCCTCGCGCGCGGTGCTGAAGCGGGCGCTTCTGGACCAGCTGGATGCGATGGTGAAGTTCGACCTGCCCGCGAAGCTGGTCGAGGCCGAAGCGGCGCAGATCGCGCACCAGCTGTGGCACGAGGAAAACCCGCACGAGCATGGCCACAACCACGGCAACATCGAAGCGACCGACGAGCACAAGGTTCTGGCCGAGCGCCGCGTGCGTCTGGGCCTGCTTCTGGCCGAGGTCGGCCGCAAGGCCGAGGTGCAGGTGACGGATGCCGAGATGACGCAGGCCGTGCTGTCGGCCGCGCGCCAGTATCCGGGTCAGGAACGCGCCTATTTCGAGTTCGTCCAGAAGAACCCGCAGGTCCAGCAGCAGCTGCGCGCCCCGATCTTCGAGGACAAGGTCGTGGACCACATCGTCGCCGCCGCCAAGGTGAGCGAGAAGGAAGTCTCGAAAGAGGACCTTCAGAAAGCCATCGAAGCGCTTGACGAAATGTGATAATCGGGGCCGGGGGAGAAATCCTCCGGCCTTCGTCCTTTCGGGGGCGGGTGTGTCTTCAGGGGTGGCGGTGTCCGGTCATGGCGGGCGTCGCAAGGTGTAACGGGCCTGCCAAGGGGGGCCTTCATGCGTATGAATTTCCGTTTTCCGTTGCGCGGTTCCGGCCGTGTCACCCCTGCGGCCAGCGTGACCGAGGTCGCGCCGCCCGCCGTCCTGCGCCCCGTCACCGCACGACCGCAGGCGCTGGGCCGGATCGTTCCGTTCCAGCCTGCGGGGCAGATGCCGCCGCTCTTCCACCTGCATATCCCGCGCTGTGCGGGGACAAGCGTGCGGCGGCTGCTGGGCCGCCTCTATGGCGAGGCGGGACTGCTTGCCGGCGTGCAGGACATCGCCTCTGAGATCGTGGCGGGCCGACGCGCGCCGGAACGCGCGGATTGCCTGTCGGGGAGCCTGCCGCTGATGCGGTGGGAGCTGTTGCGCGACAATGCGGCCTTTGCGCGGATGACGGTGCTGCGCGATCCCTGGGCGCGGCTTGTGTCGCAGATCAACCGTCTGGTGGTGCTGGGACATTCGGCCGGTCCGGACGGATCGGCGGCGCAGGCGCTGGCGATGGAGCTGATGGATGCCGACTTCACCTCGCGCGCGGGGCTGGAGCGGGTGCGCCGCCGCGTGCCGATGGGCGAAGGCGGGCTCGACAACCTGCAGACGCGGATGCTGCTGACGGGCACGATGTCGGCGATGGTCAAGCCCTTGCAGGCCCGCGACGTGGACCGCGCGGCCGAGGCGCTGGAGGGCTTTGCCGTGATCGGCTTCTGCGAGGACATGGTGGCCACCGAGCGGGCCGTTCTGGCCCATGCGCGCAGCGACCTCAGGCCCATGCCGGCGTTCGAAGGGGCGGGGAAGGGCGGGCTGTTGTCCGTTCGCAACGACCTCGCGCGCGAGGTCTTTCAGCCGTGGATCGCCTTCGATCAGGACCTTTACCGTCGCGCGCGGGCGCTGGTTGCGGCGCGTCAGCCGGTCTGACGCGGCGCGCGCGTCTCGCGCCAGAGGACGTAGAGACCCGCGCCGATGATGACGGCGATGCCCGCCCATGACAGGGCATCGGGCCATTCGCGCCAGACAAGCCAGCCCCAGAGCAGGCCCCAGACCATCGCCGTGTATTCGAAGGGCGTGACCACGCTCGCCTCGGCCAGACGGTAGGCCTGCGTCAGGAAGGTCAGGCCAAGCGCCGCGACGATGCCGGTGGCGACCATCAGGGCAAGGTCGAAGGCCGTGGGCGTGACCCAGCCGCGCGTCAGGAAGGCGAGCGAGGGATGCGCGGCGCCTTCGAAGGCGCCGGTGCCGAAGATGGCCGACAGCACGAGGGCCAGCCCCAGAAACACCGCATTCCCCCAGAAGGCCAGCGCGGCGGCGGTTTCGGTCGTGCCGAGCTTGCGGGCATGGATCATCGACAGCGCGTAGCAGAGCCCCGACAGGACGGGCAGGATCGCGGCCCAGTCGAACAGGGCCGATCCCGGCCGGACGACGACAAGAACGCCCGCAAAGCCGAAGGCCAGCGCGATCCAGCGGCGGGGGCCCACCGTTTCGCCCAGAAGCAGGACCGACAGCGCCGTGATGAAGAGCGGGGCCGAGAAGTAAAGCGCGACGGTCGTGGCCAGCGGCAGGGCGGGCAGGGCGATGTAATAGGCGAAATAGGCAAGGAACATGATCAGCCCGCGCCCGATCATGGCCCGCGTCCCGGGGGTGAAGAGATGCCTCACCCCGCCTTCGAGGTGCAACAGGACCAGCAGGAAGGGGATGGCCGTCAGGCTGCGGATCACCATCGCCTGATGCAGCGGGTAATCCCCCGCCAGCCATTTCAGGATGACGTCCTGCAGGGAAAAGACCGCCACCCCCGCCACCAGAAAGAGGATGCCGCGGGCGGTGTCGGTGTGACGGGGCGGGGAAAGGGCTGTCATGGGCCAAGGCTAGCGGTGCCGGACGGGGCGGCTGTGCCGGAAGCGACAGGGTCAGGTCGCCGTGGACGGGTCGCGGAAAAAAGAAACCGCGCGGGGATCGCCCGCGCGGTTCCGGTGCTGCCCCTGCGGGCAGGAGGGATCAGGCGTCTTCCGACGCGGCACCGCCGATATCGTCGAAAAGCTCGGCGATCTCGAAATCGGCTGCGGCTTCGGCTTCGGCTGCCAGTTCCTGGATCGACTTGCCCGACGCCTGCAGTTCGGCCTCTTCGGGCGAACGGGCGACGTTCAGCGTCACCTTGACGGCCACTTCGGGGTGCAGCACGACCGAAACCGTGTGCAGGCCCAGATCCTTGATCGGGCGGTCCAGCACGACCTGGCTGCGCGACACGGTGAAGCCCGCGGCGGTCGCGGCATCGGCGGCGTCACGGGTGGTGACCGAACCGTAGAGCGCGCCCGAATCCGACGCGGAGCGAATCACCACGAAGGCCTGACCGTCGAGCTTGGCGCCGACGGCTTCGGCTTCCTTCCTGGTCTCGAGGTTCGTGGCCTCGAGCTGGGCCTTCTTGGCCTCGAAGGATTTGATGTTCGCCTCGTTGGCGCGGAGCGCCTTGCCCTGCGGCAGGAGGAAGTTGCGGGCGTAGCCGTCCTTGACGTTGACGACTTCGCCCATCTGGCCAAGCTTGGCCACGCGCTGAAGGAGGATGACTTGCATGGGGGTCGCTCCTTACTTCACGGCGTAGGGCAGCAGGGCGAGGAAGCGCGCGCGCTTGATGGCTTGCGCCAGTTCACGCTGCTTCTTGGCCGAGACTGCGGTGATGCGGGACGGGACGATCTTGCCGCGCTCGGAGATGTAGCGCTGCAGCAGACGGACGTCCTTGTAGTCGATGGCCGGAGCATTGTCGCCCGAGAAGGGGCAGACCTTGCGGCGGCGGAAAAACGGTTTGTTCGCCATGGTTTATCCTTTCCTGGGCCAGATCAGCGACGGAAGCCGCCGCGGTCGCCGCGGTCGCCGCCGAAGGACGGACGTTCCCGACGCTCGCCACCGCCGAAGCCGCCCTCGGGGCGGTCGCCACGGTCGCCACGCTCGCGCTCGTCGCGCTTCTGCATCTGGACCGAGGGGCCCTCGCCATGGGCGTCGACCTTGATGGT
Source organism: Pseudomonadota bacterium (assembly GCA_041191745.1). Taxonomy (GTDB): domain Bacteria; phylum Pseudomonadota; class Alphaproteobacteria; order Rhodobacterales; family Rhodobacteraceae; genus Paragemmobacter. The sequence goes on along the minus strand of JBEEOG010000065.1, from coordinate 4,405 downwards.
CAGCACGCGCATCACGTCGTCATGCAGGCGCATCAGGCGTTCCATTTCCAGAACGGCCGCCGAGGGGGCGTCCGATTTCAGGAAGGCGTAGTGGCCCTTGCGGTTCTTGTTGATCTTGTAGGCCATCGTCTTGACGCCCCAGTATTCGGATTCGACGACCTTGCCGCCGTTGTCCGAAAGGACGGTCGAGAAATGTTCGATGAGGCCTTCGGCCTGCGCGTTGGAAAGGTCCTGACGCGCGATGAAGACATGCTCGTAAAGCGGCATGTAGGCTCCAGTTCTTCGCATGGCGCATTTCATAGGACGGGCATTCGGCCTTTCCGCGGCCCGTCCACGAGAGGCTGCGCCGGTTCATGGGTAAAGCGGAAAGGATGCGGCCTTATAAGGGAAAACGGGGGCGATGCAAGGGGCAAGGCCCGCCTTGCGCGGGGTCAGGCGCGGTAGGCCAGACGCAGCCCGCCCCAGTGCCGCCCGCCCACGAAGATCGGGGCCGAGACGTCCTTCATCATGGCGAATTCCCCCTTGCCCATGTCGCGCCGGTAGGCCTGCATCAGGAAGGGCAGGGTGTTGCGCCCCGCGGCAAGGCCCACGCGGTCGGAGAAGATCCGGCGGTTGCGGCAGTTGGCGGCGTTCCATGCGGCATCCCCCGCACGCTGGGGGTGCGAGAATTTCCGGTTATGGGTCGGCAGATAGCCATCGACATTCACCGCCGCGCAGAAGACCACGCGCGGGGATAGTTCCAGCAGCGGTTCCTGGATGGGCGGCAGAAGCAGGTCGGTCAGCGCGGTGAAGGGCGCCAGCACCTGCTGCGGGTCGCTGCCCGCCACGGGGCGATAGTCGCGCGAGAAGAGGTCGGCCATCGTGATCCGCCCCTCTGCCAGCGCGCGGTCGAAGGCTGTCCCGATGCTGCCTGCGGCGGCGCAGACGGCGTCGATGAAGGGGCTGTCGACCGTCCGGATGCCGAGCCGCGAGGAGGCCCCGACGAGGCGTTCGCCCGCGGAGAGCAGATCGTTCAGCCGATGGCGGGCCTGACCGAGGCTTTCCGACGAGGACTGCAGGCCGGTGTCGAGCGTGGCAAATCCGTCTTCGACCGATGCGATGGCCGATCCGGAGGCGGTGGTTGCCGCGCCGATGCGGTCCTGTTCGGTTTCGATCCCGCCGACGGCGGTGCCGATCGCGTCCATCACCTGTGACAGCCCGTCGGTTTCGGTCCGCACGCGGGCGGCGGTGTCGACCGCGCCGCGCCCGATCTCGAGAAGCGCGCCGATCTCTTCGGCAAGGCGGCCCAGCGTGCGATCGATCTCTTGCGTCGCGTCGGCGGTGCGGGCCGAGAGGGCCTTCACCTCCTGCGCGACGACCATGAAGCCCTTGCCTGCCAGCCCGGCGCGCGCGGCCTCGATCGAGGCGTTGAGGGCGAGGAGGTTCGTCATGCGGGCGATGGCATAGATGTCGCCCGCGACGCGGCTGACCTGCTGGAGCGCGGTGTTGAGGCTGTCGATCCGCGCGCCGAAGCCCGCCACGCGGGTGGCGAGGTCGGCCACGTCGGACAGGGTGGCGCCGGCATGCTCCTGCCCCGTGGCCACCGTGCGGCGCGCCGCATCCGTCGCCGCGAGCGCCGAGGCGACGGCGGCGCGGATGTCGGCGGTGCCGTCGCGCAACGTGGCGACATGGGCGCGCAGGTCCGACAGCGTCGTGACCTGATGGCGCACGGCGGCATCGGTGTCGTCGATGCTGCCCGCCACATTGGCCAGCGCGACCGAGAGCGTGCCCGCATCCGCCGCGATGCTGCGGACGGCCCCGATGTCGCGGACCTGTTCTCCTGCGAGGGCGTCGGGCGTCATGTCGTTCATGTGGGGCGTTCCGCGGGTTGGAAAGGGACGCTACAGGATACGGTCGCGCGGCGCGGGGCTTTAGCGGCGCGCGGGCCAGATCGGGGGCGGCGATTGCAAGGCGGCGGTGCGCGGGCTAGAGGGAAAGAGGCGAGAACTGGAGGGACCATGAGCCGCGCATTCGTATTTCCCGGTCAGGGGGCACAGACCATCGGCATGGGCCGCGCGCTGGCCGAGACCTATCCGGCGGCGAAGGCCGTCTTCGACGAGGTGGATGCCGCGCTGGGCGAGAAGCTGTCCGCGCTGGTCTGGGAGGGCGAGGCCGAGGCGCTGACGCTGACCGAGAATGCCCAGCCCGCGCTGATGGCGACCTCGATCGCGGCGTTGCGCGCGCTGGAGGCCGAGGGCTATTCGGTGGCAACGGACGCGGCCTTTGTCGCGGGCCACAGCCTTGGGGAATATTCCGCGCTTTGTGCGGCGGGGGCGCTGACGGTCGCGGATGCGGCGCGGCTGCTGCGGATCCGCGGCCGCGCGATGCAGGAGGCGGTGCCGGTGGGCGTGGGCGCGATGGCGGCGCTGCTGGGCCTCGACTTCGAGACGGCGGTCGCTGTGGCGGCCGAGGCGGCGCAGGGCGAGGTCTGTCAGGCGGCCAATGACAACGATCCCGCGCAGGTGGTGGTGTCGGGCCACAAGGGGGCCGTCGAGCGCGCGGTCGAGATCGCCAAGGCCAAGGGGGCCAAGCGCGCGCTGATGCTGCCCGTCTCTGCGCCCTTCCATTGCGCGCTGATGCAGCCCGCCGCACGGGTGATGGCCGAGGCGCTGGCGGCGGTGGTGATCGCAAAGCCCGCGGTTTCGGTGGTGGTGAACGTGCGGGCCGAGGCGGTGACGGAGCCCGACCGGCTGCGCGACCTGCTGGTGGCGCAGGTGACGGGATCGGTGCGCTGGCGCGAATCCGTGCAGTGGATGGAAGGCGCGGGCGTGACCGAGTTCTGGGAGATCGGGGCGGGCAAGGCGCTGTCGGGCATGATCCGGCGCATCGCCAAGGACGCCCAGACCCGCGCCATCGGCACGCCCGAGGACATCGCGGCGCTGAAGGCCTGAACCCCGCGGCGCAGGCCGTTCCGGCCTGCACGCCTTTCGCCCTTTCCCGCGCCTGCGCGCGCAAAAGGGCCCGTCAGGGGGCGCTCGCGCCCCCTCTTGCTTTGCAGGCAAAGCAATTCACCCCCGAGGATATTTGGCGAAGGGGATGGGGGGTGGTCCTCCTCTTTCCCGAAACATCCTGCAAAGGGCGCAAGGGTGGCGCGGGGCGGGCTTCCTTGGTAAGGAGCGCGAAATCCGGCTGGAAGAGGGATGCGGAATGTTCGATCTGACGGGAAAGACGGCGCTGGTCACGGGGGCTTCGGGCGGGATCGGGGCCGAGATCGCCCGTGTCCTGCACAAGGCGGGGGCGACGGTCGCGCTGTCGGGGACGCGCGTCGGGCCGCTGGAGGAACTGGCGGGGGACCTTGGCGGGCGGGCGCATGTGCTGGCCTGCAACCTGTCGGTCGCGGAAGAGGTCGAGGGGCTGGTCAAGCGCGCGGCCGAGGCGATGGGATCGGTCGATATCCTTGTCAACAACGCGGGCATCACGCGCGACGGGCTGGCGATGCGGATGAGCGACGAGGACTGGCAGTCGGTGATCGATGTCAACCTGACCTCGACCTTCCGGCTGTGCCGTGCCGCGGTCCGCGGCATGATGAAGGCGCGCTGGGGGCGGATCATCAACATCTCGTCCGTCGTGGGGACGACGGGCAATGCGGGGCAGGTGAACTATGCCGCGTCGAAGGCCGGCATGGTGGGGCTGTCGAAATCGCTGGCCGCCGAGGTGGCGAGCCGCGGGATCACGGTGAACTGCGTGGCGCCGGGCTTCATCACGACGGCGATGACCGAGAAGCTGAACGAGCAGCAGAAGGGGGCGATCCTCGCCTCGGTTCCGGCGGGGCGGATGGGCGAGCCTGCCGAGATCGCGGCGGCGGTGCTGTTCCTTGCCGCGCCCGAGGCGGGCTATGTCACGGGGGCGACGCTGCACGTCAATGGCGGTATGGATATGGTCTGACCGCCTTTGGGTGGAAAGCGTTTGCCTTGGGGCCGCGCCCTTGCTATAGGCGCGGCGAACGGGCCGGGAGCAGTTCCGGCCGTCCCGTGTTGAAGCGGGGCAGGGACGAAGACCGGGTGGCCCCCGCAACCGAAAAAGAGGAAGTGACATGAGCGACATCGCCGCACGCGTGAAGAAGATCGTCGTCGAGCATCTGGGCGTCGAGGAAGACAAGGTGACCGAGAATGCCTCGTTCATCGACGATCTGGGTGCGGACAGCCTCGACACGGTCGAGCTGGTGATGGCGTTCGAGGAAGAGTTCGGCATCGAGATCCCGGATGACGCGGCCGAGACGATCCAGACCTTCGGCGACGCGGTGAAGTTCATCTCGGAAGCTGCCTGATCCCTCTGACGGATCGGTGATCCTGCAAGGGGCGTCCTACGGGGCGCCCCTTTTGCGTTGCGGCGGGTCGCGTTGGCTGCGGGGCCTGCGGCGTCAGCG
>JBEEOG010000064.1:0-2839 GCA_041191745.1 Pseudomonadota bacterium | reverse complement strand
ATCGGTGAAGGGATGCAGGTGATGCGCGGCATCGAGCGCCTGAAGCTCGGCCGTCGGCATGTGGTTGGTGATCATGTTCATCGCGGCACCCCATCGGAATCAGCTTGCCCTGCGGCGCAATTCCGCAGGCGTCAGGGGCAGGATAGGGACAAAGCGGATGACCCGCAAGGAATTTGATCAAATTCCCGAAGCGTCACACCCCGCCCGAGACCTGCGCCTCGCGGATCTGGTCCACGCCCTGCTGGATGTCGTTGCGGATCGCCCCCGCCAGCGCCGCCGCATCGCCCGCCTCCATCGCGGCCAGCGCCTCGGCATGGCGGTCGGGCAGGGTCGCGGCACCCCCCCTTTCGCAAACGACGCGCAGGGACGGCCCGAAGCGCAGCCAGAGCGAACGCGCCATGTCGCACAGGATCGGCGCGCCCGCGGCTTCGTAAAGCGCGAAGTGGAAGGCGTGGTTCGCCTCCAGATAGCCCGGGATGTCGCCCTTGCGGATGGCGGCATCCACCCCGTCGTCGATCGCGCCAAGCTGGCCGATCAGATCGGGCGTCAGGTTGCGCGCTGCCAGTTCTGCGAGCTTCGGTTCGATCGTCAGGCGGGCAAAGGCCACCTGTTCCAGATGGTCGGGCGTCATCTGCGGCACGGCCACGCGGCGGTTGCCCTGCGGCAGAAGCGCCCCTTCGGCGGTCAGGCGGCGGATCGCCTCGCGCACGGGGGTCATGCCCGCCTCAAGATCGCGGATCAGGCCCTGGATCGTCACCGGCTGGCCGGGTTCCAGATGGCCGAACAGGATCATGTCCCGCAACCGGCCATAGGTCACCTCGTGCGAGGGTATCTTGCGCGTCTCTGCGTCCATCGGGCCTGTTCCGTCCACCTGCCCCTTGGTTATGACGGCAGGCGCGATTTGATCAAGTCCGATGGTCGGGCGGCTGCGGAATATAGTCGAAGCCGTGGAAATCCGCCGTCCAGCCCTGCCCCGTCAGATCATGCGCGACCATCCCGACAAAGGCCCCCGTGAACGAGGCATGCTCCCCCCTGCCCCCTTCGTCCGAGATCAGTGTGGCATCAAGCTCCGGCCCGACCAGCTGCAGCGCGCCGCCCTCTGCGCCTGCAAGGAACTGCTGCCGCGCCCCGCGCACCCGCACCTCCAGCCGGACCGGCCCGTCGGGCAGCGGGTGGTGGCCGTGGAAGGTCAACTGCTCGGACGGCCAATGGCCAAGGCAGGAGACAAGCGTCAGACACCGCCCCAGCGCGGGTTCATGCGTGACCAGCGCCGCATGGAACTTGTGGCGGTTGTAATAGGTGACCAGCCCCGCCGCGCGCTGCCAGTTGGGGGCCTCGCAATCCAGCACCGTCGCCGCGTCGTAATGGTGATGCTCCTGCCGCCGCGCGACCAGCGCCTGTTCGAACCACGATCCCAGACTTTCGCGCCCCGTCATCCGCAGCGCCTGCCCCGTCAGGGTGAACAGCCGTTCCGGATGGGGCGTCCGTAGCCACTGGAATTCCGCGGGCAGCCGGTCGGTGAAGCGGTGGCGGACCGGCAGGTCCGGCAGGCGCGCGGCGGTCAAGGGCAGCTCCAGCGGCGGCAGCATCCCGCCCCCTTTCAGGTAAAGCCAGCCGTCATCCTGCCATTCGCATTCCGCCAGCCCCGTTTCGCGGCCAAGGGGGCAAAAGCCCCCCGCGATCGGCCGCCCGCAGAGGAAGGTATGGAAGATGCGCCCGTCGGGGGCCTCGACATATTGCCCGTGGCCCGTGCGTTGCAGCGGATGGTCGGGCGCGCCCCTGGTGCTGATCAGATGCTTCTGCGGATGCGTCTCGTATGGCCCCGTGATCGCACGCGACCGCGCCATCGTCACCGCGTGGTCGTATCCCGTGCCGCCTTCGGCGGTGGTCAGGTAGTAAAATCCACCCCGCTTGAAGAGATGCGGCGCCTCGGTCAGCCCCCTGTCCGTACCGGTGAAGATCGTGTGGACAGGGCCCGTCAGCCCCCGTTCGGGATGCCATTCCTGCAATTCGATCCCGTCGAACCGGTCATTGGCGGGATTGAGCCCCGACCCCGCCGCGCGGTGGTTCCAGCGCATGTTGACGAACCACTTGCGCCCGTCATCGTCATGGAACAGCGACGGATCGAAGCCCGAGGAATTGACGTAGATCGGGTCCGACCAGTCCCCGTCCACCGTGGCGCAGGTGGTGATGTAGTTGTGCGCGTCTTTGAAATCGCCGTCAAAGCGCTTGACGTCGGTGTAGACCAGCCAGAATTTCCCGTCGGCATGGCTCAGGCAGGGGGCCCAGACGCCGCAGCTGTCGGGATTGCCCCGCATGTCCAAGAGCGCCGCGCGGTTCAGCGGGCGCGCCACCAGCCGCCAGTTCACCAGATCGGTCGAATGGTGGATCTGCACGCCGGGATACCATTCGAAGGTCGAGGTGGCGATGTAGTAATCCCCGCCCACGCGGCAAAAGGACGGATCGGGATTGAACCCCGGAAGGATCGGATTCTGGGCCATGTCTCACACGATTTTTCTGCGAAAAATCCCGCCGCCGCACGCTGCGCGGCAGGGCGGCGGGGGCCCGGATTTTCGCAGAAAATCCGCGCCTTGGCGCGGAAGGTTCCGGCAGAAAACAGGCGGGCCCCCGCAGGGATCAGGCCAGCATCGCCTGCGCCTCGGCGGGGCTCAGCGCCGCAGGGCGCGTGCAGGTGGTTTCCAGCGTGACGAACTGCCCCGTCTCGCCCGACTTCAGGGCGGCGGTCATCACCTCCACCCCGTGCAGCGTGCGTTCGAGCGAGCAGCGCGCATCGCGCCCCGCTATCAGCGCCTGCACCATGTCGGCCAGCCCCGCCGTG
>JBEEOG010000063.1:0-10731 GCA_041191745.1 Pseudomonadota bacterium | reverse complement strand
GATGAAGCCGTCGCGCGCGGGCGTCCAGTTGATCGCCCATTCCACCGATCCGGGCACGCCGTATTTTTCGGTGAACTGCACCTTTCCGGCAAAGGGGCGGTCGGCATAGGTGGTGGTCTTCTGCAGCGTGTCAGAAAGGTAATCGCCAAGCCCGCCGGGAAAGTGGAACACGGCCTCCAGCGGGGTTTCCCCGTCATTCACCGCCGTCTTCCAGCGGATTTCGACACCGCTGAAGAGGTATGCCTTGGAGCGCACCATCTTCATCAGCCGCGCGGGCTTGAAGGACTGGGAGCCGAAGATCTCGTGGTCGGGGTGGAAGGTCACGGTCGTGCCCCGCCGGTTCGGCGCGCCGCCTGCGGGCTTGACGGGGCCAAGCGGGATGCCGCGGCTGAATTCCTGCACATAGAGTTCGCGGTTGCGCGCGACCTCCACCCGCATCACGTCGGACAGGGCGTTCACGACCGAGGCGCCGACCCCGTGCAGGCCGCCCGATGTCTGATAGGCCTTGCCGCCGAACTTGCCGCCCGCGTGCAGGGTGCAAAGGATCACCTCCAGCGCGGATTTGCCGGGGAATTTCGGGTGCGGGTCGATCGGGATGCCGCGCCCGTTGTCGCGCACCGTCACCGAATTGTCGGCATGCAGTTCCACCTCGATCCGCGTGGCATGGCCCGCCACCGCCTCGTCCATGGAGTTGTCGAGGATCTCTGCCACCAGATGATGCAGCGCCCGCTCGTCCGTGCCGCCGATATACATGCCGGGGCGCTTGCGGACGGGTTCCAGCCCTTCCAGCACCTCGATCGAGGAGGCGTCATAGGTCTGGTCGCCCGAGGAGAGGAGGTCGTTCGCCATGCGCGTGCTCGATTCTTGTGATGCGTCTTTGGCCCTCCATTAGATCATTCTACCGGCGGGTGACGCAAGATGTGGGGGTTGCCCTTCCGGCACGACGGCCTAACCTTGGCGCGCAACATGGCAGAGGGGAAAAGGATGCGCGTTCTGTTCACGGGCGGTTCCGGCAAGGCCGGCAAGCATGTGGTGGCCTATCTGGCGGCGGCGGGGCACCGCGTCGTCAACGTGGACCGCGTGGCCCTGAACCATCCGGGCGTGCATGACTTCACTGCCGACATCACCGATGCGGGGCAGATGTTTTCCGTCATGTCCGGCCATGCGGGCTATGACGAGCTGGACCACGGCCCCGCCAAGCCCTTCGACGCGGTGGTGCATTTCGCGGCCATCCCGCGGCTGATGATGTGCGCCGATACCGAAACCTACCGGGTCAACGTGGTGGGCACCTACAACGTGATCGAGGCGGCGGTGAAGCTCGGCATCCGCAAGATCGTCATCGCCTCATCCGAGACGACCTACGGCGTCTGCTTCTCGGAAGGGATCGTCGATCCCAAGGTCCTGCCGCTCGATGAGGATTACGACATCGACCCGATGGACAGCTATGGCATGTCCAAGAAGGTGAACGAGGTGACGGCGCGCAGCTTCCAGCGCCGCTCGGGGGCCGACATCTATGCGCTCCGCATCGGCAATGTGATCGAACCGCATGAATACGATACCGTCTTTCCGCCCCTGCGGGACGATCCCGGCCTGCGGCGGCGCATCACCTTCAGCTACATCGACGCGCGCGATCTGGGGCAGATCGTGGACCTCTGCCTGCAGAAGGACGGGCTCGGCTTCCAGATCTTCAACGCGGTGAACGACACCAACTCCACCCCGCAGCCGAACAGCGAACTGCTCGCCCGCTTCTTCCCGAACGTGCCGCTGTCGCGCCCCGTGGGCGAACATGAAAGCCTGCTGTCGAACCGAAAGATCCGGCAGGTTCTGGGCTTCAGGGAACAGCACAACTGGCGCCAATACGTCAGGTCCTGACCCCGGTTTCTGACATCGGCGCCTGTTTTCTCTGCCCAAATATCCCGGGGGTGCGGGGGCTGGCCCCCGCTCCCGTCGTGGCCCCCCTCACGCCGGTTCGGCCATCCGCGCGGCCCACATCTTCCGGAAGGCGGGCCGCGACTGGCAGCGTTCGAGCCATGCCTTCACCACCGGAAATTCGCCCAGCAGCGTGGGATGGCCCTGCGCGTAGCGCAGGCATTCGGCCACCACGATATCGCCGGCGGTGAAGCCGCGCGCGATCATCCAGTCCTGCCCCGACAGATGGCCTGCCAGCCGCGCCAGCGGGCGGCGCAGCTTTTCGGCCGAAGCGGCCCGCGTCGCCGCGCCCGTCTCGTCCGCGGGGGCCATCAGGATGTCCAGCGCGGGCCCCTCCACCGCCGTCGCGGCCCAGAGCGCCCATTGCTCCATCAGCGCGGTTTCCGCGTCGTCCTGCGGTCCCAGCGCCCCGCCATAGCGCCGCGCGAGGTGAAGGACGATGCCGAGGCTTTCGGTCAGCACCAGATCGCCATCCTTCATCGCGGGAATCTGGCCCTGCGGGTTGACGGCAAGGAAGTCGGGCGAATCCGTGGCCAGCGTCACCCCCTCCATCGCGGCGGCGGGCAGGCGGTAGGCCTGCAACACCTTCACATGCTCGAAAGGCACCCCCGCCTCGTACATCAGCCAGACGGGCCGCGAGGCGCGGGAACGGAAAACACCATAGATCGTGGGCATGGAACGGTCCTTGCATTGCGGCAGCAGCGCGACCCTAGCCCTGCCCGAGCCTTGCGGTAAAGCCCGCGCCGCCCGTCCGCGGACACGGAAGTTTGACCCCGATCAAGGCAACCCGCCCCGCCGTCGCGCATAGATTGCAAGGCAAGAGAGGAGACACCTGCCATGGACGGAGAGACCCAGACCCCGACAGACCGCAGCCTGCCGCCCGCGACGGACCAGCCCACCGGCGTGACGCAATACCCCTCGGTGGACGAGGACGCGATCCGCAAGACCTTCGAGGCGGGGCTTTACCCCTATGGCCGCCCCTTGGGCCGCAAGGCCTATGAGGACGAGAAGGCCCGCCTTCAGGCCGAGCTTCTGAAGGTGCAGATCTGGACGCAGGAGACGGGGCAGAAATTCGTCCTCCTCTTCGAGGGGCGCGATGCGGCGGGCAAGGGCGGCACGATCAAGCGCTTCATGGAACATCTGAACCCGCGCTATGCCCGCGTCGTGGCGCTGACCAAGCCCACCGACCGCGAAAAGGGCGAATGGTTCTTCCAGCGCTACATCGCCCATCTGCCCACGGCGGGCGAGATGGTCCTTTACGACCGCAGCTGGTACAACCGCGCGGGCGTGGAGCGGGTGATGGGCTTTTGCTCGCCTGCCGAATACCTCGAATTCATGCGCGAGGTGCCGGAACTGGAACGCATGCTCGTCCGCTCGGGCATAAGGCTTTACAAATACTGGTTTTCCGTCACGCGCGAGGAACAGCGCAAGCGCTTTCTCCAGCGCGAGACCGATCCCCTGAAGCGCTGGAAGCTCTCGCCCATCGACAAGGCCAGCCTCGACAAGTGGGACGACTATACCGAGGCGAAAGAGGCGATGTTCTTCTATACCGACACCGCCGACGCGCCCTGGGTGATCGTGAAGTCGGACGACAAGAAACGCGCGCGGCTGAACGCGATGCGGCATTTCCTGTCGACGGTCGATTATCCCGAAAAGGACTGGTCGGTGATCGGCACGCCCGATCCGCTGATCGTGGGGGCGGCGCGGCAGGTGCTGGGCGCGGCGGGGCATATCCTCGACACCGCCACGCATCCGGCGGTCCGCCGCGCCTGACGCGCGCCGCTTGCGCGCGGGGCCGCCTGCGCCTACCTCTGGTCGGAGGGCTGGGAAAGGGCAGATGCGCGCGGCGGTTCTGGGCTTATGCGGGGCGATCGTGGCGGTGGGGCTGGCGGCAGGCCAGGCCGCCGCGCATCCGCACATGTTCATCGACGTGGGCCTGACCTTCCGCTTCGACGCCGAAGGCCGCGCCACGGGCGTCACGGTCGAATGGCATTATGACGAGTTCTTCACCCTCTCCTACCTGACGGATCAGGGATATGATCCTGATTTCGACGGGGTCCTGACCGCCGAGGAGCAGGCCCGCCTGACCGGCTTCGACACGCGCTGGCAGGCCGGCCATGCGGGCGACAGCTATGCCCTTCTGGGCGAGGTGCCGCTTGCCCTGTCGGGCCCGACCGCGCCCACCGCGCGGATGGAGGGCGGGCGCATCGTCACCTCGCATCACCGCACCTTTGCCGAACCCGTGCCCATGACGGGCCAGCCGCTTGTGCTGCAGGTCTATGACCCGTCCTTCTACACGGCCTACACCATCGCCTATGATCCCGTCCTGCAGGGCGCGCCTGCCGATTGCCTCGTGCAGGTCTTCGAACCCGACCGTGCGGCGGCCGATGCCATCCTTCAGGCCGCGCTCGAGGAATTGTCGGGCAGCGCCGATGTGGAGGCGGAGTTTCCCGCCGTCGGCGCCGCCTATGCCGAAGAGGCGCGCGTGACATGCGGGCTGGGCTGATGCGCGGGGCGCGGATCAGGGGAAGGCTTCCGCGAACGCTCCTCCGCACGGGCGCGGTGGTGGGGCTGCTCCTTGTGCTCGTCTGGGCCACGGGCGGGCTGGCATGGGTCGAAGGCGTCGCTGCCTCGGCGCAGCGGGCGGTGCAGGGGCAGCTTGCGGGGGCTGTCCGCGCCCTCCGCGCGGGCGAGGGCGGGGCGATGCTGGCGCTTGTGTCGCTGTGCTTTGCCTATGGCTTCGTCCATGCGGCAGGGCCGGGGCACGGCAAGTTCCTGATCGGCGGCTATGGCGTGGCGCGTCGGGTGGGGTTCCTGCCCCTTGCCGGCATCGCCGTCCTGACCGCGCTGGCGCAGGCGGCGGTCGCGGTGGCGCTGGTCTATGGCGGGCTCTGGGTGCTGGGCTGGACGCGCGACCAGCTGGTCGGCACCGCCGAAGGGGTGATGACCGCCGCCTCCTACGCGGCGATCGCGGCGATCGGGCTGTGGCTCGCATGGCGGGGCGGGCGGGGGATCTGGCGCGGGCAGGGCGGACAGGACCACCGCGTGCATATCCATGACCATGATCACGATCACGACCACGGCCATGCCCATGATTGCGGCTGCGGCCATGCCCATGCCCCGACCGCCGATCAGGTCGCGCGGCTGACGGGCTGGCGCGATACGGCGGCGCTGGTCGCGGGCGTGGCGATCCGGCCCTGTTCGGGGGCGCTGTTCCTGCTGGTGCTGACATGGCAGCTGGGCATCGCGGGGGCGGGCATCGCGGGCACCTTCGCCATGGGCGCGGGTGTCGCCGCCGTCACGGTCATCGTGGCGGGCCTTGCCGTCTGGTCGCGCGAAGGGGTGCTGTCCACGCTGCCGGGGCAGGGGCTGTCCCGCGCCCTGCCGGTGGTGGAGTTTGCGGCGGGCCTTGCCATCGCCGCGCTGGCCCTTGCCATGCTCGCGCGCGGGGCCTGAGGGAAGGGCCGCAGGGGGGAATCCCGACTTGCCGCTTTTTCGGGCAAAGGCTATGCCCGCCCCATGACAGCACCGCTTTCCCCCCTTGGCCATGCCCGCGCCCTTTCCGTGCTGGGCCTGCCCCTTGTCGGCAGCCATCTGGCGCAGATGTCGCTGCATGTCGCCGATACGGTGATGATGGGCTGGTATGGGGTCACGGAACTGGCCGCCGTGGTGCTGGGGGCGTCGTCCTTCTTCGTGATCTTCATCCTCGGCTCGGGGTTCGCGCAGGCCGTCATGCCGATGGTTGCCGCAAGCCTTGGCGAAGGGGACGAGGCGCAGGTCCGCCGCGACGCGCGGATGGGGCTGTGGCTGTCGATCCTGTTCGGCGTCGCCTGCTATCCGGTCTTCTGGTGGTCGGGGCCGATCCTTCTGGCGCTGGGCCAGCAGCCCGAGGTGGCGGCCCTTTCGCAGGATTACCTGCGGGTGGCGGGGCTGGGCATGGCGCCCGGGCTGATGGTCATGGCGCTGAAAAGCTATCTCGCCGCGCTGAACCGCGCGCAGGTGGTGCTGTGGATCACGGTCGTCGCCGTCGTGCTGAACGTGGCGGTGAACTGGATGCTGATCTTCGGCAACTGGGGCGCGCCGGAACTGGGCGTCGTGGGGGCGGCCATTGCCACGGTGATCGTGCAGGTGGCAAGCTTCGTGGCGCTGGCGCTTTATGCGGGGCTTCTGCCCGCCCTGCGCCGCTTCCGCCTGTGGCAGCGCTTCTGGCGGGCGGACTGGCCCGCGATGGGGCGGGTCTTCCGCCTCGGCTGGCCGATCGGGGTGACGGGGCTGGCGGAAAGCGGCCTCTTTCAGGCCAGCGCGCTGATGATGGGCTGGATCGGCACGGTCGAGCTTGCCGCCCACGGCATCGCGATGGAGGTCGCGGCGCTGGCCTTCATGGTGCATCTGGGCCTGTCGAACGCGGCCACGGTGCGGACCGCCCATGCCGACGGGTCGGGGGACGCTGCGGCGCTGCGGCGGGGGGCATGGGTCGCCATCGCGCTGTCGGTGCTTTTCGGCCTTGCGATGGTGGCGCTGTTCCTGCTGTTCCCCGCGCCGATCCTGTCGCTGTTCCTCGACACCTCGGCGCCCGAGGCGGCCGAGATCATCGCCTTCGGCACCGTGCTGCTGGCGGTCGCGGCGCTGTTCCAGCTGGCCGATGCGATGCAGGTGATGGCGCTGGGCCTGCTGCGCGGCGTGCAGGACACCAAGGTGCCGATGCTGCTTGCGGCCTTCAGCTACTGGGGCGTGGGCATCCCCGCGAGCTATGTGCTGGCCTTCCATGCGGGCCTTGGCGGGCCGGGCCTGTGGCTGGGGCTGACGCTGGGCCTCGTTCTGGCGGCGGTGACGATGATGGCGCGCTTCTGGCTGCGCGTCCCGCGCGGGGCGGCTATTCCGCAGCCTTCCTGAGCAGCCGCTCGGCCTTTTTCTTCACAAGCACCGTCCGCAGGTCGTGCATGGCCAGCAGCAGGACATCCGTCACCTCGTCCAGCATCTCGTCCGTGGCGCGGCTTTGCGCCCATTGCGTCGTCAGGTTCAGATGGTCGATGGCGCGGTGGATGTCGTCCACGTCGCGCCGCGCCAGCATGTCGATGCGCGCCTGCATCCAGAGGCGGATCTCGGCCAGTTCCTGCGGGGTCAGCACCCGTTCGCCATGCGGCCTGATATGGCCGTTGCGGATGTTGACGGTGGCGATCTCGTCCATCTCGATCCGGCGCTGGCGGTTTTCGGTATCCACGCGAAAGACCGTCGCGCCATTGTCGCGGATGCGGAAGTAGAGGTCGGGCAGGTCGGTCATCTGGGGCGTCAATCCCTGTTGTCGATCACGCGCAGAAGCGATCCGTCGGGATCGACCAGCGCGAACATGCGCGGCGCCGCGCCCGCGCGGAAAAAGCCCGTCAGGCGCGGGATCGCGTGCGGATCGGCCGGCAGGCCCAGACCCTGCCATTCCGCCAGCAGCGCATCGGGGTCATCCACCCTCAGGCAGGCGGAAAAGGCGCTGTCGCGCGGGTCGAGGGTCGGGTGGGCGAAGAACTCCACCTCCAGCCGCCCGCGCGTCAGGATCATCCAGCCGTCATCGCGGTAATCTTCGGCAAAGCCGTGCCGCGCATAGAACGCGGCCGTCGCCGCAAGGTCGCGCGCGGGCAGGTTGGCGGTGATCCGGTCGGACATACGGTCCCTTACACGAGCGAGGCACAGAACTTCTGGATGCGCGCGCAGGCCTCCATCAGCTGCGCGTCCGAGGTAGCGTAGCTGACGCGGAAGTTCGGCGAAAGCCCGAAGGCCGCGCCGAAGACGACGGCCACGCCGGTTTCCTCCAGAAGGGCCGTGGCAAAGACCTCGTCATTGGTCAGGATCGTGCCCGACGGCGTGGCCTTGCCGATGCAGCCCGAGATGTCGGGATAGACGTAGAAGGCCCCTTCGGGATTGGGGCAGGTCACGCCCTTGGCCTGGTTCAGCATCGACACCACCAGATCGCGGCGGCGCTGGAAGAGGGCGCGGTTCTCGGCCAGGAAATCCTGCGGGCCGGTCAGCGCCTCGAGCGCGGCATACTGGCTGACCGAGGACGGGTTCGAGGTGGACTGCGACTGGATCGTGCCCATCGCCTTGATCAGCGCCACGGGCCCCGCCGCGTACCCGATGCGCCAGCCCGTCATCGCATAGGCCTTGGACACGCCGTTGCAGGTCAGCGTGCGGTCGTAGAGGCCGGGTTCCACCTGCGCGGGGGTGCAGAATTCGAAATCGTCGAAGACGAGGTGTTCGTACATGTCGTCCGACATCACCCAGACATGCGGGTGGCGCATCAGCACATCGGTCAGCGCCTTCAGTTCCGCGCGCGAATAGCCCGCGCCGGTGGGGTTCGAGGGCGAATTGAAGATGAACCACTTGGTGCGCGGGGTGATGGCTGCTTCCAGCTGTTCGGGCGTCAGCTTGAAATCCGTCTCGATCCCCGCGACGACCGGAACCGGCGTGCCGCCCGCCAGCAGCACCATGTCGGGATAGCTGACCCAGTAGGGCGCGGGGATGATCACCTCGTCCCCGGGGTTCAGCGTGGCCATCAGCGCGTTGTAGAGGATCTGCTTGCCGCCCGTGCCGACGGTGACCTGCGCGGGGGTGTAGGTCAGCCCGTTCTCGCGCAGGAACTTGGTGCAGATCGCGGCCTTCAGTTCGGGGATGCCGTCCACGGCGGTATACTTGGTGCGGCCCGCGTCGATCGCGCGCTTGGCGGCATCCTTGATGTTCTGGGGCGTGTCGAAATCCGGCTCTCCGGCCCCCAGCGCGATGATGTCGCGCCCTTCCGCCTTCAACTGGGCGGCCTTGGTCGTCACGGCGATGGTGGGCGAGGGTTTCACGCGGGCAAGCGTGTCGGAAAGGAAGGCCATCGGATGCACCCCGTGCAAGGCTGGAAAAGGATCGCCGCCTGTCTTAGGGTGCCCCCCTGAACGGTTCAAGCATCGGATGGGGCTGGCATGACGGAAACGGCAGAGGCGCGCCTGAAACGCATGGCGATGCGCAGCTGGCGGCGCGGGACGAAGGAGATGGACCTGATCCTCGGCCCCTGGGCGGATGCCCATCTGGCGACGCTGGACGAGGCGACGCTTGCCACCTATGACCGCCTGCTTTCGGAAAACGATCAGGACCTGATGGCGTGGATCCTCGGCCAGCAGGTGCCGCCGGACTGGCTGGCCCCGCTGCTGGCGCGCATCGCGGACCATGCCCGCGCGCGCCTGTCGGCGGCCCCGCGCTGATTCACCGAAAATTGGGAGTTTGCGGCGAATCCTTCTGGCCATCGACGCTGGAAGGACCCCGCCATGACCCATCTTTCCCCGATCCTCGACGGCAGCGACAAGGCGGTGCTGTCGGTCTATCTCGACCAGCTGGCGCTGGTGGAACGGATGCACCGGCTGCTGCTTGACGTGATCAAGGACGAATTCGAACGGCTCGCCATCCTCGAAGTGAATCCGGTGCAGGCGCTGCTCCTGTTCAACATCGCCGAGAACGAGGTGACGGCGGGCGAGTTGAAATCGCGCGGCTACTATCAGGGGTCGAATGTCAGCTATAACCTGAAGAAGCTGGTGGAACTGGGCTACATGCACCACCAGCGATCCGAACTCGACCGCCGCTCGGTCCGCGTGCGGCTGACGGAAAAGGGGCGGCGGCTGCGCGCGGTGCTGTGCGACCTCTTCGCCCGCCATGCCGAGGTGATGGCCCGCAAATCCGTGGCCGATGCCGCCACGATCGAGGAAGGCAACCGCCTGCTGCGCCGGATGGAACGGTTCTGGACGGAGCAGATCCGCTACATCTACTGACCGCGCCTAACGCCAGAGCCAGCTGAACCCCGCCAGCGCCCCCTGCGCCTTGGACAGAAGCCGCAGGCCCACGCCCTGTTTCGGCAGGCGGCCTTGGGCAAGGCGGTCCACCAGCACCTCGGGCGGGCAGGGGCGGCGGCTGACGGGGTCGAAGCCGCGCGGATAGGCGATCAGCGCCGCATGGGCAAGGTGCAGCACATCCACCTGCCTGAGCGACCCGTCCGGCCCGCGCCGGCGGCGGTCGGGCACCGGCCCCAGATCGGCCGTCAGCCCCCAACCCGCATAGAAGGGCGCGCCGAGGCAGGTCACGGGCTTGCCGCGCAGAAGCGCCTCGAACCCCAGAAGCGAGGTCAGCGTCCAGACCGCATCGCAGGCGGCGATCAGCGCCGCCGGATCGGCGCGCGCGGCCACGACATCGGCCAGCCCCGCCAGATCGGCCGGCGCGATGGCACCGGGGCGCAGGCCCGCCTCGACATCGGGATGGGGCTTGTAGACAATGACCGCATCCGGATTGGCCGCCCGCGCCGCCTGCAGCAGCCCCAGATTCGTGTGGATGCCAAGCGCGCCGAGGCGGATCGAGGCATCGTCCTCCACCTGTCCGGGCACGAGGATGCGCCGCCCCTCGGGCAGGTCGGGCAGGCCGCCCGCCAGATTGTATTTCGTCACCCCCAGCGCGACCAGCTGCGCCACCAACCGTTCGGCCCGCGCCCGCCCGCCCGCAGGCAGGGGGGCGGCGATCAGCGCTTCAAGCCGGCTGGGGCGCGAGGGGTCGTAATAGATGCCCAGATCGTCGGCCACCAGCGACAGGGGCGGCACCAGTTCCGCCCCCAACCCGCGCGAGCGCAGGAAGCCGTCCTCGACCCGCCGCACGGTCACATCGGGGGGCAAGCCCGGCGGTTCCTTGCCCGCCCAGACCAGAAGCCCCCGCCCGTCGCGCCGCGCGCGGGCCACGGCGCGGCCCGCGTCATCGGCAAAGACCAGCGCCTTTTCGCGCCCGAAGACCTGCCCC
>JBEEOG010000062.1:0-3104 GCA_041191745.1 Pseudomonadota bacterium | reverse complement strand
GGCCCGACCCGCGCACCATGACGCCGGAATAGCCCCATTTCAGGATGTCATCTTCCGACACGATGCCGATATCGGCGTTGCGCTGCTTGAAGATGCGGTTCTCGGTCAGAAGCCCGTCGATATCGTCCAGCACGGCGGGGAAGGCATCGGCCCATGCGTCGATGTCGTCCAGAAGCTGGGGTGTCACGTCCTGATGCACGCCGCCGGGCCGGAAATAGGCCGCGTGCAGCCGCGCGCCCGAGGCGCGTTCGTAGAAGATCATCAGCTTTTCACGCTCTTCGAAGCCCCAGAGCGGCGGGGTCAGCGCGCCCACGTCCATCGCCTGCGTGGTGACGTTCAGGAGATGGTTCAGCACGCGGCCGATTTCGGAATAGAGCACGCGGATCAGGCTGGCGCGGCGCGGCACCTTGGTGCCGGTCAGCTTTTCGATCGCCAGACACCAGGCATGTTCTTGGTTCATCGGCGCGACATAGTCCAGCCGGTCGAAATAGGGCAGGTTCTGCAGGTAGGTGCGGCTTTCCATCAGCTTTTCGGTGCCGCGGTGCAGAAGGCCGATATGCGGATCGCAGCGTTCGACGATCTCGCCGTCCAGTTCCAGCACAAGGCGCAGCACGCCGTGGGCCGCAGGGTGCTGCGGGCCGAAGTTGATGTTGAAGTTGCGGATCTTCTGTTCGCCTGTCAGCGCGTCGTCGAAGCTGCCGTCCATCATCGTCTCACCTCTCTCAGGCGGTCACGCGCGGGGGGCCGCGCGGCCCATGCCTCAGGCCTTTTTCTCGTCGCCGGGAAGGATGTATTCGGCGCCTTCCCACGGGCTCATGAAGTCGAACTGGCGGTATTCCTGCACCAGTTTTACGGGCTCGTAGACGACGCGCTTCTGCGCCTCGTCATAGCGCACCTCGGTATAGCCGGTGGTGGGGAAGTCCTTGCGCAGCGGGAAGCCGCGAAAGCCGTAATCGGTCAGGATGCGGCGCAGGTCGGGATGGCCCGAGAAGAGGATGCCGAACATGTCGAACACCTCACGCTCGAACCAGTTGGCGCTGGGATGCACGGGCACGAGCGAGGGGACCATCTCCTCCTCGCCCACCGCCGCTTTGATGCGGATGCGGTGGTTCTGGTACATCGACAGGAAATGCCACACGAGATCGAAGCGCTTCTCGCGCTCGGGGTGGTCCACCGCCGTGATGTCCACCAGCGACGAGAAGCGGCAGGCCGGATCGTCGCGCAGGAATTCGACGAAGGATTCGATCAGCGCGGGCTGCACCTCGATCGTCAGCTCGCCAAAGGCGATGTGCGAGGCGATCACCGCATCGGGCTGCTTCAGCGCGATCAGGGCGGCCAGTTCTTGCAGGGCTTCGGACATGGCTTTCCCTCAGCGCGTGATGGTGCCGGTGCGGCGGATCTTCCGCTGCAACTGCAGGATGCCGTAGAGCAGCGCCTCGGCCGTGGGCGGACAGCCCGGAACGTAGATGTCCACCGGAACGATGCGGTCGCAGCCGCGCACCACCGAATAGGAATAGTGGTAATACCCGCCGCCATTGGCGCAGGACCCCATCGAGATGACGTAGCGGGGTTCCGGCATCTGGTCATAGACCTTGCGCAGCGCGGGGGCCATCTTGTTCGTAAGCGTGCCCTCCACGATCATCACGTCCGACTGGCGCGGGCTTGCGCGGGGCGCGATGCCGAAGCGTTCCGCGTCGTAGCGCGGCATGGAGGTGTGCATCATCTCGACCGCGCAGCAGGCGAGGCCGAAGGTCATCCAGTGCAGCGAGCCGGTGCGCGCCCAGTTGATGATGTCCTCGGTCGAGGTCAGCAGGAACCCCTTGTCCTGCAGTTCCGAATTCAGCGCCCGCGTTGCCACGTCCATGTCGACGCCCGCGGTATTGGCGGAAGTGCTCACTCCCATTCCAGCGCTCCTTTCTTCCATTCATAGGCGAAGCCGACCGTCAGCACGGCAAGGAAGACCATCATCGACCAGAAGGCGGTCATCGACAGCTCGCCAAAGGCCACGGCCCAGGGGAACAGGAACGCCACTTCAAGGTCGAAGATGATGAAGAGGATCGAGACGAGGTAGAAGCGCACGTCGAACTTCATCCGCGCGTCGTCGAAGGCGTTGAAGCCGCACTCGTAGGCCGAGACCTTTTCGGGGTCGGGTTTCCTGACCGCCAGGATGGCCGCGGAAAGCATCAGCACAAGGCCAAGACCCACAGCCAGAGCGAGAAGGATGAGAATGGGAAGATACTCTCGGAGAAGGGCGTCCACGAGGTGCTCCTGAAGCTGGCGACTGGCGAGCTGCGGCCACTGGCGGGCCGCTTCATCTCTTGGCGACCGTTTACCCTTCCCCCCGCCCGTGGTCAACCGAAGGCCAGCCGAAAAGAGCGGGCTGCGGCAACGGATTCCGGCAATTGTATGCAATCGCACACCGCGCCAAGCCCTTGACGCGCCGCGCGACGCGCCGCGCCGGCGGCAAGCCCCGCGCTTGAGTCGCGCCGGATCGGCACTGGCGGCGGCGGCGCGGATCGGGTTGACTGGGCGTCGCCACCCGCAGCATGGGCCTCGGACCCCGGGCCCGCAGCACAAGGATGCCCGCCATGACCCGCCTGATGCATGCCCTGCCGCTGATCGCGCTCGCCCTGCCTGCCACCGCCGAGGAGGTCGGGCGGATCGGCGTCGATTTCATCGGCAACGACATCATCGTCGAAGCCCTGCCCGACCCCGGGGTGCAGGGCGTGACCTGCCATGTCGCCTATTTCGAACGCTCCACGCTCGACCGGCTGGTGCAGGGCAACTGGTTCGAGGACCCGTCGAATTCCTCCATCGCCTGCCGCCAGACGGGGCCGATCGTGCTGGGTGCGATCGACAGGGGGCCGGAGGGCGAGGAGATTTTCAGCGAGGGCCGGTCGCTGGTGTTCAAGTCGCTGAAGGTGACGCGCATCTATGACGCGGCATCGAACAGCCTGATCTATGTCACCCATGCCACGGACCTGACGACGGGATCGGCGAAGATGGCCATTTCGACCGTGCCGTTGTGGCAGACTGGGGCGCAGCCGTAAGCCGAAGATTTTTCTGCGAAAAATCTTCAGAACGATCCTTCTGCGAAGGATCGG
>JBEEOG010000061.1:0-4912 GCA_041191745.1 Pseudomonadota bacterium | reverse complement strand
GTGGGCTGCGAGATGCCCGCATACGGGCAGGTGCTGGAGATCGGCCGCGGCCGCATCATCCGCGAAGGCGGGCGCGCGGCGATCCTGTCCTTCGGCACGCGGCTGGCCGAAGTGCTGAAGGCCGCCGAGGCGCTGGCCGCCCGCGGCATCGCCCCCACCGTGATCGACGCGCGCTTTGCCAAGCCGTTGGACCGCGACCTGATCCTGAACGCCGCCCGCCACCACGAGGCGCTGGTGACGGTCGAGGAAGGCGCGGTGGGCGGCTTCGGCAGCCATGTCGCGCAGCTTCTGGCCGACGAGGGCGTGTTCGACCGTGGCCTGCGCTTCCGCAGCATGGTCCTGCCCGACATCTTCATCGATCAGGCCAGCCCTGAGCGCATGTACCAGATCGCCGGCATGGATGCCGCGCAGATCGAGGCGAAGGTGCTGGAAGCCCTCGGCGTCGCGGTGGTGGGAAAGCGGGCCTAGGCCCCCTTCCCCATCCGGTCGATCTTCGCCTCCAACGCGGCCAGACGCGCCAGAAGCTCTGCCTGCCGGAGCGCGGCGTCATCGGGTTTGTCTGCCTCGGCCGCTTCCTGCATCGCGTTGACGACCAGACCGACCAGCAGGTTGATCACGGCGAAGGTCGTGGCAAGGATGAAGGCGATGAAGAAGATCCAGGCGTAGGGATAGACCTCCATCACCGGACGCACCACGGCATCGGCCCAGCCTTCCAGCGTCATCACCTGAAAGAGCGTCAGCGCCGTCGCGCCCAGATCGCCGAAGCGGTCGGGGAAGCTGGCACCGAAGAGCTTGGTCGCCATCACGGCGGCGACGTAGAAGATGATCAGCGTCAGGACGAGGACCGACCCCATCCCCGGCAGCGCCCGCAGGAACCCTTCGACCACGCGGCGCAGGTTGGGCGAGAAGGTGATCAGCCGCAGAACCCGCAGGACGCGCAGCGCCCGCAGGACCGAAAGCCCGCCCGTGGCCGGAAGCAGCGCGATGCCGACGATGACAAGGTCGAACACGTTCCAGCCCGACCGGAAGAAGGCGAAGCGATAGGCGACCAGCTTCGCCGCAAGCTCTGCCACGAAGATGGCAAGGCAGATGCGGTCGAGCGTCAGGATCAGCGGCCCTGCCGTGGCCATGGCGGTGGAAGAGGTTTCAAGCCCCAGCAGGACCGCGTTGAACAGGATCACAGCCATCAGGAACCGGCCCGTGGCCGGATGTTCGATGATCGTGGCAAGCCGCGCTGTCAGGGTCATGATGTGAAGGGTCCGATTCGAGATTGCGATTCCGTTACAGATAGGAATCGCCCCCCGCCCCGTTCAACGCCCCGCAGCGAAGCGGGGCGTCGGAACGGGGATTTCGGAACGGGGGACTGCGGAACGGGGCCGGACGCCGCGGTCAGCCGCCGGTGTTCGATGACACGCCCACCTGCGCGGGGCGCAGAAGGCGGTCGTGCAGCATGAAGCCTTCGGTCATCACCTGGATGATCTGGCCCGCCTTGGTGCCGGGAACGGGGGCTTCGAACATGGCTTCGTGGGACTGCGGGTCGAACATGTCGCCCACCTGCGGCGTGATCGGCTTCACGCCGTGCTTCGTCATCACGTTGGTCAATTCGCGCAGGGTCAGTTCCACCCCTTCGAACAGCGCCGCGGCGGCGGCCTTCTGTTCATCGGTCGCGGCCTGCAGCGCGCGGTTCAGGTTGTCGAACACCGGCAGCAGGTCACGCGCCAGACGCGTGCCGCCATACTGTTCCGCCTCGCGCCGATCGCGTTCGCCGCGCTTGCGGATGTTCTCGGCCTCGGCCAGCGCACGCATGAAACGGTCGCGCAATTCGTCGCGTTCGGCCCGAAGCGCTTCCACCTCGCCAGCCTCGGCCAGTTCCTGCAGGCCATCCTCGACGGCGAATTCTTCCGAAACCTGTTCTGTCGACATGGGTCTTCCTTGCTTCCTCACGCTCCCCGTTCGGACAGAAGGCGTCCGACGAGTTGCGCGGTGTAGTCCACGATGGGGACGATCCGGCCATAATTCAGCCGTGTCGGCCCGATCACGCCCACCGCGCCGATGATCTTCCGATCCGCGTTCATATAGGGAGAAACGACCAGACTTGAACCCGAAAGTGAAAAGAGCTTGTTCTCGGACCCGATAAAGATGCGGACGCCGTCGCCATCCTCGGCCAGTTCGAGGAATTCGGCGATGTCGCGCTTGCGTTCCAGATCGTCGAACAGTGTGCGGATGCGGTCCAGATCGGCCCCGCCGTCATCCAGCAGGTTCGCCGCCCCGCGCACGATCAGCCGTTCCGAGGATTCGCCCGGGTTTTCCCAGACCGCCAGACCGGATTCGACCAGATCGCGGGCCAGCACGTCGATTTCCTGCCGCCGCCGCGAGATTTCGGCGGTCATCGACCGGCGCAGATCGGTCAGCGTCCGCCCTTCGGCCAGCGCGTTCAGGAAATTCGCGGCCTCGCGCATGCTCGATGGTGTCTGCCCCGGCGGCGGGGTGAACAGGCGGTTCTCGACATGGCCATTGGCAAAGACCAGCACCACCAGCGCGCGCGTCTGCGACAGGGACACGAATTCGATATGGCGGATCGGCGCTTCGACCTTGGGCGCCAGCACCAGCGACGCGCCCCGCGTGATCCCCGACAGCGCCGCGCCGACATGGTCCAGAAGCGCGCCCACGTCCTGATCGTTCTGGCCCTTGGCGGCATCGATCCGTTCGCGGTCCTCTTCGGCCACGGTGCCGACTTCCAGCAGGCTGTCCACGAACATGCGAAGGCCCAGCTGCGTGGGGATGCGCCCCGCGCTGATATGCGGGCTGTCCAGCAGACCAAGGAATTCCAGATCCTGCATCACGTTGCGGATCGTGGCCGCCGACAGCTTTTCGGACATGCTGCGCGTCAGCGTGCGCGACCCGACCGGATCGCCCGAGGACAGGTAGCCTTCGACCACGCGGCGAAACACCTCGCGCGAGCGGTCGTTCATCTCGGACAGGATTTTCGAACCGTCTGTCATCGCCACAGCATCCCCAGCGTCGCGGCCATTATCGGCGCGGCTTCGGGGGCGTCAATCGGGGTTGCATCCCCGCGGCCGCGCGGCATATCTGGCCCAGACCCATACAAGGATGTTCCGATGCGACCCTCTGGCAGAAAACTAGGCGAAATGCGCCCGATTTCAATCGAGACGGGCGTGATGAAACATGCCGAAGGATCCTGCCTGATCAAGGTGGGAGAGACGCATGTCCTGTGTTCGGCCACGATCGAGGACAAGGCCCCGCCATTCCTGAAGAACACGGGCCTTGGCTGGGTGACGGCGGAATACGGCATGCTGCCGCGTGCCACCAACAGCCGCACGCGGCGCGAGGCGGCGGCGGGCAAGCAATCGGGCCGCACGCAGGAAATCCAGCGCCTGATAGGGCGCGCGCTGCGGGCCGGCGTGGACCGCTCGGCCCTGGGCGAGCGGCAGATCGTCATCGACTGCGACGTGATCCAGGCCGATGGCGGCACGCGCTGCGCGTCGATCACCGGCGGCTGGGTCGCGCTGAAGATGGCGGTGGACAAGCTTTTGAAGGCGGGCGTGATCGTGAGCGATCCGATCATCGACCATGTCGCCGCCGTGTCCTGCGGCATCTATGCGGGCCAGCCGGTCTGCGACCTCGACTATGCCGAGGATTCGACCGCCGGAACCGACGGCAACTTCATCCTGACGGGCCGCGGCCGGATGATCGAGGTGCAGATGAGCGCCGAGGGCGCGACCTTCAGCCGTGACGAGATGGGGCAGCTCCTCGATCTGGCGGAAGCGGGTTGCGCGTCGCTCGTGGCTGCACAGAAAGCGGCGCTGGGGCTTTGATGGTGCGCAGGTTCACCGAGAAGCGGCTGGTGGTCGCCACCCACAACAAAGGCAAGCTGGAAGAGATTTCGGCCTTGCTGGAGCCGTTTTCGGTGGATGTGACGAGTGCCGGCGCGCTGGGGCTGGCGGAACCGGCCGAGACGGAAAGCACCTTTGTCGGCAATGCCCGCATCAAGGCGCATGCCGCGGCGCAAGCCTCGGGCCTGCCTGCGCTGGCCGATGACAGCGGGATCACGGTCGATGGCCTTGGCGGCGCGCCCGGCGTCTATACCGCCGACTGGGCGGAAACCCCGCAGGGCCGTGATTTCGTGCTGGCCATGACGCGGACATGGGAGGCGCTGGAGGCGGCACAGGCCCCCTACCCCCGCCGCGCGCAATTCCGCTGCACGCTGGTGCTGGCATGGCCCGATGGGCATGATGAGGTGTTCGAAGGCGTGGTCGCGGGCCAGTGCGTCTGGCCGATGCGGGGCGATCAGGGGCATGGCTATGACCCGATGTTCCTGCCCGACGGCTACGACATCACCTTTGGCGAGATGGACCGCTGGGAGAAGAACCGGATCAGCCACCGCGCCGATGCCTTCCGCAAGCTGGTGGCGGGGTGCTTCACGTGAAACACCTCTCGACCGGATCGCCGTTCGAGGCGACGATGGGCTACAGCCGCGCGGTGGTGAAGGGCGGCTGGTGCTTCGTTTCGGGTGTCACGGGCTATGACTATGCCACGATGGCCATGCCCGACAGCGCACTGGACCAGACGCGCAACTGTTTTGCCACCATTGCCCGCGTGCTGGATCAGGCCGGATTCACCATGGCCGATATCGTGCGCGTGCAATACACCGTGACCGATGCGGCGCTGGTCGAGGAAATCACCCCTGCGCTGGGCGCGGCGCTGGGTGAGATCCGGCCCGCCGCCACGATGGTCATCGCGGGCCTGATCCGGCCCGAGATGAAGGTCGAGGTCGAGGTGACCGCCTTCAAGGGGTGAGCGATGGACGACTGGCAGAGCGGAGGGTTCGGGCTGTATCTGCACTGGCCCTTCTGCCAGTCGAAATGCCCCTATTGCGATTTCAACAGCCATG
>JBEEOG010000060.1:0-3544 GCA_041191745.1 Pseudomonadota bacterium | reverse complement strand
GGTGATGGACCACGCAGCCACCCTGCCGTCGGGCGCACGCGTGCTCGATCTCGGCGCAGGGATCGGGCGGCATGCGCTGGCCCTTGCCCGGACAGGGCTGCACGTGGCCGCGCTGGACGCGTCCGACCAGTCGGTCAAGGTGATCGCACTGGCCGCGCAGGCGGCGGGACTGGCAATCGACGTGCGGCAGGGGGCGATGACCGACCTGCCCTACGGCGATGGCAGCTTTGACCATATCCTATCATGGAACGTGATCTACCACGGCGACGAAACCGTGGTCGCCCGCACCCTGTCCGAAGTACGCCGCGTCCTGCGCCCCGGCGGCACCTTCATGGCGACGATGCTGTCGGCCCGTCGCCTGCCCGTGGAACAGGCCAAGGCGCGCGGGCATGAGGTTTCGCCCGGCTGCTGGGTCTTCGAAGGCGACGGCGACAAGATCCATCCGCACTACTTCTGCAACGCCGCGCGGCTCGTCGCGCTGCTGGACGGGTTCGAATTGCTGCGGCTTGAGGATCGGGTACATGACAGCCCCGGGTCCTGGCACTGGCACCTTCTGGCGGAGCGGCTCTGATGGGGGCTTTCATCGTCGAAGGCGCGCGCGTTGTGTTCGCGGACCGGGTCGAACGCGCCTCGGTCCGTGTGGACGGCGGCATCATCACGGGCATCGACGTCGCGCGGGATGGCGCGGCGGTGATCGACGGGCGCTGGCGCATCCTCGCCCCGGCCTTTGTCGATGTGCACGGCGACGCCTTTGAACGCCAGATCATGCCCCGCCCCGGCGTCATGGTCCCGATCGAGGCGGCGCTCTTGGAAACCGACCGCCAACTCGCGGCGAACGGGATCGCCACCGCCTATCACGCCCTGACGCTCAGCTGGGAACCGGGCCTGCGTTCGGTCGCAACCGGCTGGCAGGTCCTGCGTGGGCTGAAACACCTCTCCCGCCGCCTGACGGTGGAAAACCGCCTGCAACTGCGCTGGGAAACCTTCTGCCCCGAAGCGCTGCCCCTCATCGCCGAAGCGCTCGAAATGGCCACCGTTCCTTCGGTCGCCTTCAACGACCACACCTCCTCGGCGATGCTGCACCCCTCTGTCGCCGTGCATGACCGTCCCTTCGATCTCGTCCCCGACTATCCCGTCGCCGATGTCACCTCTCCCGCCTTCCGCGCAAAGATGGAGGCGCGGGCCAAACGGTCGGGTCTGTCGGACGCGGATTACGTGGCGCTGATGCTGTCGGTCTGGGACCGGCGCGGCCGCGTGGCGGATGACATCGCCAACGTCGCCTTCCTCGCCCGCGACCGTGGCGCGCCGATGCTCAGCCATGACGACAGCCAGACCGACACGCGCGACTTCTACCGCGCCCACGGATCGCGCATCGCCGAATTCCCCATGCATGACCGGGTCTTTCAGGCCGCGCGCGACGCGGGTGACTGGATCGTCCTCGGTGCCCCCAATGCGATGCGCGGCGGCAGCCATCTCGGCTCTCCCGGCGCGGCCGACATGATCCGGCGCGGGCTCTGCGACGTGCTGGCCTCGGACTATTTCTACCCCGCCATGCTGGGCGCCATCGTGCGGCTGCTCGCGGACGGGGTGGGCGATCTCGCTTCGCTCTGGCGGCTCGTCTCGGCCAACCCCGCCGCCGCGATGGGCCTTTCGGATCGGGGCCGCATCGCGCCGGGTCAGCGCGCGGACCTGCTGCTGCTCGACTGGCCCGATCAGGGCGTGCCGGCACCGCTGCGCACATGGGTCGCCGGACGCGGCGGATATTCGGCACTGCCCGACACGGCGGTGCGCAGCGAAGTCTTGGGATGAGGGAGGTCGCGATGACAGATGCCGCCTACGCAGAAGACGCACCGGGGTTCACCTATTCCCATCCCGGCATGTCGCGCTTTCGGCGCGGCCTGATCCGCGCCGTGGAACGGATCAGCGGCCAGCCCATGCTGCGCAACCTCTATCTCGACTGGGCCGCCGCCCCACCAGCGGGCGAGACGGTCTTCGACGCCGCGATGCGCCTTTTGGGGATCAGCGCCGACCTGCGCTGGCACGTCCCGGCGGCCAGCCTGCCGCGCGACGGTGGCCTGCTGCTCGTGGCGAACCACCCCTACGGCATCGTCGACGGCCTCGCGCTCGGTCAACTCGGGATGCGCCTGCGCGGCAATGTGCAGATCCTGACCAACGCCGTCCTCTGCCAGCCGCCCGAGGTCAGCCAGCACCTCCTTCCCATCGATTTCAGCGGCACGCCCGAAGCGCGCAAATCCTCAGCCCAGAGCCGCAAGCTCGCCGCCGACCTGCTCGCCGCGGGCAAGGTCGTGGCGATCTTCCCGGCAGGCGGCATCGCGACGGCCAACGCCCCCCTGCGCGGACAGGCCTTCGACGCGGAATGGCACGCCTTCATGGGACGGCTCGCGACGATTGCGGGCGTCACCGTGCTGCCTGTCTTCTTCCACGGCCAGAACTCACGCCTGTTCCAGATCGCCAGCCACCTCTCCTACCCCCTGCGCCTTGCGATGATCTTCCACGAAACGCGGCGTCTCATGGGTCAGCGTCTGGGGATGGAAATCGGCGCGCCCGTCTTGGCCGACACCCTACGCAGCCTGCCCAAGGGCGAAGTGGCGGCCGACCTGCGCCGCCGCGTGATGCGACTGGGCGGCATGTCGGACGAGGTCTTCGTCTGGCCCGCCCATGTGAAGTGGTGACGCCTCAGGCGACGCGCCGCCCTTCGACCCAAGTGGACCGCAGCATCCCGGCCTGACCAAAGCGGCGCACGCGGATCAGATCGGCGCGCTTGCCCGGCACGATCGCCCCGCGATCCGTCAGCTTCGCCGCCTCCGCCGGGGCCGAGGTGACGGTCGCCACCCCGCGCGGCAGATCCCCCCAGATATCGCCCAGCATCAGCGCGGCCGCCAGCAGCGACGACGGAACATAATCCGACGACACGATGTCCAGCAGATCCGCCTCGGCCAGCGCCTTGGCCGCGACATTCCCGGAATGGGATCCGCCCCGGATCAGGTTCGGCGCGCCCATCATCACCGCGATGCCATGCGCGCGGCAGGATTGCGCGGCCTCCACCGTGGTCGGGAATTCCGCAAAGCGCGCGCCGTGCCGGGCCGATGTGGCGACGTGGTCGGTCGTGGTGTCGTCATGGCTGGCCAGCACGGCACCGAAGCGCCGCGCCTCGGTCACCGCGGCCTGTTCATGCGCCAGGCCGAACCGGTCCGACAGCGCCCGCTGAGCCGCGATATGGTCCAGAAACTCCGCGTCCGAAAAGCCGTGCTTCCCGCAGACATAGTTCTTCAACTGCGTCATGTCGCGGAACTGGCGCTGGCCGGGGGTATGGTCCATCAGGCTGACGATGCCCACTCCGTCCTGCGGACCGAACTTGGCCAATTCCTCGATCAGCGTTTCGGAACAGACCTCGGCGCGCAGGTGGATCTTGTGGCTGATCCGCAGCGCGCCCGTATCGCGCAGCGCCATGATCTCATCCGCCAGGGCGCGGGCATATTCCCCGTAATTCGCCTTCTTCGACGTCACCGACCCGACACGCAGC
>JBEEOG010000059.1:0-4455 GCA_041191745.1 Pseudomonadota bacterium | reverse complement strand
GAGGAATGC
Organism: Pseudomonadota bacterium; assembly: GCA_041191745.1. Lineage (GTDB taxonomy): Bacteria > Pseudomonadota > Alphaproteobacteria > Rhodobacterales > Rhodobacteraceae > Paragemmobacter. Next base: position 4,446 of record JBEEOG010000059.1, on the reverse strand, counting down.
ATGGCATCGCCGTAGCTGGAGGCCTCAAGGAAATCGACCTCCACCGGCAGGTCGATCTCGCGCACGAGGTCCGCGATGAAGACGAAAGAGCCGCGCAAAAGGCCCACCACCGTCAACTTGTCGGTGCCCGCGTAATGGGCGGTGATTTCCGCCGCCAAAGCCTCGACCCGCGCGGCAATGGCCTTGGCGCTGATCATCTGGTCGATCACATATGGTCTTTGCGACATCGGGACACCCTTGATTTCCCCCGCATGTGTAACGAATACGTCACGACAAGTCACGCCGCCCGAAAGGCGGGTTTTGCGGGGAAGCCATGCCCACCCATCACGAGATCAAGCGCCTGCCCTATAGCGCGGACCAGATGTATGCGCTGGTGGCCGATGTGGGGTCTTACCCCAAATTCCTGCCGTGGAACTCCGCCGCGCGCATCCGCTCGCGCACGCCCATCGCAGGCGGGGGTGAGGTGATGGAGGCCGATCTGGTGATCAGCTTCAAGGTCTTCCGCGAAAGATTCGGCAGCCGAGTGACGCTCTGGCCCGAGGTGCGGAAAATCGACACCGAATATCTGGACGGCCCTTTCAAGCACATGAAATCCACCTGGGCCTTCCGCGATGTCGAGGGCGGCTGCGAGGTGGAGTTCTTCGTCGATTTCGAATTCCGCAACGCGATCCTGCAGGGGATCATCGGGGTGGTGTTCAACGACGCGATGCAGCGCGTGGTCCGCGCCTTCGAACGGCGCGCGGCGGAACTGCACGGGCCAAGGGTCTGATCCGCTCCGCGGGCCGAGGGTCCGCTTGAAGGAAAGACCCGAAACCTTCTGCGAAGGTTTCGGCCGGACGATCCTTCTGCGAAGGATCGCATACCTGACGCTCCAAGGGGGGCGAGCTTTCCGATTTTTCGCAGAAAAATCGCCCCCCGAAATCTTCGCAGAAGATTTCGCGCCCGTTACGAGGTCAGCTCGTAGGCCCGCTCGCCATGCACCGACAGGTCCAGACCGTTCGTCTCGGTCTCGGGGTCCACGCGGAAGGCGGTGACGGCGGCGCAGAGCTTGGCGATGGCAAAGGTCGCGCCCAGCGTCCAGACGCCCACGATGGCCAGCCCACCCAGCTGCGCGGTCCATGTGCCCGCGCCGAAGACCGCGATCATCACCGTGCCGAAGATGCCGCCCACGCCATGCACGGCAAAGACATCCAGCGTGTCGTCGATATGCAGGCGGTTGCGGATCAGGCTGACCGCCTCTTGGCACAGGACGCCCGCGACGCCGCCGATCACCAGCGCCTCCACCGGCCCGACGAAGCCCGAGGCGGGGGTGATGGAGGCCAGCCCCGCGATCGTGCCGGTCACGAGGCCCACCAGAGTCGTGCGGCCGAACTTCACCCGCTCCCACAGGATCCAGGTCAGGGATGCGGCGGCGGCCGACAGATGCGTGACCGTCACCGCCATCGCGGCCTGCCCGTTGGCGGCCAGCGCCGATCCGCCGTTGAAGCCGAACCAGCCCACCCAGAGCATCGCCGCCCCGATCATCACGAGGCCCGGCGAATGGGGGGGCGTGTGGCGGTTCTTGCGCGGCCCCAGCATCCAGGCCAAGAGCAGCGCCGCAAGGCCTGCCGTTTCATGCACGACGATCCCGCCCGCAAAATCGCGCACGCCCGTCTCGCCCAGGATGCCGCCATCGGCCAGCATGCCCCCGCCCCAGATCCAGTGCGCCACGGGCGCATAGACCACCAGCATCCAGAGCGCCGAGAAGAGCAGCACGAAGCCGAAGCCCACCCGTTCGACATAGGCCCCCACGATCAGCGCAGGCGTGATGATGGCGAAGGTCATCTGGAAGGCGAAGAACAGCACCTCGGGCAGGGTGCCCGTCAGGCTGTCGGCGGTGACGCCGCTCAGGAAGGCCTTGCCCATGCCGCCCCAGAGCGCCCCTTCGCCCCCGAAGGCGATGGAATAGCCGAAGGCGAGCCACAGCACGCTCATCAGGCAGGCGATGGCGAAGCAGTGCATGAAGACCGACAGCACGTTGCGCGCGCGCACCAGCCCGCCATAGAACAGCGCCAACCCCGGCAATGTCATGAAAAGCACAAGTCCTGTCGCCATCAGGATCCACGCCGTATCGGCCCCGTTCATCGCGTCCCTCCCCATCGGATCACACGGGGTGCGGTGTTCCTGACAAGGCATGCCCGGAAAAGCGGCAGAGGGAGCGAAAGCCGCATGAAGGATGTGCGGTTTTCACTTTGCCGGAAAAATGGGCGGTTTTCGCCGCGCCTCGCCCATACAAGCGGCGGCGGGGAAAGTCAGGCCAGCGACTCGGCCAGCAGCCGCAACGCGTGATCGACCGTCGCCTTGCGGACGGCAGCACGGCCAAGGGGGCCGAATTCCACCGTCTCGGTCCGCGTGGGCTGGCCGCTGCGGGCCAGCCCGAAACAGACCCGCCCCTCGGGCTTGCGATCCGATCCGCCGGGGCCGGCGATGCCCGTGACGGAAACGGCAAGCCCCGCCGCGGATCGGGCGAGCGCGCCTTCGGCCATCTGGCGGGCGACCTCTTCCGACACGGCGCCGAGATCGGTCAGCGTCTCGGCGCGCACGCCCAGCATCTGCACCTTGGCCTCGTTGGAATAGGTGACGAAGCCGCGGTCGAAGACATCCGACGATCCCGCCACATCGGTCAGCGCGGCTGCGATCAGGCCCCCCGTGCAGCTTTCGGCGGTGGCGATGCGGAGGCCCCAGTAGCGGGCGGCGGCAAGCACATCGGCGGGCCTGGCCATGCGGATTACCCCATCAGGATCAGCGGGATATGGTAGAGCGCCGCGGCAACCAGCGTCGCCACGCCGGCAAAGGCACCGGCCCAGAGGTCATCGACCATCACCCCCGCCGCATCGCCGCGGCGGTCGGCGCGGCCCACGAGCCACGGTTTCCAGATGTCGAACAGGCGGAAGAACAGGAAGGCGGCGAGGGGCGCGGGCCAGGGCAGCCAGTCCTCCCATCCGCGCGCCCAGAAGGCGGCGGCGGGAAAGCACAGCGCGATCCACTGGCCCGCCACCTCGTCGATCACGAATTCGGACGGGTCCTCGCCGGGGCGGCCGCGCAATTCACGCCCGACGGCCCAGAAGCCTGCGGCGGTGGCCAGAAGGGTCGCCACGACAAGCGCGGGAAAGCCCGCATGGAAGCAGATCGCCCAGCCCAGAAGGACGGCCACCAGACTGCCCCATGTCCCCGGTGCGGGGCGCAAGAGGCCCACGCCGAAAAAGGTGGCGACGGCGCGGGTCATGCCTTGACCAGCGCGGCGGTGGCCAGTGCGGCGATCCCTTCCTCGCGCCCCGTGAAGCCCAGCCGTTCCGAGGTGGTGGCCTTGACGCTGACCGCATCGACGGCAACGCCCATAATGTCGGCCAGTGCGGCACGCATCGCATCGGCATGGGGGCCGATCTTGGGGCGTTCGCAGACCAGCGTCACGTCGCAATTGGCCAGACGGTAGCCGCGCGCGGCCACGCGTTCCATCGCATGGCGCAGGAAGATGTGGCTGGCGGCCCCCTTCCATTGCGGGTCCGAGGGCGGGAAGTGGCGGCCGATGTCGCCTTCGGCCAGCGCGCCATAGATGGCATCGGTCAGGGCATGCATGCCGACATCGGCATCCGAATGGCCCAGCAGCGCCTTGCCATGCGGCACCCTGACCCCGCAGAGCCAGACATGGTCGCCCTCGCAAAAGGCGTGGACGTCATAGCCGTTGCCAAGGCGCAGATCCATCCGCCGTTCCCTCAATATGCGTTCCGCCCGCGCGAAATCGCCCGGATAGGTCAGTTTGATGTTCTCTTCGTCGCCTTCGACGATGGCCACGTCAAGGCCCGCCGCCCGCGCCACCTGCACGTCATCGGCGGCATCGGCGGGATGGGCGCGGTGGGCGGCAAGGATCGCGTCGAAGCGGAAGGCCTGCGGCGTCTGCGCCCGCCAGAGGCCGTCGCGGTCCTGCGTGCCCGCGACGCGCCCCGCCGCCCCGCGCCAGAGCGCATCCGACACGGGCAGGGCAGGGGCGGCGGCCACGTCGCCGTCCAGCGCGGCGATCAGGCGGCGGATCAGGTCCGCCCCGACCAGAGGGCGCGCCCCGTCATGGACCAGCACGCGCGTGATGCCCCGCCCGTCGAGGTGTTCCAGCGCGCGGCGCACGGTTTCGGCCCGCGTCGCGCCGCCATCGACCAGTTCGACGGCCCGCCCCAGCGCCAGCGCGCGGTCGCGGTCATCGGGGTGGATGGCCACCACCACGCGGTCCACCAGCCCCGCGAAGGCATCGACGGTCAGCCCCAGCACCGTGTCGCCCGCCAGATCGCGCCACTGCTTGGGCAGATCGCCACCCATCCGCGTGCCGCGCCCTGCGGCGACGATGATTGCGGCGATGGTCATGGGGTCCCCGACTCTCTTGTCATGCCCCTCTTCCTAGGTCAGACCGTGCCGCCT
>JBEEOG010000058.1:0-2910 GCA_041191745.1 Pseudomonadota bacterium | reverse complement strand
AGGTCAGCCTGTGGAACAACCTGAAATGGCTGGTCCTGTATATGCTGGCGCTGCCCGTCGGGCTGTTCATCGCCATCTTCCTGAACCAGACCGTCGCGGGCATCCGGCTTTACAAGTCGCTGTTCTTCTTTCCCTTCGTGATCAGCCAGGTCGTCGTCGGCCTGATCTTCGCATGGTTCTACGCGCCGAATTTCGGGCTGTTCTACCTGCTGACGGAATGGATCACGGGGGACGGGACCGCGATCCTCGCCGATCCCGACTATGTCACCTATGGCATCATCGCCGCGGGTCTCTGGCCGCAGATCGCCTATGTGATGATCCTTTACCTCACCGGCCTGAACAACGTCGCCCCCGACCAGATCGAGGCCGCGCGTCTGGATGGCGCCAAGGGCTGGCGGATGCTGTGGTATGTCGTGCTGCCGCAACTGCGCCCCGCGACCTTCATCGCCGTCATCGTCACCGTCATCGGCGCGCTGCGGAGCTTCGACCTCGTCTCGATCATGACATCGGGCGGGCCCTTCGGCGAAAGCCGCGTGCTGTCCTACTACATGTTCGAGATGGCGCTGGGCGAGTTCGGCTTCCGCATGGGCTATGGCGCGGCCATCGCCGTCGTGCTGTTCGCCATCATGATGATCTTCATCTCGGGCTTCATCTGGAAGATGTGGCGCGACGAAACGGAGCGTTGAGAAGATGTTTCCCCGCCCCATCCAGCAATCCGGCCCCGCCGCGCAGTGGATCTACACCATCGCGCTTCCTGTCGCCCTGCTGATCTGGCTGTTCCCGCTTCTGGGCGTGGCGGTCACATCGCTGCGCCCGGCATCCGACCTCGCGCAGGGGAACTATTTCGGCGTGCCTTCGGGCATCGCGTGGGAGAATTACGTCTACATCTTCACCGAAACGCCGATGTACAAATACATGATCAACTCGCTCTGGGTCACGGTTCCGACCGTGATCGGCGCGGTCAGCCTGTCCCTGATGACGGGCTTTGCGCTGGCGGTCTACGGCTTTCGCGGCAACATCCTTGTCTTCTTCATGTTCGTGGCGGGCAATTTCGTGCCCTTCCAGATCCTGATGGTCCCCGTCCGCGACATGACGCTGAACCTTGGCATGTATGACACCTGGTACGGCCTCGCGCTCTTTCACATCGCCTTCCAGACGGGGTTCTGCACGCTCTTCATGCGCAACTTCATCAAGGCCCTGCCGTTCGAGCTGATCGAGGCCGCGCGGGTCGAGGGCGTCGCCGAATGGCGCATCTTCTGGTTCATCGTGCTGCCCCTGATGCGCCCTGCCATCGCGGCGCTGTCGGTGCTGGTCTTCACCTTCATCTGGAACGATTTCTTCTGGGCCACGGTACTGACCCAAGGGGTGGACAGCCAGCCCATCACGGCGGGGCTGTCGTCGCTGAACGGGCAATGGATCGCGCAATGGCATCTGGTCTCGGCGGGGTCGATCCTTGCCGCGCTTCCGCCGGTGCTGATGTTCTTCCTGATGCAACGGCATTTCATCGCCGGTCTGACGCTGGGGGCGGTGAAGTGAAGACATGGCGACTGGATGCCGGCGCGCAGACCATCGCGCTGGCGTCGTGGGGCGGCATCCCCGAGGTGATCCACTGGGGTGCCCGCCTGCCGGTGGGAGAGGATCTGTCCGACCTCGCCCGCGCGACGCGGCTTGACTTGACGGGCGGCATGATCGACGCGCTCCCCGCCCTGTCGCTGACGCCCGAGGCGGGGCGCGCCTTTCAGGGACAGGCGGGGCTGGTGCTGGCCGATGCGTCGGGCGCGGCGCTGCTGCCCGCCTTCAGCCTTGATCGGGCCGAGGCTGCGGCGGGGCGGCTGACCCTTGTCAGCCGTGCGGGTGGCCTGACGCTGACCCACCACCTGCGAACTGAGGCGACCGGCGTGATCATCCTGCAGACGGTGCTGGAGTCGGATGTCCCCGTCCGCCTGCACTGGCTGGCGGCCCCCGTCCTGCCCGCCCCGCAAGAGGGCGGGCTGATCGACGTGTCGGGCAAGTGGACCCGCGAATTCCACCTGAACCATGTGGACTGGTCCCAAGGCATCCGCCTGCGCGAGGCGCGGACGGGCCGTTCGGGTCACGAACACCCGCCCTTCCTGATCCTGACGGGGCATGGCACGACCGATGTGCAGGGGCAGGCCTGGGCGCTGTCCTATGCGTGGTCGGGCGGACACCGCATGGTGGCCGAGGAATTGCCCGACGGTCGCCGTCAGGTCCAGTTCGGAAACGCCTGGGCGGCCGAGGTTCAGGCCGGAACGCGCTTCGAAAGTGCCGAACTGATCGCCGCCTATGCACCCGACGGGTTGAACGGCATCGCGGCGACCCTGCAGGCCGACACCCGCGACCGCGTGGTGCGCTGGCCCGATCCCGCCCGCCCGCGGCCCGTGCATTACAACTGCTGGGAGGCGGTCTATTTCCGCCACTCGCTGGCCGAACTCTGCGAGATCGCCGACCGCGCGGCGGCCATCGGGGCGGAACGTTTCGTGCTGGATGACGGCTGGTTCGGGCGGCGCGACGACGATACGACCAGCCTTGGCGACTGGGTGATCGACCGCAGGAAATGGCCCGAAGGCCTGCACCCGCTGATCGCCCATGTCCACAAGCTGGGCATGACCTTCGGCCTCTGGTTCGAGCCCGAGATGGTGAACCCCGACAGCGACCTGATGCGCGCCCATCCCGACTGGATGCTCGGGCCTGCCGATCAGGTGACGGGGCGGCACCAGATGGTGCTCGACATGGCCAATCCGGCGGTGCGCGACCACCTGTTCAACGCCATCTCGGCCATCCTGACCGAATACCCGATCGACTACATCAAATGGGACCACAACCGCCTGTTGCCCGTCGTGGACGCCGCCCAGACGCGTGGGGCGTGGGACCTGTTCGACCGCCTGCGCG
>JBEEOG010000057.1:0-6063 GCA_041191745.1 Pseudomonadota bacterium | reverse complement strand
CGGGTCGATGATGGTGCCCTTCATCTACGGCTTCACCTCGCTGGTCGAAAGCTCGGTCATCGGGGTGGTGGCGACGGTCGCGGGCGCGGTGCTCAAGCGCAGCTTCACGCGCGAGGTGTTCGAGGTCGCCACCCGCAACACGCTGGCCATTTCCTGCATGTTCATGTGGGTGATCCTTGCCGCGCTGGCCTTTGGCGCGGTGTTCGATGGTCTGGGCGCGGTCAAGGCGGTGGAAAACCTGTTCACCGAACAGCTTGGTCTTGGCCCGTGGACCATCCTGATCCTGATGCAGCTGTCCTTCCTGATCATGGGGATGTTCCTCGACGACACCGCCATGCTGGTGATCGTTGCCCCCCTATATGTGCCACTGGTGGCGACGCTCGACCTTGGTATCCCGCCGCGGGATGTGCTGGTGTGGTATGGTGTGCTTTACACGATCACCTGCCAGATCGCCTATCTGACGCCGCCCTTCGGCTACAACCTGTTCCTGATGCGCGCCTTTGCGCCCAAGGAGATCACGATGGGCGACATCTACACATCCGTCGCGCCCTTCGTGGCGGTGATGGTACTGGCGCTGGCCACGGTCATGATCTTCCCCGAGATCGCTCTGTGGCTGCCCAACCTGTTCTATCCGGACTGAACGCAGGGACTTTTCCCATAAGGGGCGGACGAACCGCCCCGACCATAACCCCAAGGAGGTAAGCAATGACGACGACCAGACGTTCCTTCCTGACCAAGGGTGCCATTGCTGGCGCCGCCGCGACCCTCGCCACCCCGACCGTCCTGCGCGCGCAGGAGGTCATCAAGTGGCGGATGCAGACCTATGCGGGCGCAGCCCTCGGCGAGCAGGTGGTGAAACCGGCGGTGGAGATGTTCAACCGCCTTGCCGCAGGCCAGATGGAGATCGAGCTTTTCTACGCCGACCAGCTGGTCCCCACGGGCGAGCTGTTCCAGGCGATGCAGTCGGGCACCATCGACTGCGTGCAGTCCGATGACGACTCCATGGCCTCGCCCACCGAAGTCACGGTGTTCGGCGGCTACTTCCCGCTGGCGCTGAAATACAGCCTCGACGTGCCGGCGCTGTTCAACAAGTACGGCCTGAAGCAGATCTGGGAAGAGGAATACGCGGCGGTCGGCGTCAAGCACATCTCGGCCGGTGCGTGGGACCCCTGCCACTTTGCCACCAACAAGCCGATCACCTCGCTCGCCGACCTGAACGGGCTGCGCGTCTTCACCTTCCCGACGGCGGGCCGCTTCCTGACGCAATTCGGCGTCGTCCCCGTCACCCTGCCGTGGGAGGATGTCGAGGTCGCCATGCAGACGGGCGAGCTGGACGGTCTGGCATGGTCGGGCATCACCGAGGTCTATACCGTGGGCTGGTCGAATGTGACGACCCACTTCCTGACCAACAACATCTCGGGCGCGTGGATCGGGCATTTCTTCGCCAACATGGACCGCTGGAACGCCCTGCCCCCGAACCTGCAGGAACTGCTGTCGGTCTGCTTCGAATCGAGCCACTACTACCGCCAGCACTGGTACTGGGGCGGAGAGGCCGACCTGCGCGTGAACGGCGGCAAGCTGGCGCTGACCACCATCCCCGATGCGGAATGGAAGACGGTCGAGGATGCGGCGGTGAAGTTCTGGGACGAGATCGCCGCGGAATCCGAGGTCAAGGCCAAGGTCGTGGGCATCATCAAGCAGTATAACGAGACGATGACCAAGGCGGGCCGCCCCTATCGTTACACCTGAGACTGCAGGGCACCAGCGCGCGCGCGGCGGCTGTTGCGCGCGCGCCTTTTCCGAATACGATCAAATTCCGGCCCGCGGCGGGCCGATGGCAAAGGAGCGGTCCATGCGGACCACGCATGCAGAGCGGGTCAGCCCCCACTGCTGGCCCAGAAAACCCGAATTCGGCGGCGCCCTGTCGCGCCTCTGACCGCGCCCTTGGGGCGCGCATCGGGATTTCAAGCCCGCCGCCATGCGGGCAAAACGGGACAACAGGGATCAAGAACATGCCGGGCAATCTGAGCTTTGACGCGCTGAAGGATGCGGTGGAACGGGGCGAGGTGGACACCGTCCTCGTGGCGGGCATCGACATGCAGGGCCGCCTGATGGGCAAGCGCTTCCACGCGGCCTTCTTCGTGCAGGGCGGCTACAAGGAAACGCATTGCTGCAACTATCTTCTGGCCGTGGACATGGAGATGACCACCGTGCCGGGCTACAAATCCGCCGGATGGGAACAGGGCTATGGCGACTATGTCCTAAAGCCCGACCTTGCCACGATGCGCCCCCTGCCGTGGCTGCCGGGCACGGTGCTGGTGCTGGGCGACCTTCTGGACCACCACACGCATGAGGAGGTCGCGATCAGCCCCCGCGCGATCCTGAAGCGTCAGGTCGCGCGCGCCCGTGCGCTGGGGTTCGAGCCGATGATGGCGACGGAACTGGAATTCTACATCTTCGAGAACAGCTACGAGGGCCTGCGCGACGGGGGCCTGCGCGACCTGAAGCCGATCAGCGCCTATAACGAGGATTACCACATCTTCCAGACCACCAAGGAAGAGGTGCTGATGCGCGAGGTGCGAAATGCCCTCTACGGCGCGGGCGTGCCGGTCGAGAACACCAAGGGCGAGGCCGATGCCGGCCAGCACGAGGTGAACTACAAATACTCCGACGCGCTGGACACAGCCGACAACCATGTGATCGTCAAGCAGGCGATCAAGGAAATCGCCCATGCGCGCGGCAAGTCGGTGACCTTCATGGCCAAATACGACCACCGCAAGGCGGGGTCGTCCAGCCACGTGCACCAGTCGCTCTGGACGCTGGACGGCAAGCCCGCCTTTGCCGACAGCGCCGACGCGCATGGGATGAGCGCCACGATGAAGCATTTCCTTGCAGGCCAGCTGGCCCATGCCGAGGAGATCACGGCCTTCCTTGCGCCCTATGTGAACAGCTACAAGCGCTTTACCGTCGGCATGTTCGCGCCGACGAAAGCGGTCTGGAGCGCGGACAACCGCACCGCCGGTTTCCGCGTCTGTGGCGAGCATACCAAAGCCGTGCGCGTCGAATGCCGCATCCCCGGCAGCGACGTGAACCCCTATCTCTGCTGCGCGGCGCTGCTGGCGGCGGGGCTGGCGGGGATCGAAGGCAAGATGGAGCTGGAGCCCGAGATGAAGGGCGACATGTACAGCGCCACCGGCATCCGCGAGATCCCGCGCAACCTGCGCGACGCGGCGGCGCGGTTGAACGGATCGGCCATGCTGCGCGCGGCCTTTGGCGATGATGTGGTGGACCATTACCACCACGCCGCGCAGTGGGAGATCTCGGAAACCGACCGCGTGGTGACGGACTTCGAACTGCAGCGCCTGCTGGAGCGTGCGTGATTTTGGGGGCGGGCATCCCCGCCCCATCCCATCGGGCCGCTGGCCCTGACAGGTGAGACGATGAAACCGATCCAACTGATTTCCCCCGTGGATGGCTCTGTCTGGGCCGAGCGCGTGCCGCTGACCCGCGAACAGGCGCAGGCCGCCGTCGCGCGGGCCAAGGGCGCGCAGAAGGCATGGGCGGCGCGCCCGCTGGCCGAGCGTATCGCGCTGGTCAAGGCGGGGGTGGCGAAGCTCAACGACATGAAGGATGTCGTCGTGCCGGAACTGGCATGGCAGATGGGCCGCCCGACCCGTTTCGGCGGGGAATATGGCGGGGTGAACGCCCGCACCGACTACATGGCCGAGATCGCCGCCGCGACCCTTGCGCCCCATATGGTCGAGGACAGCGAGAAGTTCCGCCGCTATCTGGCGCGTGATCCGGTGGGCGTGGTGTTCATCGTCGCGCCGTGGAACTACCCTTACCTGACCACGATCAACACGCTGGTCCCCGCGCTGATCGCGGGCAACACGGTGGTGCTGAAACATGCCAGCCAGACCATGCTTGTGGGCGAACGTCTGGCCGAGGCGTTCCATGCCGCGGGCGTGCCGGCGGATGTGTTCCAGAACGTGGTGCTGGACCATGCGACGACCGAAGCGCTGATCGCCGCGCGGTCCTTCGGCTTCGTCAACTTCACCGGATCGGTGGCGGGCGGCGTGGCGATGGAAAAGGCCGCAGCCGGCACCTTCACGCCCTTGGGGCTGGAGCTTGGCGGGAAAGACCCCGGCTATGTCCGCCACGACGCCAACCTCGAGGCGGCGGTGGACACGCTGATGGACGGCGCGATGTACAATGCGGGCCAGTGCTGCTGCGGGATCGAGCGGGTTTATGTGCATGAATCGCTCTTCGACGCCTTCGTCGAAAAGTCGGTGGCTTGGGTGAATGCGCTGAAACTCGGCAATCCGTTCGATGCCGACACCACGCTTGGCCCGATGGCGCACAGGCGGTTTGCGGCGGTCGTGCGCGGGCAGATCGCGGAAGCGGTGGCCAAGGGTGCCAAGCCCCTGATCGACCCCAAGACCTTTGCCGCCGATGACGGGGGCGCCTATCTTGCGCCGCAGGTGCTGATCGACGTCGACCATTCGATGCGCGTGATGACCGAGGAATCCTTCGGCCCCGTGGTCGGCATCATGAAGGTCAGGGATGACGAGGAAGCCATCCGCCTGATGAATGACAGCCCCTATGGCCTGACGGCATCGGTCTGGACGCAGGATTACGACACCGCCGCCGCCATCGGGCAGCGGATCGAGACGGGCACCGTCTTCATGAACCGCGCCGATTACCTCGACCCCGCGCTCTGCTGGACGGGGTGCAAGGATACGGGGCGGGGGGGAAGCCTCTCCTACCTCGGCTTCCATTCCGTGACGCGTCCGAAATCCTATCACCTCAAGAAGGTCTGAACGACATGACCCACAACGTTCCCAACCGGAACTGGTCTTACCCCACCGCCATCAAGTTCGGCGTGGGCCGGATCGCGGAACTGGCCGAACATTGCCGCGCGGCGGGGATCGCGAAGCCGCTCTTCGTGACCGACAAGGCGCTGGCCGCGCTGCCGGTCACGGCAGATGCGCTGGCTGTGCTGGAAAAGGCGGGCCTTGGTCGCGCGGTCTTTTCCGAGGTGGACCCGAACCCGCATGAAGGCAACATGGCTGCGGGCATCGCGGTCTATAAGGCGGGCGGGCATGACGGGGTGATCTGCTTCGGCGGCGGCTCGGCGCTGGACCTTGGCAAGATGATCGCGCTGATGGCGCATCAGCGGGCCGATCTGAGCGTCTGGGATCTGGAGGATATCGACGACTGGTACACCCGTGCCGATGCGGCGAAGATCGCGCCGATCATCGCCGTGCCGACGACCGCGGGAACGGGGTCCGAAGTGGGCCGCGCGGGGGTTCTGACCAATTCGGCAACGCATAAGAAGAAGATCATCTTCCACCCCGCGCTGATGCCCAAGGTCACGATCTGCGACCCTGCGCTGACGGTGGGGATGCCCAAATTCATCACGGCAGGCACGGGGATGGATGCGCTGGCGCATTGCCTCGAGGCCTATTGCAGCCCCTTCTACCACCCGATGTCCCAAGGCATCGCGCTGGAAGGGATGCGGCTGGTGTTCGAGAACCTTCCCAAAGCCTATGCCGAGCCCGGCAACCTCGACGCCCGCGCGCATATGATGAGCGCGGCAGCCATGGGCGCGGTGGCCTTCCAGAAGGGTCTGGGCGCGATCCATTCGCTCTCGCATCCCGTGGGCGCGGTCTACAACACCCATCACGGCACGACGAATGCGGTGGTGATGCCGATGGTGCTGGATTTCAACCGTGCCGCGATCGAAGGGCGGATCGAACAGGCCGCTGCCTATATCGGCATCAAGGGTGGCTTCGACGGATTCCGCGCGGCGGTGATGGAATTGCGCGCCAGCTTGGGCATTCCCGCGAACCTGACCGCGATGGGGGTGGATGCCGCGCGTCTGGACGAACTGACCGAGATGGCGCTGGAGGACCCCTCCTGCGGTGGCAATCCGGTGGCGATGACGCGCGAGAATACGCGGGCGCTCTATCAGGCGTGCATGTGATCTTGCCCGCGCGTCGGTATCGGTCGCGCGCGGCCATCGCCGCGCGCGCGGAGCGCAGGCTGGACCATGCCCGCCCG
>JBEEOG010000056.1:0-3524 GCA_041191745.1 Pseudomonadota bacterium | reverse complement strand
CGCCGCGATCACGCTGCGGTCGGTCGCGGTGGCGGGGACGATCATCCTGCTCTGGCAGCCCGAGGCGCTGCTGGAACCCGGTTTCCAGATGTCCTTCGCCGCCACCATCGCGCTGGTCGCTGGGTTTGAGGCTTTCGGCAGGCTGGTGGAGCGGCGGTCGCTTCCCCGCATCCTGCCCGCGGTTCTGGCGGTGCTCCTGTCATCGCTGATCGGCGGGCTGGCCACCGCGCCCTATGCGGCGGCGCATTTCAACCGCTTCACCGATTACGGGCTGGTGGCGAACCTGCTGACGGTATCGGTCATGGGGGCGGTGGTGATGCCGGCGGGGGTGGTGGCGGCGATGCTGGCCCCCTTCGGCCTTGCCGCGCCCGCGCTTTGGGTGATGGAGCAGGGGGCGCGCTGGATCCTGTACGTCGCCGACCGGATCGCGGGGCTGGAAGGGGCGGTGACCGGCATCCCCGCGCCGCCCGCCGTCGTGCTGCCGCTGGTCACGCTGGGGGCGCTCTGGCTGATCCTGTGGCCCCTGCGCGAACGCTGGGCGGGGGTGGTGCCGGTCATGGCCGCGCTCTGGCTCTGGCAGGGGGCGGAGCGGCCGCTTCTGCTGGTGGACCCCGCCGCGCGGCTGGCCGGTCTGGCGGGAGAGGGCGGGCGCAGCCTGTCGCGGGCAAGGGGCGAGGGGTTCACGGCGACGAACTGGCTGGAAAACGACGGCGACCTGTCAGGGCAGGCGCAGGCGGCGGGGCGGGCGGGTTTCCTGCCCGATCCGCTGGGCACGGCCTTCGATCTGGCGGGGCGGCGCGGGCTGTTGCTGGCCGATGGCGCCGATGCCGCGGCGGCCTGCGCGCGTTTCGATCTGGTGCTGGCAGGGGCAGAGGTCGGCGCGGTGGACGGACCCTGCCGCCTGATCGGGCCCGCGGTTCTGGCGCGCAGCGGGACGCTGGCCTTTCACCGTGACGGCGACAGGATCCGCATCGCCGCGACGCGCGACGCGCGGCGGGCATGGTCGATGCCGGAAGCGGGGCCGGAAGCGGGGCCGGCTTTGGACCTGGCGGACCTGAGGCCCCTTCAATAGGTGCGGATCAGCCCGACAAGACGCCCCTGCACGCGCACGGCGTGGTCGGGAAAGACGCGGGTTTCATAGGCGGGGTTGGCCGCTTCCAGCGCGATCATGGCCCCCTTGCGGCGGAAGCGCTTCAGCGTCGCCTCCTCTTCCGCGATCAGGGCCACGACGATATCGCCGTTTTCCGCCGTGGACTGTTCGCGGATCACGACGATGTCGCCATCGTTGATCCCCGCCTCGATCATCGAATCCCCCTTCACCTCCAGCGCATAGTGCTGGCCGCGCCCCGACAGCATCGATCCCGGCACCGCGACATGGTGCGAGACGCTGGCAATCGCCTCGATCGGCACGCCCGCCGCGATGCGGCCCATGACGGGGATTTCCAGCGCATGCGCGGCTTCGACCGGCATCGCGCCACGCGGGGCGGGGGCGGGGGCTGCGGGTTTCGACCCTTCCACCACACGCGGCCTGAAGCCGGGCTTTTCCATCGCTTCGGGCAGTTTGACGATTTCCAGCGCGCGGGCGCGGTGGGCAAGGCGGCGGATGAAGCCCCGTTCCTCCAGCGCGGTGATCAGGCGGTGGATGCCGGATTTCGACCGCAGGTCCAGCGCCTCCTTCATCTCGTCAAAGGACGGGGGGACGCCGTCGGCATCCATGCGGGTCTTGATGAAGTCGAGCAGTTCAAGCTGCTTGCGCGTCAGCATCGGCCATCCCTCCGGGGCAATGTTGATGCAATGTTCTGCCCATGTTCCCGCTTTGTGTCAAGCAAAAGCGGTGCGCGCCCGTCAGAGGGGCAGGTAATCCACTGCCTCGCCCGCCTTGCGCGGCCCGTCCGCCACGGGGCGGACCAGCAGGGCATCGGCCTCGGTCAGGATGGTGATCAGGGCCGAGTCCTGCCGCTCGAAGGGCGCGATCAGGGGCGGCCCGTCGCCCCGCGTCAGGCGGGCGCGCATGTAATGCGCGCGCGGGCCGTTGGCGGGGATGTCATGGGCAAGGCGCGCGGTCAGCGGCGCGGGCGCGGGGTCGGGCAGGCCCAGCATCGATTTCAGCATCGGCAGCAGGAAGAGATGCGCGCAGACGATCGACGACACCGGATTGCCCGGCAGTCCCAGCATCGGCACGCCGCGGAGCCGCCCCGCCATCAGGGGCTTACCGGGGCGCATGGCGATCTTGTAGAAGGCGCGCTCCAGCCCGAGGCTTTCGGCCACGCGCCCGACGAGGTCATGGTCGCCCACGCTGGCCCCGCCGATGGTGACGATCAGGTCCGCGCCATCGGCCAGCATGAGCACGGTCAGCAATTCGGCCTCGGTATCGCGCGCGATGGGCAAAAGGCGCGCCTCGCCCCCCGCCTGTTCCACCAGTGCCGCGATGGCGAAGGCGTTCGAGGCGATGATCTGGTCGGGCGCGGGCTCTTCGCCCGGCATCACCAGCTCGTCCCCCGTGGCGATGATCGCCACCACGGGCTTGCGGGTGACGGGCACCGTCGCGTGGTTCATCGCGGCCAGCAGGCACAGGTCGTTCGGGCGCAGAAGGCGCGGGCCGACGGTCGCGCCCGCGCGGAAATCCTGCCCTGCGGGGCGGATGTTCGTGCCCGCATCCAGCCCGTCGCGCAGGGTGATGGTGTCGCCCTCGCGCGTCACATCCTCTTGGATCACGACATGGCCCGCGCCTTCGGGCACCGGCGCGCCGGTGAAGATGCGTACCGCCTGTCCCGCGCCCACGCGGCCCGCGAAGGCATGGCCCGCGCCCGCCTCGCCGATCACGCTGTAGCGGTCGCCCGCCTTCGGCCCTGCCGCCACGGCATAGCCGTCCATCGCGCTGGCGGGAAAGGGCGGCTGGTCGCGGCGCGCCGTGACAGGGGCGGCCAGAACCCGCCCCGCGGCATGGCGCAGGGCAAGGGTCTCGGCGGGAAGCGGCTGGCAGAGGGCCAGACAGCGGGCCAGCGCCTCTTCGACCGTGATCATCACTCCGCCTCGTATCGTCCTGATTTTCCGCCCTCTTTCAGGATCAGGCGGATGCCTTCGATGCGCATGGATTTCTCGGCCGCCTTGACCATGTCATAGATCGTCAGGCAGGCCACGGTGACGGCGGTCAGCGCCTCCATCTCGACCCCCGTCTGCCCGCCGGTCTTGACGGTCGCCTCCACAACGATGCCCGGCAGGGCGGGGTCGGGCGTCAGGTCCAGCGCGACCTTGGTGATCGGCAGGGGATGGCAGAGCGGGATCAGATCGGCCGTCCGCTTGGCCCCCATGATGCCCGCCAGCCGCGCCACGCCCAGCACATCGCCCTTCTTGGCGCGGCCTTCGGTGATCAGGGCCAGCGTCTCGGCCCCCATCACGACATGGCCGCGCGCCACGGCGACGCGGTCGGTTACGGGCTTGCCCGAAACATCGACCATATGGGCATGCCCCTGATCGTCGAAATGGCTGAGGGGAGAGCCGCTCATGCCCCGCCCTGCGCGGTC
>JBEEOG010000055.1:0-5319 GCA_041191745.1 Pseudomonadota bacterium | reverse complement strand
ACGGCTTCGAGGTCGGCCCGCAGGTCTTTGGCACGGCGGTGCAGTTCGGGCGCGAACCGGCCATCCCCCTGCCGCAGGGCCCGCAATTCCTCCGCATCCGCGAGGTGCATACCCAGCAGGAGCTGAACGTGACGCTGGACATGATCCAGCGCGAGATGGCCGCGGACAGTCCGGCGCGGGACAGGGCGGTCGGGGCCTATCTGGGCCTTCTGGGGGTCTGGCTGGAACGGCAGGTGGCCAAGGCCGCGCCCGAACAGACCCGCCCCGATGCCGCCCGCAGGCTGGTCGCGCGCTACACCGCCCTGCTGGAGCGCGAGTTCCGCAGCGGTGCGGGCGTGGGCGACATGGCCGCCGCGCTGGGGGTGACGCCCACGCATCTGTCGCGCTGCTGCCGCCAGACCTGCGGCAGGTCGGCCATCGACATCCTGCAGGACCGCCGCATCTTCGAGGCCCGCCGCCTGCTGGCCGAGACGGGCCTGCCCGTGGGGCGGATCGGCGCAAGCCTCGGCTTCACGTCGGCGGCCTATTTCACCCGCGCTTTCCAGCACTTGACCGGCAAATCCCCGACCGAATTCCGCCGCGCGCAGTGATGCCCCGCCGCGGCCCCGCAGGCCCGATCCCGCGCAAGCCGCGGCCAGCCCCGCCACGGCGCTTTTTCGCCCCGCAATGTCGCATTGTTGACATCAACAGACGAAACCAGACGTTGACGGATGCGGGAAAAGGGTGATGCAATGCCAGTCGCGAGGGGAGAAGGTGCCGGATGGCCCGCGCAAGCGCGGAGCGTTCCGCCGGACACCCCGCCACAGACATAAAACAAGGCCACCGGCTGTCAGGGAGACCGAAATGACTGTCAAGAAAGAGGGCGCCATCCATCCGGCGGCCCGCATGTATGCCGAGGAGACCAAGGCAGGGCTTCTGTCCCGCCGCGAGTTCCTCGCCCGCACGACCGCGCTGGGTGTCAGCGCCGCCGCGGCCTATGCCCTGATCGGCATGGATGCCCCCGCCATGGCGCAGGAAACCCCGACGCCGGGCGGCACGCTGCGGATGTCGATGGAAATCAAGGCGCTGAAGGACCCGCGCACCGCCGACTGGTCGCAGCTGGCGAACGTCACGCGCGGCTGGCTCGAATACCTCGTCGAATACAACAACGACGGCTCCATCCGCGGCATGCTGCTGGAATCGTGGGAAGCCAATGCCGACGCCACCGAATACACGCTGAAGGTCCGCCCGGGCGTGAAGTGGTCGAACGGCGACGACTTCACCGCCGATGACGTGGCCAACAACTTCGCCCGCTGGGGCGACGGCAATGTCGAGGGCAACTCGATGGCGGGCCGCGTCTCGTCGCTGATGAACGCCGAGACCAAGACCCTGAACGACGGCGCCGTGACCGTGGTCGATCCGCTGACCGTGCAGCTGAAGCTGAACGGGCCGGACATCACCCTGATCGCGGGCCTTGCCGACTATCCGGCGGCGGTCGTGCACAAATCCTATGACAACGGCGATCCGACCACCGCGATCGGCACCGGCCCCTACAAGCCCGAAGTCGTCGAAGTCGGCGTCAAGGCGCATCTGGTGAAATCCGACCAGCCCTGGTGGGGCACCGCCGTCTATGGCGGCCCGTATCTGGACCGGATCGAATACACCGACCTCGGCACCGATCCCTCGGCCGAAGTCGCCGCCGCCGGCGCGGGCGAGATCGACGCCACCTACCAGTCCACGGGCGAGTTCATCGAACTCTTCGACGGTCTGGGCTGGACCAAGTCCGAAGCCGTCACCGCCGCGACGCTGGCCGTGCGCTTCAACCAGCTGGCCGAGGAATACAAGGACGTCAACGTCCGCAACGGCCTGATCAAGTGCGTGGACAATGCGGTCGTCCTCGAACTGGGCTACTCGAACCTCGGGACCGTGGCCGAAAACCACCATGTCTGCCCGATCCACCCCGAATACTACGCCCTGCCCCCGCTGACCGTCGATCCGGCCGCGGGCAAGCAGATGGTCGTCGATGCGGGCAAGGGCGATTTCGAGTTCGAGCTGATCTCGCTCGATGACGCATGGCAGGCCCAGACCTGCGACGCCATCGCCGCCCAGATCCGCGACGCGGGCATCAACATCAAGCGCACCGTGCTGCCGGGTTCGACCTTCTGGAACGACTGGCTGAAATATCCGTTCTCGGCCACCGAATGGAACATGCGTCCGCTCGGCGTGCAGATCCTCGCGCTGGCCTACCGTTCGGGCGAGGCGTGGAACGAAAGCGCCTTCTCGAACGCCGAGTTCGACGAGAACCTGGCCAAGGCCCTGTCGATCTCCGACGCCAAGGCACGGTCCGAGGTGATGAAGCGGCTGGAAGAGATCATGCAGGAGCAGGGCGTGATGGTTCAGCCCTACTGGCGCTCGATCTACCGCCACTTCGATCCCAAGGTGAAGGGTGCCGACATGCACGCCACCTTCGAACACCATCACTACAAGTGGTGGATCGCGGCGGCCTGATACGCGCTTACGGCACAAGGGCGGGCAAGGGTCATCCCCTGCCCGCCCCTCTTTTCGCGGGCACCTCCGGCCTGCGAAGCGCAGCCCCCACCTTCCGGACATCGCCCATGCCTGATCCCCGTCCCCGCCCCGCTCCAGGGAAGGATGCCCCATGCTGATCTTCGTCCTGCGCCGCATCGGCGTGATGGTCCTGTCCGCGCTCGCGCTGACCTTCGTCGTCTTCTACCTGACGAACCTGCCGCCGAACCTCGAGAAGCTGGCAAAGTCCGAAGGATCGGTCCGCATGGCCGATGATGCGGTGGAAAGCTGGCTGGAAAAGAACGGCCATACCGGATCGGTCCTAGTCCGCTACGGGCGCTGGCTGGGCGTGATGCCGGGCTGGACCCACACGGCCGAGGACGGGACGGTCACGGGCAAATGCATCCCGCGCGGGGCCGATCCCGCGACCGCCCCCGCCTATTGCGGCGTGCTGCAGGGCTACTGGGGGCAGTCCACCGTCTTCAAGCAGCCCGTGTCGCAGGTGCTGGACCGCTCGCTTGGCGCGACGGGGTGGCTGATGTTCTGGGTGATGGCGGTGATGGTGCCCGCCTCGCTTCTGATGGGCGTCCTGTCGGGGATGCGCGAGGGGTCGAAGACCGACCGCTCGCTCTCGACCGTCGCCATCGTGACGACCGCGACGCCGGAATATGTCTCGGGCGTGATCCTGATCGCGCTTCTCGCCTCGGCCACGGCGGGCCTGTCGCCCATCCTTGCCGACTGGGGCTGGATCTCGGGCAAGACGCTGTTTCCGGGCACGGCGACCAGCGCGATGGAGGACATCACCTTCATGAACTTCTTCCTGCCCGTGATGACCATCGCGCTTTACGGCATCGGCTACATCGCGCGCATGACGCGGGCCTCCATGACCGAGGTGATGACCCAGCAATACATCCGCACCGCGCGGCTGAAAGGCGTGGGCTTCCGTCAGGTCGTGATGAAGCACGCCCTCCGGAACGCGCTGATCGCGCCCTTCACCGTGATCATGCTGCAGTTCCCGTGGCTTCTGAACGGCGTGGTGATCGTCGAGACACTCTTCAACTACAAGGGCTTCGGCTGGACACTGGTGCAGGCGGCGGCGAACAACGACATCGACACGCTTCTGGCCTGTTCGGTCGTCGCGGTCTTCGTCGTGCTGGTGACGCAGCTGATCTCGGACATCGGCTATGTCTTCCTCAACCCCCGCATCCGGCTGGCCTGAGGGAGGGGCATGATGGAAGACGCACTTTCCTGGGGCCAGATCATCGCGCGCATGGCGGTGCAGTTCACCCCCGTCTGGGTGGCGCTGGCCGCGACCTTTGCCCTGTCGATCGGCTTCAAGCGCCGGCTCGGCCTTTACGGCAAGCTCTTCGACAGCCCCGTGGGCATGATCGGCTTCGGCATGGTCATGTTCTGGGTCTATACGGCGATCTTCGCCCATATGATCATCACCCATGATCCGCTGGCGCAGCTGTCGGGGCTCAAGAACGCCCTGCCCGGTTCGGCCCTGAAGGACCCCGCCGAGGGCGCCTAACAGCATTACCTGCTGGGCGGCGACGCGCTGGCGCGGGACGTGTTCAGCCGCATGGTCATGGGCGCGCGCGAGGTGCTGAAGATTGCCCCCGCCGCGACCGTCGTGGCCTTCATGGTGGGCATCACGCTGGGCCTGCCCGCAGGTTACATGGGCGGCAAGCTCGACACGGGGCTGTCCTTCGGGTCGAACCTCGTGCTGGCCTTCCCCGTCATCCTGCTCTTCTACCTGCTCGTCACGCCGGAAATCCGCGACACGCCGATCCCCACCACGCTGGCGGCGATCCTGTTCCTCTTCCCCGTGGCCTTCCTCGTGGTTCTGTTCAACTCGCGCTACTACACCGATCCGAAGCGCAGGAACCTCTATGTCGGCGTGACGCTGCTCTTCGGGCTCTGGGCCTATTCGGGGCTCGCGTTCAACGCCGACCCGCTGGGCGTCTGGTCGATGGACCCCAACATGCTCAACGTCTTCGTCTCGGTCGTCTTCGTGAACTCGCCGGGCGTGTTCCGGATCGTGCGCGGCATGGTGATGGACATCAAGACGCGCGACTATGTCGCCGCCGCCCAGACGCGGGGCGAGGGCCCGTGGTACACCATGCTGTGGGAAATCCTGCCCAATGCGCGCGGGCCGCTGATCGTCGATTTCTGCCTGCGGATCGGCTATACGACGATCCTTCTGGGCACGCTGGGCTTCTTCGGCCTCGGCGTCAGCCCCGAATCCCCCGACTGGGGATCGACGATCGACGATGGCCGCCGCCTTCTGAACATCTTCCCGCACCCCGCGCTCGTCCCCGCCCTCTCGCTCATGTCGCTCGTCCTCGGCCTGAACCTTCTGGCCGACGGTCTGCGCGAGGAAAGCCTGAAGGACTGACCGCGATGCGCCCTGACTTCATCTGTTCGAAAATATCCCACGGGGGTCCGGGGGTGTGAAACCCCCGGTCCCGCGCCATCCGCCAGCGCGAGGCCAGCCATGTCCGACACCACCTGGGACCCGTCGAAACCGATCCTCGAGATCGAGAACCTCTCCATCTCCTTCTTCACGCGCCTGCGCGAGATTCCGGCCGTCATGGATTTCTCCTGTACCGTCATGGCGGGCGAGGCGATGGGGCTCGTGGGCGAATCCGGCTGCGGGAAATCCACCGTCGCGCTGGCCGTGATGCGTGACCTCGGCAAGAACGGGCGCATCGTCGGCGGGTCGATCAAGTTCAAGGGCCGCGACCTGACGAAGATGAGCGACGAGGAACTCCGCCACATCCGCGGGTCCGAGATCGCGATGATCTATCAGGA
>JBEEOG010000054.1:0-19876 GCA_041191745.1 Pseudomonadota bacterium | reverse complement strand
GCCCCTTGCCCATAGCGCGCCTATCCGCAGCCAGAGCCGAGGCCAAGATGACCGACCTCTCCCGCATCCTGCCCGAGGCCCGCATCCCCGAACTGCCGAACCCCTATTTCGGCAAGGTGCGGGACTGCTATGACCTGCCCGCCAGCGCCGAATTCCCCGAAGGCGCGCGCATCCTGATCTCGTCCGACCGCATCTCGGCCTTTGACCGCATCCTTGCGGCGATCCCCTTCAAGGGTCAGGTGCTGACGCAAACCGCCCGCTTCTGGTTCGACGCCACCGCCGACATCTGCGCCAACCATGTGCTGGCATACCCCGACCCCAATGTGGTGATCGGCAAGCGCCTGACCATCCTGCCGGTCGAGATCGTCGTGCGCGGCTATTTGGCGGGGACCACCGGCACCTCGGTCCTGACGCTGTACAAGAAGGGCCAGCGGCAGATGTACGGCCATACCCTGCCGGATGGCCTGCGCGACAATCAGGCCCTGCCCGCGCCGATCATCACGCCGACCTCCAAGGCCTTCGACGGCGGCCATGACGAACCCCTGACGGCGGAGGAGATCGTGGCGCAGGGCCTGCTCACGCAAGCGCAATGGGACGAGGTGTCGGCCAAGGCGCTGGCCCTTTTCGCGCGGGGGCAGAAGATGGCCGCCGAGCGCGGGCTGATCCTTGTCGATACGAAATACGAATTCGGCACGGATGCCGCGGGCAACATCCTGATCGCGGATGAAATCCACACGCCCGATTCCAGCCGCTACTGGCTGGCGGGCGGCTATGCGAAGGCCTTCGCGGACGGCACCCGCCCGCCCAGCTTCGACAAGGACGTGATCCGGTCCTGGGTCGCGGCGCGCTGCGATCCCTACACCGACCCGATCCCCGAAATCCCGGCCGAGATGATCCGGCAGACGGCGCAGGTCTATATCGACGCCTACGAGGCGATCACGGGCCAGCCCTTCGTGCCCGATACAAGTGGCGCGACACCGCTGGAGCGGGTGCGCGCGAACCTGTCGCGCTGGTTCGCCTGACCCCGCGCAAGCGGGGGTTTCACACCCCCGCACCCCCGTGGGATATTTGGGAACAGATGAAGCCGGGCGCGTGATGTTTGCGCTAACATCGCCCTTTCCGCTATGGTCCGCGCGAGTTGATGGAGGACGAGATGATTCTGAGCTGTGGTGAAGCCCTGATCGACATGCTGCCCCGCACCACGACGCTGGGCGAGCCTGCCTTTTCGCCCTATGCGGGCGGCGCGGTCTTCAACACGGCCATCGCGCTGGGGCGGCTGGGCGCGCCTTCGGCGTTCTTCTCGGGCATCTCGACCGACATGCTGGGCGAGATCCTGACCCAGACGCTGGAGGCATCGAAGGTCGATACCCGCTACTGCGCGCGCTCGGGGCGGCCCACGACGGTGGCCTTCGTCAAGCTGGTGGACGGGCAGGCGACCTATGCCTTCTATGACGAGAACACCGCAGGGCGGATGCTGTCGGTGGACCAGCTGCCCGACCTGCCCGCCGATATCGCGGCGCTGTTCTTCGGCGGCATCAGCCTTGTGAACGACCCGGCCGCCGCGACCTATGAAGCCCTGCAGGCGCGCGAGGCGGGCGCGCGCGTGACGATGATCGATCCCAACATCCGCCCGGGCTTCATTGCGGGGAAAGAGGCCGCCTATCGCGCCCGCATCGAACGGATGATCGCGCGGGCCGATATCGTGAAGCTGTCGGACGAGGACCTGCACTGGCTGGAAGGCGCGGGCGATGTGGTGGCGCTGGCGCGGGGGATCGTGGCGCGCGGGCCGAAGGTCGTCTTCATCACCGAAGGGGCCAAGGGCGCGCGGGCGATCACGGCTGCGGGCGCGCGTTTCGTGCCGTCGAAATCCGTCACCGTGGTCGATACCGTGGGCGCGGGCGACACCTTCAACGCGGGCGTCCTTTGCGCCCTGCACGAGGCGGGGGCGCTGACAAAGGCTGGCCTTGCCACGCTGTCCGATGCGGTTCTGGATGCCGCCCTGACGCTTGGTGCGGCGGCGGCGGCGGTGACCGTGTCGCGGGCGGGCGCCAACCCGCCGTGGCGGAACGAACTGTGAGGGCCGTCCTGCAGCGCGTCAGCCGCGCCAGCGTGACGGTCGACGGCACGGTGACGGGCCAGATCGGCGCGGGCCTGCTGATCCTGATTTGCGCGATGGAGGGCGACACGGAGGCAGAGGCCGACCAGCTGGCCGCAAAGATCGCCAAGATGCGTATCTTCAAGGATCAAGCGGGCAAGATGAACCTCTCGGTCCGCGACATCGGCGGCGCGGCACTGGTCGTGAGCCAGTTCACATTGGCCGCCGACCTGCGCGGCAACCGCCCCGGCTTTTCCACCGCCGCCAAACCGGACGAGGGCAAGCGCCTTTACGAGCATTTCTCGGCCCGCCTGCGGGCCGAGGGTGTGCCGGTCGAGAACGGGATCTTCGGGGCCGACATGGATGTCAGCCTGAACAATGACGGCCCCGTGACGATCTGGATGGATACCGCCGCCTAATCCGCCCATTCCCAGGGGCGGGTAAAGCCGCCCAGCACGGCCTGCACGGCATCGTCGGTCGCGGGGCCGCTGCGGTCGATGCGGGCGACGAGGCCGCGCTTCTTGTCTTCCACCACCTCGGCCACGCGGGCGGCAAGGCCGGCCTCGGCCAGAGCCGCGTCATAGACGCGGGTGATGGCCATACGGCGCAGGTCGGGCTTGAAGACCTTGCCCACGGCGGTTTTCGGCAGTTCGGGCAGCACCTCGATATGTTTCGGCACGGCGGCGCGTTCGTGGATATGGCTTTGGGCAAAGGCCATCAGGTCATCCACCCCGACCTCACGCCCCTTGACCAGCTCGACATAGGCGCAGGGCAGTTCGCCCGCATGGGCATCGGGCTGGCCGATGGCCCCGACAAAGGCCACGGCGTCGTGCTTCATCAGCCCCTCCTCGATCACGGCGGGGTCGATGTTGTGCCCGCCACGGATGATCAGGTCCTTGGCGCGGCCCGTGATGTAGAGGTATCCGTCCGCGTCCAGCCGCCCCAGATCGCCCGTCCTGAGAAACCGCCCCTCGGCGAAGAGGTCGTGGTTCTTGTCCAGTTCGGTATAGGTCGATCCCTCATAGACGCCGGGGTTGGCGACGCAGATCTCGCCCACCTCGTCCACGCCGCAGTCGCGGAAAGCGTCCCCCTGCCGTTGCAGGATGCGGACATGGGTATGGGGGAAGGGCAGGCCGACCGAGCCGATCTTCTTGTTCCCGTCGGGCGGGTTCACCGACACCAGACAGGTGCATTCCGTCAGGCCGTAGCCTTCGACGATCTCGATCCCCGTTTCCTTCTTGAAGCGGTTGTATAGCTCGACGGGCAGGGGGGCAGAGCCGGAAAAGGCGTTCTTCAGGGTCGAGATATCGGCATCGATCGGGCGCTGCATCAGGGCTGCCAGCGCGGTGGGCACGGTGATCAGATAGGTCGCCCGCCAGCGCGCGATCAGCTTCCAGAGGTTGTCGAAGACGCCCTCGCCGCGATAGCCCGCGGGGGTGGGAAACACGACATGTGCCCCCGATGCGATCATCGACATCAGGATCGGATAGGCCGCAAAGACATGGAACAGCGGCAGCGGGCACATCACCGTATCGGTTTCGTTGAACAGCAGCCTCTGGCCAAGCCAGCCGTTATAGACCATGCCCGACACCTTGTGCTGCGCGACCTTGGGCATCCCCGTCGTGCCGCCCGTGTGGAAATAGGCGGCGACGCGGTCGGCGAGCGGGTCGTCAAAGGTCAGGCGGTCGGCGGGATGACGCGCCACCGCCGCGTGGAAGCTTTGCACATTGGCGGTATGGGCGGGGGTGAACTTGGGGCGCAGAAGCGGCGCGATCCACGATTTCGGGGGGGCGAGGTACCGGACAAGGTCCACTTCCAGCACATGCCGGACGGACGGCGCATGCCTGACCGCCTCGGCCACCTTCTGCGGCAGGTCGGTCTTGGGGAAGGCGCGGAGCGTGACCACCACCTTGGCCTTCGTCTCGCGCAGGATGGCGCTGATCTGTTCTGCCTCCAGCAGCGGGTTGATCGGGTTCACGATCCCCGCCACCGCCCCGCCAAGCAGCGTCACGGCAGTCTCCAGGCTGTTGGGCAGCACATAGGCCACCACATCGGTGGGCCCCACGCCAAGGCTGCGGAACAGGTTCGCCGCCTGCGTCACCTGCGCGTGCAGGTCGGTCCAGGTCAGGGTCAGCGCCTTGTCCTTCGGCCCCGACGTGATCTGGAAGCTGATCGCGGGGCGCGGCCCGTGGGCATCGCGGGCGCGCGTCAGGAAGTCGAACATCGTGGCGGCGGTGCCGCGCGCCTGCCACGGCATCTCGTTCTCGATCGCGGCCAGATCGGCGCGGTTGGCGAATGTCCCCATCGGTTCCTCCCTTGGTGTTCCCTGTTGGCCGGGAACTGTGGGGAAACCATGATGGGTCGGACTGGTTGCCGCAACCCCGCCTTCGGGTGGGGCATGGCCGCGCTACGCAACGTCAGGATGAAGGGGCCTGCCCGACCACACGCGGCCGATCATCTCTGCCCCGTCATGCCTGCCAAATCACACCTGCCCGTCGGTGAACTGCAGCCGCGCCAGACGGGCGTAAAGCCCGTCCGCCGCCACCAGTTCGTCATGCGTGCCGGTGGCGACGATCTGCCCGCCTTCGAACACCACGATCCGGTCGGCGCGCTTCACCGTCGCCAGACGGTGCGCCACGACCAGCGTTGTGCGGCCTTCGGCCAGACGTTCCACCGCCGCCTGCACGGCGCGTTCGGATTCGGCATCGAGCGCCGATGTCGCCTCGTCCAGAAGCAGAACCGGCGCGTCGCGCAGGATGGCGCGGGCGATGGCGATGCGCTGGCGCTGGCCACCCGACAGCATCACGCCGCGTTCGCCCAGATAGGTCGCATAGCCATCGGGCAGGGCGCTGACGAAATCATGCGCGGCGGCGGCGCGGGCGGCCTCTTCCACCTCGGCATCGGTGGCGTCGGGGCGGCCGAAGCGGATGTTCTCGCGCGCGGAGGCGGCGAAGATCACGGGATCCTGCGGCACCAAGGACAGCGCGCGGCGGAAATCGGCGCGCGCCATGTCGCGCAGGTCGGTGCCGTCCAGCCGCACCGCGCCCGCCTGCGGGTCGTAGAACCGCATCAGCAGTTGCAAAATCGTCGTCTTGCCCGCGCCCGAGGGGCCCACCAGTGCCACCGTCTCGCCGGGCCGGACGGTCAGGGACACGCCGTTCAGCGCCGAAACCTCGGGGCGCGCGGGATAGCGGAAGGTCACGCCGTCGAATTCGATCAGCCCGCGCGCGGGGCGCGGCAGGGCCTTGGGCCGGGCCGGATCGGTCACGGGGTCCTCGGCGGACAGAAGCTCTACCAGCCGTTCGGTCGCGCCCGCCGCGCGCTGCAATTCGCCCCAGATTTCCGACAAGGCACCCACGCTGCCCGCGACCATGACGGCATAGATCACGAACTGCACCAGTTCGCCGGGCGTCATGTTGCCCGCCCGCACGTCGCGCGCGCCGATCCACAACACGCCGACGATCCCCGTGAAGACAAGGAAGATCACGATGGCCGTCATCCAGGCCCGCACGCGGATGCGGGTGGTGGCCGTGGCGAAGGCGCGTTCGGTCACCTCGGCAAAGCCCTTGCGGGTCAGCGCCTCGTGGGTGAAGGCCTGCACGGTCTGGACCGCGCCCAGCGCCTCGCCCGCGGTATGCGAGGATTGGGCGATCATGTCCTGATTCTCGCGGCTCAGGCCGCGCAGGCGGCGGCCCAGCACCACGATGGGCACCACCACGGCAGGCACGATCAGAAGCACCAGCCCCGTCAGCTTGGCCGAGGTCAGGAACAGAAGCACCAGCCCGCCCACCAGCATCAAGAGGTTGCGAAGCGCGACCGAGACGGAGGACCCGATCAGCGACAGGATCAGCGTCGTGTCGGTGGTGATACGGCTCAGCACCTCGCCCGTCAGCAGGCGTTCGTAGAAGGCGGGCGACAGGCCCAGCACGCGGTCGAAGACGGCAGCGCGGATGTCCGACACGACCCGTTCGCCCAGACGGCTGACGAAATAGTAGCGCACCGCCGTTCCCAGCGCGAGCAGTGCCGCGATCACCAGCGCCGCGGTGAAATACTGGTCGAGCAGCGCCACATCCTCGTTGAAGCCATCGACCACGCGCCGCACGGCCAGCGGCAGGATCAGGCTGACCCCCGCCGTCAGGGTCAGCGCGAGCCCCGCCAGCACCGCAAGGCCGCGATAGGGCCGCAGGAAGGGGGCCAGCGCCCCCAGCGCGCCCACCCGCCGCGACGGAGCGCGGTCCTTGCCGTCGTCCTGTGCCATGCCGCCCCCATCGCCTTGTCTGGGGCACGGGTTTAGGCAAAGCCTGCGGGGCGGGCAAGCGCCGCAAATGCCGCGCCCCCTTCCGCGCCCCCCGCCCCTGTGCCAGTCTGCCCGCAGGGAGAGGTCACATGTCCGTCACCA
The DNA here is from genome assembly GCA_041191745.1 of Pseudomonadota bacterium. Taxonomy (GTDB): domain Bacteria; phylum Pseudomonadota; class Alphaproteobacteria; order Rhodobacterales; family Rhodobacteraceae; genus Paragemmobacter. The sequence continues at coordinate 13,382 of JBEEOG010000054.1, read as the reverse complement.
CGCTCGTCTTCGATGCCTATGGCACGCTGTTCGATGTCGCCGGCGCCGCGCGTCTGGCGTCGGGCGATCCTGCGGGGGCCGCACTCGCCGGCCGCTGGCCGCGTCTGGCCGACGACTGGCGCAGGAAGCAGCTGGAATACACCTGGCAACGCGCGATGACGGGCTGCCATGTGCCCTTCGACCGGGTCACGGCAGATGCGCTCGACTGGGCGATGGAGGCGCAGGGGATCGCGGACCCCGCGCTGCGCGACCTGCTCATGTCGCTTTACGCCCGCCTGCCCTGCTTTGCCGAGGTGCCCGAGGTTCTGGCCCGTCTGAAGGCCACGGGCTACCGCCTTGCCATCCTGTCGAACGGCACGCCCGCATGGCTGGACGGGATGGTGGCCGCATCGGGGCTGGCGGGGGTCTTCGACGCCGTCCTGTCGGTCGAGGCGGTGCGCCTCTACAAACCTGCATGGCAGGTCTATGACCTTGTGCAGAAGCGGCTGCATGTCGCCCCGCAGCGGGTGCTCTTCGTGTCGGCCAATGGCTGGGACATCGCGGGCGCGGGGCGCTTCGGCTTTGCCACCGCATGGGTGAACCGCGCGGATGCGCCCGTGGACCGCCTGCCCCACCGCCCCGTGCATGTCGTGAAATCCCTTGCCGAATTGCCCCGATGCCTGACCTGACGCCGTTCTTCACCACCCCCGATGGCGCGCGCCTTGCCTATCGGGACGAAGGCGCGGGCCTGCCGCTTCTGTGCCTTGCGGGGCTGACGCGGACGATGGCGGATTTCGATTACCTCTTGCCGCACCTTCCAGCGGGCATCCGCGTGATCCGCATGGATGCGCGCGGGCGCGGGCAAAGCCAGTGGACGGGGGGGCCGACCTATACCGTCCCGCAAGAGGCCGCCGACGCCGTGGCGCTGCTCGACCATCTGGGGATCGACCGCGCGGCGATCCTCGGCACCTCGCGCGGGGGGCTGATCGGGATGCTCCTTTGCGCCACGCACAAGGCGCGGCTTCTGGGCCTTTGCCTGAACGATGTGGGCCCCGTGATCGACCGCGCGGGGCTGGTGCGGATCTTCGACTATGTCGGGCGCAACCCCGCCGCCAAGACGCATCAGGCGCTGGCCGAGGCGCTGCCCCGCATGATGCCGGGTTTTGCCGATGTCCCCGCCCGCCGCTGGCAGGAAGAGGCGGAAAAGCACTATACCGCAACCCCGCGCGGGCTGCAGATCACCTATGACCCCGCCCTGCGCGCGGCGTTCATCGCCGCCTTCGACGGCCCGCCCGTGGACCTCTGGCCGCTGTGGGAGGCGACGGCGGGCCTGCCCGTCGCGCTGATCCGCGGCGCGAATTCGGACCTTCTATCCATGGCCACGGTGGAAGAAATGCGCCGCCGCCGCCCCGACCTGATCTTTGCCGATGTGCCCGACCGTGCGCATATCCCGTTTCTGGACGAACCGCAGTCGCTGTGCGTGATCCGTGCCTTCCTGCAGGCGCTGGCATGACCGACATCTCGCTGATCCGCGCGGCGGCGGGCCGGATGGCGGGCGTCATCCGCGAAACGCCCCTCCTGTCCGCGCCCCTGCTCGACCGGATCGCGGGGCGGCGGGTGCTGGTCAAGGCGGAATGCCTGCAACTGACCGGATCGTTCAAGGCGCGGGGCGCGTGGTCCGCCCTGTCGGCCCTGAGCGGGGCGCAGCGGAAACAGGGGGTGATCGCCTTTTCCTCGGGCAATCACGCGCAGGGGGTGGCCTATGCCGCCGCGCGCCACGGCGCCCCCGCGGTGATCGTCATGCCCGCCGACGCGCCCGCCGTGAAGATCGCCAACACCCGCGACTATGGGGCCGAGGTGATCCTTTATGACCGCGCGACCGAAGACCGCGACGCCATCGGCGCGGCGCTGGTGGCGACGCGCGGGCTGACGCTGGTCAGGCCCTATGACGACGCGCAGGTGATCGCGGGGCAAGGCACGGCGGGCCTTGAAATCGCGCGTCAGGCCAAGGGTTTGGGCGTGATCGATGCCGCGGTCGTCACCTGCTGCGGCGGTGGCGGCCTTGCCGCGGGCATCGCGCTGGCGCTGGAGGCAGAGGCCCCCGCCCTGCGCCTGCACACCGCCGAACCCGCCGGTTTCGACGACATGGCCCGTTCGCTGGCCGCAGGGCGCATCCTGCGGAACGACCGCCTGTCGGGGTCGATCTGCGACGCGATCCTGACGCCCCAACCCGGCGCGCTGACCTTTCCCATCCTGCAGGGGCGGGCCGGACAGGGGCAGGTCGTGACCGACGATCAGGCGCTGCAGGCCGTGGCGCTGGCCTTCCGGCACCTGCGGATCGTCCTCGAACCGGGCGGCGCGGTGGCGCTGGCGGCGGCGCTCTTCTCGCCCGATCTGCCCGACACGGTGATCGCCGTGGCCACGGGCGGCAATACCGATCCCGCCACCTTCCGCGCCGCGCTGGACCTTGCGGGCGACTGACAGAACCGAACATCTGGGCGCGGCCCGCCCGCTCTTTCCGTAACCTTTCCTTACAGAACCCGACATGCCCCCCGTTTTCCTGCCCGACCTGCGCCTGAATGCCGAACTCCATGGCCCCGACGAGGGACCGGCGCTGGTCCTCCTCCATTCGCTGGGCACCAACCTACGGCTCTGGGACGGCATCCTTCCGCTGCTGCCCTCCGGCCTGCGGATCCTGACGCTCGACCTGCGCGGCCATGGCGCGTCGGACCGCCCGCCCGCGCCCTATGCCATGGGCGCGCTGGTGCGCGACACCGAACGGGCGATGGCGCATTTCGGGATGACCGGGGCGGTGATCCTCGGCCTGTCCATCGGCGGGCTGGTCGCGCAGGGGCTGGCGGTCAAGCGTCTCGATCTGGTGCGCGGGATGATCCTGTCGAACACGGCGGCAAAGATCGGGCGGCCCGAACACTGGGCCGACCGCATCGCCACCGTGCGCGACGGGGGAATGGCGGCGCTGCTGGACCCCACGATGGAACGCTGGCTGGGCCGGAACTGGCGCACGAACCCTGCCCTTCCCGCGCTGCGCGCCCTGTTCCTTGCCACCGACCCCGAGGGCTGGTGCGGCTGTGCCGCCGCCATCGCGGGCACCGACTTCTACGAGACGACGGCCACGCTGACCCTGCCCACGCTGGCCATCGCGGGGGCGAATGACGGATCGACCCCGCCCGATCTGGTGCGCGAGACGGCCGAACTGATCCGCGGCCACCGCTTCGCCCTGATCCGTGGCGCGGGGCATATCCCGATGGCCGAAAAGCCCGCCGAATACGCGGCGCTGGTGTCAGGCTTCCTCGAAAGCATCGGCCATGTCTGAGACCGTGCCCGAGACCGTGCCCGAGATCGTGCTGATCCACGGCGCGGCGCATGGCGCGTGGTGCTGGCACCGCGTGGTGCCCCTGCTGCAAGCGATGGGCCACCGCGTCCGCGCCATCGACCTGCCCTCGCATGGCGACGACCCGACCCCGCCGGAAACGGTCACGCTGCAGGATTACACGCGCGCCACGCTGGCCGCCGCAGGCGGTCGCGCCATCCTTGTCGGCCATTCGATGGCGGGCGTCGTCATCACCGCCGCCGCCGAGGCCGCGCCCGACCGCATCGCGGGCCTGATCTACCTTTGCGCCCACCTGCCCCGCGCGGGCTGGTCGGTCGCCTCGTCGCGCAAGGCGGCGGCGCGGCAGCCCTTGGCAGGAACCTTCCTGATCGCGCCCGACCGCAAGACATTCACCTTCGATCCCGCCGCGATCCGCGACCGCTTCTACCATGACTGCGCCGAAGAGGATGTGGCGCTGGCCCGCGCCCGCCTTTGCCCGCAAGCCATCCTGCCGCAGGAAACGCCCGTCCCATCCACCGCCCGCGCCGAGACGCTGCCGCGCTTCTACATCCGCTGCAGCGAAGACCGCGCCATCCCGCCGGAATGGCAGGCAGAGCTGGCAAGCCCCCTGCCGGCCGGACATGTCAGCACCCTGCCCTGCGGCCACAGCCCCTTTTTCGCCCTGCCCGAGGCGCTGGCCCGCCGCATCGACGCCATCGCACGGCAGATCGACAGCGGGACTGTCAACCTGGGCTGACAGCGGCTAGACTGGCGCGAACCCGCAGGGATAGCGCCCGTGACCGATGCCACCGCCCGACAAGCCGACCAGCCCGCAGCGCGCAATCCGCTTGCGCTGACCTTCATCCTGATGACGGTCACGCTGGATGCGATCGGCATCGGGCTGATCTTTCCCGTCATGCCCGACCTGATCGAAAGCGTGACGGGGGGCACGCTGTCGCAGGCCGCGCTCTGGGGCGGGGTGATGGCGACATCCTATGCCGTGATGCAGTTCCTGTTCGGGCCGATCCTCGGCTCGCTGTCGGACCGCTTCGGGCGCAGGCCGGTGCTCCTCGTGTCGCTCTTCGTGATGGGGCTGGATTACATCGTCATGGCGACGGCCTCCACGATCTGGCTGCTGCTGGCCGCGCGGATCGTGGCGGGGATCACGGCGGCGACCTATGCCACCGCCACCGCCTATATCGCCGACATCACGCCCCCCGCCGAAAGGGGCCGCCGCTTCGGGCTGATCGGGGCCTGCTTCGGGGTGGGCTTCGTCGCAGGCCCGCTGATCGGCGGGCTTCTGGCCACGATCGACCTGCACGCGCCCTTCTATGCCGCGGCGGCGCTGGCGCTGGCGAACCTCGTCTTCGGCTTCTTCGTCCTGCCCGAGACGGTGACGGACGCGACACGCCGCCCCTTCCGGCTCGCCCGCGCCAATCCCTTCGGCGCGCTGCGCGCGGTCGCGCGCCTGCCGGGGCTGCGCCGCGTGCTGACCTGCTTCCTGATCCTCGGCATCGCGATGAACGTCTATCCCGCGATCTGGGCCTATTACGGACAGGCCCGCTTCGGCTGGGATTCCGCGATGGTGGGCATCTCGCTGGCCGTCTACGGGATCGCCTTTGCGGTGGGGCAGGCGACGCTGGTCGGCCCGCTGATCCGGCGCTTCGGCGAACACCGCGCGGCGCAATACGGGATGTGGGTGGATATCGTCACGCTGGCGGGGTTCGGCGTGGTCACCCATCCGGCGCTGGCGCTGGCGATCACGCCCGTCACCGCGCTCGGCGGTGTCGTCACCCCCGCGCTGCAGGCCTTGGCCAGCCGCGCCGCCCCCGACGACGCGCAGGGAGAGGTTCAGGGCGTCCTCGCCTCGCTCAACGCGATTGCCATGATCACCGCGCCGCTGTTGATGACCTCCACCTTCTCGGTCTTCACCGCGCCCACGGCCCCGATCTACGCGCCCGGCGCGCCCTTCCTGCTGGCGGCAGCGCTGATGGTTCTGTGCCTGCTGCTTCATGTGGCAGGGCGCCCAAAGTCCTGAAAGCGGCACCGCGGCGTCGCTTTTTCCCGCGAAGCCCGCCCCTCGCGCCCCTAGCTTCCTCTTCGTGCAAATATCCTCGGGGGGTGCGGGGGGCAGACGGCCCCCCGCTTCCCCGCGAAGCAAAGGGAGCGCCGCGATGAAGCTGAAAGACCTTGAAATCTTCGTCGTGGCCCCGCCCTTCCCCGGCTGGGGCGGGCGCTACTGGATCTTTCCGAAGCTGACCACCGATACGGGAATCGTGGGCTACGGGGAATGCTATGCCTCCACCGTCGGGCCCAAGGCGATGCGCGCGGTGATCGAGGATGTGTTCGAGCGCCACATGCAGGGCGAGAACCCCGAGAATATCGAGCTGATGTTCCGCCGCGCCTATTCGGCGGGTTTCACCCAGCGGCCCGATCCGACCGTGATGGGCGCCTTCGCGGGACTCGAGATCGCCTGCTGGGACATCCTCGGCAAGGCGCGCAACCGGCCTGTCTATGCCCTGCTGGGCGGAAAGATGAACGAGCGTATCCGCTCCTACACCTACCTCTACCCCGAACCCGGCAAGGAAAGCGCCGAGTTCTGGGTGGACCCCGATGCCGCGGCCAAGGCCGCGCTGCGCTTTGCCGACATGGGCTTCACGGCGGTGAAGTTCGATCCCGCCGGCCCCTACACGATCCGCGGCGGGCATGAACCGGCGATGAGCGACATCACCCGCTCCGTCGCCTTCTGCAAGGCGATCCGCGAGGCGGTAGGGGATCGGGTGGACCTTCTGTTCGGCACCCACGGCCAGTTCACCACCCCCGGCGCGATCCGCATGGGGCGCGAGCTGGAGCCCTACAACCCGCTCTGGTACGAAGAGCCGATCCCGCCGGACAACCTGCTGGAATTCGCCGAAGTGGCGAAATCCGTCCGCGTGCCCTTGGCCACGGGCGAACGGCTGACGACGAAATACGAATTCGGCACGCTTTTGCGTGCGGGGGGCGTCAAGATCCTGCAACCGGCCCTCGGCCGCGTTGGCGGCATCTGGGAGGCGAAGAAGATCGCCGCCATGGCCGAGATCTTCAACGCCGAGATGGCCCCGCATCTGTATGCAGGCCCCGTGGAATGGGCGGCCAACGTGCATCTGTCGGCATCGATCCCTAACCTGCTGATCGCGGAAACCATCGAGACGGGCGGCGCCTTCCACCTGAAGCTGATCCGCAATTCGATCAAGTGGGAGGATGGCTACATCATCCCGCCCGAAGCGCCCGGTCTGGGGATCGAGTTCGACGAGGATGTCGCCCGCGCCCATCCCTATACGGGTACCGCGCTGCACCTGCAGATGCAGGAGGCCCCCTGCGACTACCGCAACGGCAACCGCTTCGAAGGGGGCGCGCCCAGTTCCCTCACCTAGCCCTGCGGGCGTTCGGCCCAGCCCGCGAAGATGCGTTCCAGCACCAGCACGGCGTAGTAGAGCACGATCCCCAGCGCGGCCAGCGCGATCAGGACGGCGAACATCAGCGGATAGTCCCCGTTGGTTTCGCCCGACTTGAACAGCGCGCCAAGGCCGCGCCCGTGGGGGCTGACGATCTCGACAAGGTTGGTGCCGATGAAGGCCAGCGTCACCGATACCTTCAGCGCGCCGAAGAATTCGGGCAGGGTCTTGGGCAGGGCGATCTTGCGGAAGATGGTGAAGCGCGACGCGCCGAGCGAGCGCAGGATGTCGCGGTATTCCGGCTCCAGCGTCGAAAGCCCGATGCCGACCGACACGGCGATGGGAAAGAAGCTGATCAGGAAGGCCATGAGCACCGTGTTGAAATCGTGCTGGCCGATGAAGATCAGCGCGATGACGGGCACCAGCGTCGCCTTGGGAATGGCGTTGAAGCCCACGAGCAGCGGGTAAAGCCCGTCGCGGGCGATGCGGGAAAAGCCCATGACCATGCCGATCAGGGTGCCCACGACGACGGCAAGGCAGAGGCCCAGCACGGTGCGCCACAGCGTCTGCCAGCCCATTTCAAGGAACAGCCACTTGAACTTCCAGAAGGCGGGCGGCAGGTCCGAGGGCGAGGCCATCTTGTAATTCGGCCAGTCGTTGACCCAGACCAGCGCCTCCCACAGGCCAAGGAAGACGAGGATGGCCAGAACCGGAACGGCGATCTTCTGCGCGGTTTCCATCAGTGCCCCCCATCCCGCCCTTGGGCGATGCGGATCTGGTCGCGCAGAAGATGCAGCATCGCCTGCGCGGCGGGCGTGAACAGGCTGTCCAGCGTCCGGTCGGCGGGCAGGTCCACATCCAGCACATGCTGCGTGCGCGCAGGGCGGCCCGACAGGACCACGACCTGATCGCCGAGGAACACGCTTTCGCGCAGGTCATGGGTGATCAGCACGCAGGTAAAGGGTTCCTCCGCGCGCAGGTCGCGCATCGTCTGCCACAGATCCTCGCGCGTAAAGGCATCCAGCGCGCCGAAGGGTTCGTCCATGATCAGCACGTCGGGCTTGTGGACGATGGCGCGGCAGAGGCTGGCGCGCTGGCGCATCCCGCCCGACAACTGGCTGGGGCGCTTGGCTTCGAAGCCCTTCAGGCCGACCATGTCCAGCAACTCCATCGCGCGGTCCACGCGCCGGGCGCGGGGCATGGCGGGGGCCACGATCTCCAGCGGAAGGATCACATTCTCGAGGATCGTGCGCCATTCCAGCATCACGGGGTTCTGGAAGGCCATGCCCACGGTCTTGCGCGGGGATGTGACGCGTTCGCCATGCAGCCAGACCTCGCCCTCGTCCGGGCGCATCAGGCCCGCGATCAGGCGCGTCAGGGTGGATTTGCCGCAGCCCGAGGGGCCGACGACGGCGCAGAAGCGGCCTTCGGGCACGGCGATGTCCAGCCCGTCCAGCACCGGCAGCGGTCCGGCCTTGGTGCGGTAGGCGTGGCGGACGCCCTTGATCTCGATGAGGTTGGTCATGGCAAACGGGGCCGCCCGCGGGGCAGGCGGCCCCCCACCGCTTACTGAAGCATCAGGCTGCCGTCGGTCGGCAGATAGGCCGGATCGAAGAACAGCTTCGGGTCGGGTTCGCTGGCGAAGGTATAGACGGTCTTGGTCTGCTCCAGCGCCTTGGCAAAGCGGGCGGGATCGACATTGCCCATGCCGTTCGCCTTGACCCAGTCGGTCAGCACGTTGTCGCGGATCGCGAGTTGCAGCCGTTCCGCCTCCAGCGCGGGATCTGCGGCGGGATTGCGGGCGATCAGGCTTTCGATGGCCGTGGCCGGATCGGCGATCGTGTCCTTCCAGCCCTTGGCCACCGCGCGCAGGAAGCCCGTCACGGCGGCGGGATTGGCCTTGGCGAAATCGGTATTCACGATCACGGCGTTGCCATAAAGCGCCACGCCGTGATCGGCCATCAGGATCACCGACAGATCCTCGGCCGGCACGCCCAGACGCTTGGCGTTCAGGCTAGAGGTGAAGGAGAAGCCGGTGATCGCGGCCACCTTGCCTTCGGCCAGCATGGGTTCGCGCACCGGAAAGCCCACCGGATCGACGGTGACGGTGGCCATGTCGATCCCGTTCTCGGCGGCGAAGATCGGGAACTGCGCCCAGGCACCATCGGGCGGCGGCGCGCCCAGCACCTTGCCCGCGATATCGGCGGGCGCTTCAATCCCCAGAGACTTGCGCCCCACCATGGCGAAGGGCGGCTTGTCATAGACCATCATCACCGCCGTCACCGGCGCGCCGGGGTTCTGGTCGAGAAATTTCATCAGGCTGTTGATGTCGGCAAAGCCCACCGGAAAGGCCCCCGTCGCCACCTTGGGGATCGCATCCAGCGACCCCGCGCCTTCGGTGATCTCGACCGTCAGCCCCTCGGCCGCGAAGTGGCCCTTGTCGATGGCCACGAAATAGGGCGCGGCGGGGCCTTCGAACTTCCAGTCCAGCGCGAAGGGCATCGCGGTTTCGGCCTGCGCGGCGGGCGCGGTCAGGCCGAGGGCAAGGGCGGTGGCAAAGGCATAGGCGGCAGGACGGAACATCGGCGACTCCCCAATTGCGTCAGGGCAAGCGTGCAGCCGAACGTCCCGTGGTCCAGCCGTCAGGCATCGTGCCGCGGGGCCGCGCGGGAAAGGTGCCGCAAATCGAGGCGATTTCCGCAACACCCGCACAATCCTTGGGCACGTGGCAAGCCATGCGGCGGACAGGATGGCGACCCCGGGAGGACTCGAACCCCCGACCCGCCGCTTAGAAGGCGGCTGCTCTGATCCGGCTGAGCTACGGGGCCGTCGCCGCCCCTTTTGCGGCAAGCCGCGCCCGCACGCAAGACGGCAGGCAAAGGAATGGGTGGCGCTAACCCTATGCACGGGAACCCAGACGCTGCAAGCGCGCGGGCGATATGGTATCCGGCGCGCGGGTTTGCAATGGATGACCAATTCACGGATGCACAAGACGGTGGGCGATAAGGCGACGGGCGAGGCGAAGCGTCTTGCGACCGTCTGCAAGGTCCAGAAGCTTCTGCCCGGCGATGCGCGGATGTTCGACGGGATGTGCCGGATCGCCACGCAGGTCATGCACGCGGATGCCTCGGTCGTGGCCTTCATGGGGGAATACGATCAGGTCTTCCTCGGGCGGGACGGGGTGAGTGTCGGCGCGGTGCCGCGCAGCTTTCCGATCAGCCTGCTGCAGCAGCGCCTCATCCACATCGCCGATCTGCGCGACTTCGACGGCAGTGCCGATTGCCCGTTGGTGGACGGGCGTCTGGACAGCTTCCGCGGCGCGCTGTCCGTGCCCATCACCTTCGAAGGCCAGCCGGTCGGCCTGATGAGCTGCTACTTCCGCACGGTCCTCGACGGTGTCAGCCCCGATGCCGTCGCGCGGCTGGCCGACCTTGCCGGGATCGTGGAGCGCCTGATCGTGCAGGAAGCCGCCCTGACCGCCATCGCGCGCGCCGCCGTGCTGGCCATCGACGGCACCACGGGCGACTAGGCGATCCGCTTCGTCATGAAGAGGCTGTTGGGGTCCTCGACATAGCCTTCGAACGGGGCACATTCGGCAAAGCCCGCCTTGGCGTATAGCGCGCGCGCGGCGATGAAGGTCGGCTGCACGCCGGTTTCCAGCGACAGGCGCGCAAATCCGGCGGCGGCGGCCCGTTCGACCAGATGGTCGAGCATCCGCCGCGACAGTCCGCGCCCGCGATGTTCGGCCAGAACATGCATCGACTTGATCTCGGCATGGTCCGCGTCGATGCGCTTGAAGGCCCCCATGCCCACGGGCACCCCGCCGTCGCGCATGACGAAGAAGGTGACCTCGGGCGTGGCAAGCTGGCCCGCATCCATCATGTGGATCGACTCGGGCGGCGTGTCGGCATGCATGTCGGCGGTGTGGCGCTGGAACAGCAGCGCCAGATCGGCCCCGAGCGGGCTTTCGGCGGCGATGGTCAGCGCCATGACGGGCCCCCTTCAGTGGGTCCAGGCGCCCTTGCGTTCGGTGGCGAAATTCTCGCCATAGCCGCGCGGGCGGATCACCGGCTTGCGCGACTTAGGTTCGACCACGTCATAGGCGATCCCCTTCGCGCGGGCATAGGCTTCGGCCGCCTCGCGCGTGTCGAAGCGCAGGCGCACCTGCGACTGCGTATCGCCCGAGGATGTCCAGCCCATCAGCGGGTCAATCTCGCGCGAGGTGGCGGGGGCGAATTCCAGCACCCAGTTCTTCGCCTTGCCCATGCCCGACTGCATCGCCGTCCTGGCCGGTTGAAAGATCCGTGCGCGCATCGAAGACCCCTTGCTGATCGTCTGGCGCTATATGGTCGATTTCGGGGGGAAGGTGCAAGCGACAGCTTGTCCATGCTGCAGTCCGGGGGGTCTGCCAGCCGGTCACGGGGAGTGTGGGTGGGGTGTGTGGTGCGACCGGCTGGCAGATTTGCTGCTTGCCCCGCCAAGATGCGCCGCGCCGCGCGCCTTTGCAACCCCAAGATGTGTGACGAAAGACGAATTTCGCTAAAATTGCACAGATCCGCGCCCCGACGCCATGCCGCCTTGCAGGGGAACAAAAACGGATCAGATTGGAGGGCCGGAGGGAATCACATGCCCCACAACAATTCCAGCGCCCTGACCGACCGGCCCGAGGTCCTGACCCGCCCCAAGCTCGAGGGTGGCCGCCGATTCGTCATGCAGACGCCCTTCCAGCCGGCGGGCGACCAGCCCACGGCCATCGCCGAACTGACGGCAGGGGTGCTCGCGGGCGAACGCGATCAGGTGCTTCTGGGTGCGACCGGCACGGGCAAGACCTTCACCATGGCCAAGGTGATCGAGGAAACCCAGCGCCCCGCCATCATCCTTGCCCCCAACAAGACACTGGCCGCCCAGCTTTACGGGGAATTCAAGGGATTCTTCCCCGACAACGCGGTGGAATACTTCGTTTCCTATTACGACTACTACCAGCCCGAAGCCTATGTTCCCCGCTCGGACACCTATATCGAGAAGGAATCCCAGATCAACGAACAGATCGACCGCATGCGCCATTCGGCCACGCGGGCGCTTCTGGAACGCGACGACGTGATCATCGTGGCCTCTGTCTCGTGCATCTACGGCATCGGGTCGGTGGAAACCTATTCGGCCATGACGCAGGACCTGATCACGGGCCAGATGTATGACCAGCGCAAGGTGATGGCGGAACTGGTCGCCCAGCAATACCGCCGCAACGATCAGGCCTTTGCCCGCGGGTCCTTCCGCGTGCGGGGCGACAGCCTCGAGGTCTGGCCCGCCCACCTCGAGGACCGCGCGTGGCGGTTTTCCTTCTTCGGCGAGGAGCTGGAGGCGATCACCGAATTCGACCCGCTGACAGGGGCCAAGACCGACACCTTCCAGCAGATCCGCATCTACGCCAACAGCCACTACGTCACGCCCCGCCCGACGATGCAGCAGGCGATCAAGGGCATCAAGGCCGAGCTCACCCTGCGGCTGGACCAGCTGGTGAAGGAGGGCAAGCTGCTGGAGGCGCAGCGTCTGGAACAGCGCACCCAGTTCGATCTGGAGATGCTGGAGGCCACCGGCGTCTGCAACGGGATCGAGAACTATTCGCGCTACCTGACGGGCCGCGCGCCGGGCGAGCCGCCCCCCACGCTGTTTGAATTCATCCCCGACAACGCGATCGTCTTTGCCGATGAATCCCACGTCTCGGTCCCGCAGATCGGGGGGATGTATCGCGGCGACTACCGGCGCAAGTTCACGCTGGCCGAACACGGGTTCCGCCTGCCCTCCTGCATGGACAACCGCCCCCTGAAGTTCGAGGAGTGGGATGCCATGCGCCCGCAATCCGTCTTCGTATCCGCCACCCCCGCCGCGTGGGAGCTGGAGCAGACGGGGGGCGTCTTCACCGAACAGGTCATCCGCCCCACCGGCCTGATCGACCCCGAGGTGGAGATCCGCCCCGTCGAGATGCAGGTGGACGACCTTCTGTCGGAAATCCGCCTCGTCGCGGCCCGTGGCCTGCGCGTGCTGGTGACGACGCTGACGAAACGGATGGCCGAGGATCTGACCGAATACTTCCACGAACAGGGCATCCGCATCCGCTACATGCACTCTGATATCGACACGATCGAGCGGATCGAGATCCTGCGTGACCTGCGCCTTGGCGCCTTTGACGTACTGGTGGGGATCAACCTGCTGCGCGAAGGCCTCGACATTCCCGAATGCGGGTTGGTGGCCATTCTGGACGCCGACAAGGAAGGCTTCCTGCGGTCGGAAACCTCGCTGATCCAGACCATCGGGCGGGCGGCACGGAACGCGGAAGGGCGCGTCATCATGTATGCCGACCGCATCACCGGGTCGATGGAACGCGCCATCGCCGAAACCAACCGCCGCCGCGAAAAGCAGGTGGCCTATAACCTTGAACACGGGATCACCCCGCAGACGGTCAAGAAGAACGTCGAGGATGTGCTGGCGGGCCTGTGGCAGGGCGACACCGACCAATCCCGCGTCACGGCCAAGGTGGACAAGCCTCTGGTCGGATCGAACCTTGCCGCGCATCTGGATGCGCTGCGGGCGCAGATGCGCAAGGCCGCCGAAAATCTGGAATTCGAGGAAGCGGCGCGACT
>JBEEOG010000053.1:0-4668 GCA_041191745.1 Pseudomonadota bacterium | reverse complement strand
GGTTCGGGATGTCGCGGTCGCCCGTGCGCGAGGCGCTGATCCGGTTGGCCGGGGCGGAGCTGGTGGTGATGCTGCCGAACCGGTCCACCATCGTGGCGCCGTTGGATGTGACGGCCTTTCCGAAGTATGTCGAGGCGCTGGACATCGCGCAGCGGGTAAACACGCGGCTGGCGGCGGCGCTGCGGACTGAGAACGATCTGGAGGCCATCGCGGCAGCGCAGGCGCGGTTCGAGGCGGCGGTGGCGTCGGGTCGGCATCTGGCGATGAGCGAAGCGAACAAGGGGTTCCACATGGCCATCGCGGCGGCGGGGCGCAATCCCTATATGGCCGGGTTCTATGAGCGGTTGCTGGATCAGGGGCGGCGGATGCTGCACCTGCATTTCGACTATCTGGAGCGGACGTCGGAGGGGTATCTGCTGACCGACGAGCATGGGGAGATGCTGGAGGCGATCCGGGCGCGGGATGTGGAGCGGGCGGATGCGCTGGCCCATGATCACACGCGGCAGTTCCGGGATCGTTTCCTGACCTATATGACCGAGACCTGGACGGCGGAGATGCGGATGGGGGCGCCGGGATCGGGGCGATTGGGTGGGATTGAGGGTACGTAAATTACGTAATTACGGATCTGCTCCGGATGTCGATGAGGTACGGCCCGGGGGATTGTTCACCGACACTGGTTCGGGCCTGTGGCAGGCCATATGGGGGCGGACATGGCGGAAGTGTCGGAGCGGCGCGCGATGATCGCGGGGATGGACCCGGTGCTGATGCCGGGGCGGTTCTGCTTTTGCACGGTGGAGGATGGGGCGGCGTTTCCGGACGCGCTTGGCACCTTCCGCGAGGAGGAGGGGGTGTCGGTCCTGTTGCCGGTGGCGGCGGCCGAGGCGCGGGGTCTGCCCGTGGACAGCGTGATGCGGCAGATCACGCTGCGGGTCCATTCGGCGCTGGAGGGTGTTGGTCTGACGGCTGCGGTGGCGGGGGTGCTGGCCGATGCGGGGATCGCCTGCAACATGATCGCGGCGCGGCGTCATGATCATGTCTTCGTGCCGGAGGCGCGGGCAGAAGAGGCGCTGGCGCGGCTGAAGGCGTTGCAGCGGGATGCAGGGCGCTAGGGCAGGCTATCGGCGTGGTTGTGCCAGATCGTGCGGTGCCCTGCCTCAGGCGGCGGGCTGGTCCTTGAACTTGATCGACTCGCCGCAGCCGCAGGCTTCGGCCACGTTGGGGTTGTTGAAGCGGAAGCCCGCTTCCAGAAGCGAGGTCTGGTAGTCGATCTCGGTCCCGAAGAGGAACATCTGCGCCATCGGTGCGATCATCACGCGGGCGCCGTCCTGTTCCACCACCTCGTCCAGCGGGTTGACGTCGGCGGCGAAGTCCATCGTGTATTCCATCCCCGCGCAGCCGCCCTTCTTCACGCCGATCCGCAGACCGGCGGTGCCGTTCTTTTCCATCAGCCGCGCGATCTGGCGCGCGGCGGCGGGGGTTAGGGTCACGGCCTGTTTGCCGGGGATGCCGAACATGGGATGCTCCTTCGTCCCCGTTAACTTAGGGCGGAAATGCGGGAATTCCAAGCGGGGGCAGATGCGCTACCAGCGCAAGCGTGGCCCATGCCGCCAGCATGGCCCAGCCGAACGAGGCCAGCGTGCCGATGATGACGTATTCCGACAGCCTCGCCTCTTCCTTGACCGTGCCGAAGCGCAGGACCGACTTCGCCGCGATCAGGAAGCCGATCCCTTCGGGCAGGCCGCCGAGGATCATCAGGAAGATCAGCCCCCGCTCCAGATGGCCGATGGCCCGCCCGCCGCCCGGCAGGCCGTCGAGCGTGATGCGCGCGGCAAAGGGGGCCATCAGCAACCCGATGGCAAATCCGCCCGCGCGGATCGCCAGCACCGCGCCCGCCGCCACCGCCATCAGCGCGGGCAGGGGGGTGAGGGTGGACCAGACCCCGCCGGACCACAGGTCGGGCAGCAGCGCGGCGGTCAGCACGAGCGTGGCCAGATGCGCCGCCTGATCGGTCAGGAAGGCGGCAAGACCTTCGCCCCCGAGTGCCCTCTTTGCGATGTCGATCGCCAGATGCGCCAGCGCCATCGCCAGAAGCGCGGGGTGCGGGTTGCCCGTGGCCAGAACGGCGGTGACCAGCACCACCGCCCCGTGCGCGGCCAGCCAGAGCGGTTTGCGCTTGCCCCGCACCATCCGGTCGGGTTGCAGGACGAAATCGGCCAGCACATGCGCGAAAAGCAGCGCGGCAAAGGTTTCAGTCATCGCCCGCCCCCGCGCCGTCCCATGCCTCCCACGCGGCAAGCGCGGGGTCCCATGTGGCGATGCCCGACCCGTCGAGCCGCGCCTTCCATGCCTGACGGGAAAGCCCCATCTGCGCCGCGCGTTCCTCTTGTGTCGCGCGGCGGGGCGTCAGGTAATCGGCCACCACCGCCGCCTGTCCGGCGGTCCAGCCCGCCGCGTGCCATTCGGCCAGCTCCACATAGCCCTGCACCCATGCAGGCAGCCCCGCGCCGCCCGACACCGCCCAGACCCGCCCGCGCGGCATCGCATCGAGCGCGCGGCCCGAACGGGTGAAGGCCGCGCCCGCCGCATCCGACAGATCGCGGGTCCCCCCCGCGGTGATGCCGCCGATCCCGATGGCAAGGCGCGTGGCGATCCCCGTCTCGGCCGCGGCCAGCCGTGCGGCCAGCACCAGCGCGACACGCAGCGCCCCGCCGGCACGGGGCAGCAGCACCTGCCAGCCGTCGCCGCGGAAGCGGGTGAAGCGCAGGTCCGTCTCCGGCCAGCCCCGGGCCGCCGCCTGCAAGGCGGACATGGCGGCATCGGCCCGCGCCTGCGGCTGGCGGGTGGAGGCGATCAGGTCGCCCGTGATGACGGCGTGGACAGGCTGGGCCATATGCAAAGGTTTACCTTTGCATCGGCGAATTGCAAGGAAAATCCCTTGCGCGTTACATGAAGCCCAGTTCCAGACGCGCCTCGTCGGACATCATGTCCATGCCCCACGGGGGATCGAAGGTCATCTGCACGTTCACCGTCCTGACCCCGGGCAGCGGGTCCACCGCATCGGCGACCCAGCCCGGCATCTCGCCCGCCACGGGGCAGCCCGGCGCGGTCAGGGTCATGGTGATGTTGACGTCATTCTCGGCCGAGATGTCGATGGTATAGACCAGCCCGAGGTCGAAGATGTTCACCGGAATCTCGGGGTCGAACACCGTGCGGCAGGCATCTACGACCTGTTCGTACAGCGGATGGTCGGTGGTGGAGGGGGCGATGAGGGGGGCGCCCTCGATCTTTTCGGCCTGCGTCATGGAATCCTTGCGCCTTTGCGAAGCTGCGCTTTGTTGACTGAATATATAGGATTTCGCGCAGCCAAGGTCCAGTGGCCAGAGGTCGGGCCGCAGGAACGCGAAAGGGACGGGGGCGAAGCGGGGGGCGGAAGCGGAAAACGCCGCCCCGAAGGGCGGCGCGCGCATCAGAAGGGGATTTCGTCGTCCAGATCGGACCGGCCGCCACCGCCACCGCCGCCACCACCGGCAGAGCCGCCGCCGAAGCCGCCGCCACCGCCGCCGCCCGACGAGCGGCCGCCGCCGTAACCGCCGCCGGCGCCCGAACCGCCGCCATAGCCGCCGCCACCGCCGCCCTGATAGTCGTCATAGGAGTCGGCCCCGCCCTGCGCGCCGCCGCCGTCGCCGCGCCCGCCCAGCAGGGTCAGCTCGCCGCGGTACTGGCGCAGCACGATCTCGGTCGTGTAGCGGTCCTGCCCCGACTGGTCCTGCCATTTGCGGGTTTCAAGCTGGCCCTCGATATAGACGGTGGACCCTTTGCGAAGATACTGCTCGGCCACCTTGGCGAGGTTTTCGTTGAAGATGGCGACCGAATGCCATTCGGTCTTTTCCTTGCGCTCGCCTGTGTTGCGGTCGCGCCAAGTCTCGGACGTGGCGATGCGAAGGTTCACGACCTTGCCGCCGTTGGGAAAGCTGCGGACTTCGGGATCGCGGCCCAGATTGCCGACGATGATGACCTTGTTGACGCCTGCCATGAGCGAAACTCCCGATTCTGTTGCACCGACGCTAGGCCGGCCGTTGCGCCGACGCTAGGCCGGTCTTGGTTAAGAAAGTCCTATACCCGTCCGGTCCCCGCGCCGCAATCGCAGGCGGCCTCTGCAACTCGGGTTGGAGACGGGCGTTTTGCCCCGCTCTCTACCCGCAGGCCGATTCCCCGCCGCCGCGAAAGGGCGCAATCCGGCGGTGTCCCGCTGGCAATGGTGCCACCGCGGGGACCGACCGAAGAACACGAGGTTTCCCATGAAGATCCGTCTGATCGCCGCGCTGGCCGTGGCCCTGTCCGCCGCCCTTCCCGCCCTTGCCGACACCGAGGTGGATGCGGCCGTGAAAGAGAAGCTGACCGCGCAGCTGGTCGCGCAGGGCTACGAGGTCCGCAAGATCGAGGCCGAGGACGGCCTGATCGAGGTCTATGTCGTCAAGGACGGCAAGACCGCGTCGCTGTGGTTCAACGATAAGCTCGAAGCCGTCGAACATGACGGGGATGACGACTGATCCCTGCCGTCCTGTCCCGCCGGTGGCGCGATCCCCCGTCACCGGCCCTCGGGCGGCGCGGCTTGTCCCGTCCGCGCCGCCCGCCTTGCACAAGGCGCCCTCGCGCCCCCGATCCGGA
>JBEEOG010000052.1:0-4009 GCA_041191745.1 Pseudomonadota bacterium | reverse complement strand
GCCATCTCGGGCCAGCCCTGCTCCAGACCGTTGTCCAGAAGCACCCATTCCGCATCGCTGCCCGTGATGCGGAAGGCGAACTTGTCCGTCACGTCGTCGCGGGCGATGTCGTGATGCACCTCGCCGATCCGCAGCCGCGCCATCGGCTTGAACTCTGCCGGTTCCGGCGCGGCCACGACCGCGGGCTCTTCCACCTGCATGCCCTGCGGATCCCACAGGCGGAAGCCATGGGTATACAGGATCGACTTCGCCGGTGGCGTCAGAAGCAGCATATCGCCCGACTGGTCGGCAAGCCCCGCGATCCGCATCGCCATCGCCTCGGCGCTCGACGGCAGCCGACCCGAAGCATAGCGCATCAGCCCCGTCAGCGCAGGCGATGCCGCGCCTTCATCCAATTCCGCCACGTCCTCGATCACGCCCAGGGTCTGGCGCGCCAGCACCCGGATGACCGACGCCGCCATCCCGATCCCGACCGACAGGATGCCCGCCAGATGGCTCAGCTGCTGCAGCACGCTTTCCGGCAGGTGGTGATGCGACGCATCCATCAGGCCCAGCACGCCCAGAACCCGCCCGCTCGGCGATTTCAGCGCGAACCCCGCCCAGAACGCCAACTCCGGCAGACCTGCGGCCTTCATCTCGGCGCTCAGGGAATCTCCGTCCATCTGGGACAAACCCCGCCCGTTCGGCAGCAGGGCCGGGGGCAGGTCATCCACGCCCGGAAGTGGCGGGAAAAAGGCAATGCGCGTCTCGCCGGTCTCGTCGTCCGAAAGACGGATGCAAGTCCGCTCCACCCCGGCGATCGACCGCGCGAGTTCGGCAACCGATACGAAATCCTCGGGCTCCACGAACATCCGGGGCGCGCGCGGCACCTCCGGCGTTTCCGTCTTCAAGCCGTAAAGATGGGCGACTGCCATTCCTGCCTCCTGCGCGATGGTCCGCCCTTCTCAACGACAGGCCCGCGCCGGGGTTTAGGTATCGGCCCTTACAGCAAGACCGCCCAGAACAACGCCGCCCAGCCCAGGACACCCGTCGCCACGGCGGGCAGCAGCCACCACCCTGCCGGCAGATGGATTTCCGGTGTGGCCTCGCCAGGCGCACGGTAGGATCGTCCGAAATCCGGGTCACGATGGTACACCGGCAATCCGTGCGTGGCGTCAGTCATTGGTCAGGGTCTTCCATGTCGCGCGCGACACACACTCGCGCGCCTATGTCCCGCACCCTGCCACACAGTGCGAAAGGGCGCGCGCTGCCGTCCGTCCATCCGCCTTGTGCGGACGGGTGGGGGCCATGCGAACGTATGGGTCAGAGGCGCGATATCCTACACCCACCCTTCCAGAATCCCGCTCCGCGCGGTATGCAACGGTATGCGAAGGACAATGACCGAGATCTACGAGGACCGCGTCAGCCAAGGCACGCTCCGCGCCGACCCGGCGCAGCATGCCGTTCTTCCCATGCTCGAACAGCTCCGCGCCTGGCTCGAAGCCAATGCCGACCGCCGCGTGGGTCTCTTCGCCGGTCTCTTCGCCAAACCCCTCACATCGCCCCGGGGGCTTTATCTCTGGGGCGGGGTGGGGCGCGGCAAATCCATGCTCATGGATCTCTTTACCGAGGCGACGGAGATCCGGCAGAAACGCCGCGTCCATTTCCACGCCTTCATGCAATCCGTCCACAAGGGCATGCACGACGCGCGCAAGCGCGGGGTGGAAGACCCCCTCACCCCGGTCGCCGAAGACATCCTCCGCGACACCCGCCTCCTTGCCTTCGACGAAATGCAGGTGACCGACATCACCGACGCCATGGTCGTGGGTCGCCTGTTCGAAAAACTGCTGGCCGGCGGGGTGGTGATCGTCACCACCTCGAACCGCCCGCCCGAGGACCTGTACAAGGATGGTCTGAACCGGGCGCTCTTCCTGCCCTTCATCGACCTCCTCCGCGCGCGGCTGCAGGTGGTCGAACTCGCCAGCCCCACGGATTACCGCCAGCACCGCCTGCAGGGTGCGCAGGTCTACTTCCATCCCTCCGGCAAGGTGCGGGGCGAAATCGACGCCATCTGGTCCGACCTGACCGGGGGCGCCAAGGGCGACATCCTCAGCCTGCTGGTCAACGGGCGAACCGTCGACCTGCCCCGCTTCGCCAACGGCATCGCCCGCGCCACCTTCTGGGACCTCTGCGCCCGCCCCCTCGGCCCCGGCGACTACCTCGCCATCGCCCAGGCCGCCCGCGTGCTGATCCTTGAGGACATCCCCCAGCTCTCCGCCTCGAACTACAACGAGGCGAAGCGTTTCGTCACCCTGATCGACGCGCTCTACGAAGCGAAGGTCCGCCTCATCTGCTCGGCCGCCGACATCCCCGAACGCCTCTATCTCGAAGGCACCGGCGCCTTCGAATTCGAACGCACCGCTTCCCGCTTGCGTGAAATGCAGGCGGCGGATTGGGGCGCGTGACGGCCGCCCTGAATCCTAACGGAAAACCCCTGATCCGACCGCTGCGTGCTGACACTTTGCGGTACAGTTTCCGGCACGGAATTCGGTACAGTCGATTCAGCCCGAAAACACCTGCCACAGCAGCCGTGCCGCCATCGCCGTCGACGTCACGACGAGCAGCGGCTTGATCAGCCGCGCCCCCACCCGCATCGCCAGCCGCGCCCCGATCGACGCCCCCAGAACCTGCGCCGCCGCCATGCACAGACCCACCGCCCACCACATCGCGCCCGATGGGATGAACACGGCCAAGCTACCGATATTGCTTGCGAAATTCAGCAGCTTGGTATGCGCCGTGGCCTTCAGGACCCCAAACCCCGCCAGCATCACGAAGGCCAGCATGAAGAACGATCCCGTGCCGGGTCCGAAGAACCCGTCATAGGCCGCGATCAGCGGCACCGCCGTCATCGCGAACACCCCCGGCCGCACCCGCTCCACCCGGTCCGCATCGCTCAACCCCGGCTTCAAGGCAAAGAACAACGCCACCGCGACAAGGATCACGGGCATCACCACCCGCAGCACGCCCACGGGAATCAGATGCGCGACCAAGGCGCCCGCCGCACCGCCCGCCGCAGAAATCGCCGCCATTCCAAGCTGTTGACCCAGCCGCACATGCCCCGCCCGCGCATAGGTCACAGTTGCCGTCGCCGCCCCGAACGTCCCCTGCAGCTTGTTCGTCGCCAAGGCTTCGATCGGGCTCGCCCCCGCCAGAAGCAACGCCGGAACCGAGATCAGCCCCCCGCCCCCCGCGATGGAATCAACGAACCCGGCCAGAAAGGCGGCCAGCACCAGCAGTGCCACGACATGCGGAAGGACCTCGAAGACCATGCCGCCTTCATCCGTCCGGCCCGGCGCGAAGTAAACCCCCCTTGCGCAGTCCTCCGCCGCGGTTCATCCTGCCCCCACCCCAGCATAAGCCGTTGTATCGGAGGCCGTTTTGCGCGCAATCCTCACCGCCGTCCTCCTGCTTCTGCTGCCGGTGACCGCCGCCTCCGCCCAGACCCGCTTTACCCTCGACGGCAACGTCCTGCTCTACAACACGGCCTATCCCGTCGATGCCACCCTCCTCGATCCGGCCTCCGGCCTTACCCCCGCCGATACCATCGGCGACATCGCATACGAGGATATCGACGCCCTCCGCTCCATCCTGTCCCGCCACGAAGACCGTCTCGACACGCTCCGCCTGACCTCGGACGGCGGGTATATCGAGGCTGCTTATGAAATGGCTGCGATCATCGCCGACTACGGCCTCAAGACCGAAGTGCAGGGCGAATGCGCCTCGGCCTGCGCGATCATCTTTGTCGCAGGAACGGAACGGCGGATGAACAAGGGCGGCCGGATCGGCCTTCACCCCTCCAGCTGGGGCGTGGAATCGCTGCGCAGCTACTACGAGGATTGGCGCGAAGACTCGGGCTGGAAGGATGAATTCGCTTTCGCCGAATGGGTTTACGATGAAGGCCAGCGCGACGCGAACAAGCTGGTCACCCACCTGCTGAACCACGGCGTCAGCGCCGATTTCGCCGTGAAGG